>NZ_PVUE01000001.1:300000-595883 GCF_003003235.1 Antricoccus suffuscus
CCGTTGTACGCCGGGAGTGTCGCGCCAGGTCCCGTCGAACGCCGCGCGGGCAGCCTCGATGGCGACGTCGACGTCGGGTGCGCCGGCGTCCGGAATAGTGGCGAAGTCCTCGCCAAGGTAAGGATCGGTGACCGGCAGCTCGGCGCCGGAGGAGGCCGGCACCCGGTTGCCGTTGATGAGCATCGTCGTAGTGGGTGCAATTGCTGAAGTCACAGGGGACCGCTCCGTTCGTCGTGGGTCGAGGGCGAGGCCCACTGGGCAATGTATACCATGGCATGCGATGTGAGCGGTGGTTGGCGGACCAGGTCCGGCGCCGCAGGTACTTAGGATGCCTAAGTGAATGTGAGGTCGGAAACCAACTGGCCTCTGACGAGCATCCATCCGGTAACCTTTGGCTGCGCGACCATCCGTGAGTAAGTACCGCTCAGCCGTGAGTCTGTCTGCGCAATCTGTCCCCCTCGCTTGGTACTGCGCACATCCTAATCCTGTGGAGGAAGAGCTTGATCGACAAGAGAGTGGCGTCCCTCGAGGACGCCGTCGCCGGAATCTCCGATGGTGCGACCATCCTGGTTGGCGGTTTCGGTGACTCGGGAGTACCGACGGAACTCGTCGATGCGGTGCTCGACCTCGGCGTCGCAGACCTGACGATTGTCACCAACAACGGCGGGGCAGGCGACAACGGCGTCGCGGCGTTGATCCGCGAGAAGAGGGTCGCCAAGCTGATCTGTTCCTACCCCAGGACCAAGGAAGCTCATTGGTTCAAGCAGCGCTGGGCGGAGGGACAACTCGAGCTGGAACTCGTACCGCAGGGCACGATGAGCGAACGGATGCGGGCGGCCGGCGCCGGCCTCGGAGGATTCTTTACTCCCACCGGAGCGGACACCGAGTTGGCCAAGGGCAAGGAAACCCGGATGATCAACGGCCGGCTGCACGTGCTGGAAGATCCGCTTCCGGGAGATGTCTCGCTCGTGCATGCCCAGCGTGCGGATCGCTGGGGCAACCTGACCTACCACTCGGCGGCACGTAACTTCGGACCGACGATGGTCACGGCCGGCAAGCTCAGCGTCGTACAGGTCCATGAGTTCGTCGAGCTCGGCGACCTCGACCCCGAACACATCATCACCCCAGGCATCTTCGTCGACCGAGTAGTAAAGGTGGGGTCCAAATGACCGCAGTGACCACTCATGGTTTCACCAAGGAAGCAATGGCCGCGCGTGTCGCGCAGGACATCCCCGATGGTTCGTATGTGAACCTTGGGATCGGCATGCCGACCACGGTCGGAGACGCACTGCCGCATGACAAAGAAATCCTGCTGCACAGCGAAAACGGCATCCTGGGTATGGGACCGACGCCGACGCCTGAGCAGCTCGACCCTGAGCTGATCAACGCCGGTAAACAGCACGTCACGCTGCTCACCGGTGGCTCCTACTTCCACCACACCGACTCGTTCATGATCATGCGCGGGGGGCACCTCGACATCTCCGTGCTCGGCGGATTCGAGGTTTCGGAGTACGGCGACCTGGCGAACTGGTCGACCGGCGACCCCACGGTTGCGCCCGCCGTTGGAGGGGCGATGGATCTCGCGGTGGGAGCCAAAAGCGTCTTCGCGATCATGTCGCACACGACCAAGGACGGTAAGCCAAAGGTCGTCCGCGAATGCAGCTATCCGCTGACCGCGGGACGCGTCGTCGATCGCATCTACACCGACCTCGCAGTCATGGCGGTCGAAGAGGACGGGCTGCACGTCGTCGAGCTCGCACCCGGGGTCACTAAAGACGAGCTGCAGTCGGCCACCGAGCCGAAACTGCACTTCTAGTCGTCACTCCTCGACCGGACGAAGGACCTTAGCGCGGTACGCCGCAAGCCCATCTCCCGACACCGTCGCCGACCTGGCAGCGAGATAGCGGTCGGGGCGGACGAGATACCAGCAACCGCCGCGGGCGCCGTACGCCGCCCGGAAACTCCCCGTGTGGTCGACGATCGCCGGCATCCTGAGAGTCGCCGGCTCGAGACCAGGCGCCACGACCAGCCGTGTATTGAGCTCGCCTCGCCACGTATCGGCGCCCAAACTCTCCAAGGCGCGCAGTTGTTCCGCGCCGACGGTGGGATCGGCGTACAGCAGCAACCTGTGGCCAGGACTGTCCATGACTTCGAACAGTCGCACCGGAAAACTGACGCCGTCACGCGTCAGGTCGAAGGCGTCAGGAGCGCGTTCACCAGCGGACGGCGCGCCGTCGTCGAATCCGCCGTCATCCGGTACGGCGAGTGGCCCGCCGCGATAGCCGACCAGGAGTTGCGCTTCACGCATGATCACCGTCTCCGGCGACTCTTTGGTGCTCTCGATGCCCTCGCGCGCGTTTCGTACAGTGCGGCCGACGACCTCCTCGCCCACGGGGTCGCCGCTCGGCGACGTACTCGCCAGTAGCCCGTCGGCGGCCTGCCCGTTTGCCGCGAGTGCGATCTTCCAGGCCAGGTTGTAACCATCCTGAATCCCGGTGTTCATCCCTTGCGCGCCGGTAGGCGGATGGATGTGCGCGGCGTCGCCCGCGACGAATACCCGGTAAGTGCCGTAGCTGTTGACAATGCGGTGTGAAATTCGGAAGACCGATGCTCACCGCAGGTGTGATGCGACCGTCGGCTCAGGGGACAGCCGGTCGAGCACCGCCTGTATATGACGCAGTTCCGGTGCGCGACCACCTTCGAGACCGTGCGCGACCGCGCCGGGATCGTCAGACTTCGCGGTACGCAGCTCATCGGGCACGAGCATCGGCATGCGGTAGCGGTTGTGGCCCGGTAGCGGGATGCAGACCAGGAGGTCGTCGGTGTCGCCGTCGGTCTGATGCATGGCGCGAATACCCCAACCGGGCGGCTGATGCCAGTCCACCTCGACGTCGCCGAGCATGTACTCCTCCGGGAAAGCGTCACCATCGAAGTCCAACCCGAGTCCACGCCGTACGACGCTATGCGCGCCGTCGCACCCCACTAGGTAGCGAGCCCCTGATCTCTTCGACTCCCGCACTCGTGGTCACCTTAGCGGCGACTCCGGGTTCTTGCCACCTTCCTCACCGAGACGCTGGGCCGCGGTCAGGTCAACAGCGACCTGCTGGTCCTCGCCTCGATCCTCACGGTCGTCGTATTCATCCTCCTGGTGGGCCGGGTGAGCGACTATATCGGCCGCAGGCCGGTGTTCTTCATCGGCGCCATCGCGCAGATTGTGCTGGCGTTTCCATGTTTCATGCTGATCACCAGTTCGGGCACCTGGCGACCGCTGGTCGGGTGCGTGGTGCTTGGTCTGACGCTTGCATGCTTCGCCGCGCCATCCGTGTCGACCTTCGGCGGTACGACGCCTTTGGCTACGACGGCGCTGATCAAGATGACGGGAAGCAATCTGGTGCCGGCGTTCTATCTGGTCGTCAGCGGCATCATCGGGCTGGTCGCGGTGTATTTCCTCCGCGAGTCGGCGACTCAGCCGCTGTGGGGGTCCCCTCCGATCGTGGCCGACGACCTAGAAGCCGACCGACTGGTGAAGTACGCCGAAGGCCTGAACAAGAAGACTTGAGCAAGTAGGCGGATCTATGGTGAGGGCACCTTTGATCGGAGGAACCATGTACGAGACCATTCTTTACTCCGTGTCGGACGCGGTCGCGACCATCACTCTCAATCGTCCGGAGCGGCTCAACACGATCGTGCCGCCGATGCCGGATGAGTTCCAGAGCGCGATCGTCGAGGCGACGAGGGACACCAACGTCAAAGTGGTCGTCGTGCGTGGCGCCGGGAGATCCTTCTGCGCGGGATATGACTTCGGTGGCGGGTTTCATCACTGGGACGACCAGATGAACACGGACGGCGCGTGGGACCCGGGCAAGGACTTTGTCATGGCGACGACACCGAGTGAGTCGCCGACGCAAAAGTTCATGAGCATGTGGCGTTGTCCTAAGCCGGTGATCGTGCAGGTGCATGGCTGGTGTGTCGGCGGTGGCAGCGAGTCGGCGCTGTGCGGCGACATCGTGATTGCGTCGGATGATGCGCGGATTGGTACGCCGTACGCCCGCATGTGGGGCGCACACCTCTCAGGTATGTGGATCTATCGCCTGGGCCTGGCGAAGGCGAAGGAATACGCACTGACCGGTAAGGCTGTGTCAGGCAAGGAAGCCGCAGAGATCGGCCTGATCAACAAGTCGGTGCCATTCGCACAGCTTGAGGAAGAGGTGGCGCGGCAGGCCGCGCAGTTGGCCAGTATCCCCGTGTCGCAGCTGTCCGCGATGAAGCTCGTTGTCAACCAAGCCTACGAGAACGTGGGCCTGGCCAGCACCCAGACGCTCGGACCGATCTTGGACGGACTGATGCGCAACACCCCTGATGCGAGACGGTTTATCACGATCGCCGAGCAGCAGGGGGTGGCGGCGGTGGTCGCGCAACGCGACGGCCCGTTTGGTGACTACAGCGCGGCTCCGAAGGACCAGCAGCCCGATCCGGGCAACGTGATCATCCCGTGATCCCCGCTTCGCCGTACGCACCGTTCCCTGTCACGGTCGTCCCCAGTCACGTGGTGGGTCGGTCACGCGGGCAGGTCGATGTGCCAGACCACGGCCGTCACGGCGATCCCGAGCCCGCAGAACACCCACGCACCGAGGGCGCCGACGCGCCGTGCCGCCAGCCAGCCGCTCAGTACGACCACGACGAACAACGAAATGCTCGCCGATACCCGCGCCCAGGTGAGCGCGGATGCCGCCGTACGCAATGTCGCATCGGACGGCTCGGTCCCGAAGAACCACGCCGTGGAGATGGCGTATCCATAGAGCAAGATCGCGGGGAGCACGACCAGTCCGAAAATCCCGATCAGCGAGCGCGCCAACAGAAACCAACTGGTCGACGTACGGCGCGGGTCGGTCGGGTCCGGATTCGGCATAGCTAAGTATGTCCTTGACCGCTTCTACGTGCCCCTAGCTGGTAGAAGCGGTTGGTACGTCGGCAAGCGAGTCGCGTAGTTCCCGGCGCAGCACCTTGCCTGCTGCCGACACCGGGATCTCGTCGACGAGGTGGACTTCGCGAAGCTTCTTGTAGGGCACGACTCGTTCGTTGACGTAGTCCTGGATTGCCTGCGGGGTAGCGACAATGCCGTCGCGGAGCTTGACGAACGCGACCGGCAGCTCGCCGACCTCGTCATCCTTGCGTCCGACCACCGCCGCTCCGGCGATGTCTGGATGGCTGTGCAAGATCTCCTCGAGCTCGCGAGGGTAAACGTTGTATCCCTTGTATAGCAGCATGTCTTTGGCGCGATCGACGATCGACAGGTAGCCGTCTTCATCGATAGATCCGATGTCGCCGGTGTGCAACCAGCCATCCCGCAACGTTTCTGCCGTCGCGTCGGGCCGGTTGTGGTATCCCTGCATGACCTGCGGGCCGCGCACGCATACTTCGCCGGTTTCACCCGGGCCTACCTCGACGCCGGCCGGGTCCATCAGGCAGATGTCGGCGCCGTACGTCGAGATGCCGACCGTGCCCGCCTTCCGTATGCCGGACCGCCATCCCGGGTTGCCGCTTGCTGCCATCGTCACCTCCGTCAGGCCGTAGCCTTCGCCGATGATCGCGTCCGGGAATCTCGCTTCGAGTGCCTCGATCACCGCGACCGGCAGCGGGGCGGCGCCGGAGGAGAGCCCGCGGACCGAGGACAGGTCTCGGGTCTGGAAGTCCGGGTGCCGGATCAGCGCCACAAAGATCGGGGGTGCCCCGCCGATGATGGTCACCTGGAACTTCTCCGCGTCGGCGAGGTAGGCGCCCGGGTCGAAACGGGAGTGCAGGACGGTCGTCATGCCCGAGATGATCGGTAGGTTCAGATAGCCGATTGCCCCCATGGCGTGGAACCAGGGCGTCAGGTTGATGGCTACCGCCGTACCCAACCGGGTCGGCCATTCCTCGACGGAGCCAACCTGATCGAGCGCGAGGTCACCTTCGGCGTCGAGTGTGGGCACCGAACCGCCGCCGCGCGCGGACTGCAGCACGTTGGCGATGATGTTTGCGTGGGTGATGATGACACCCTTGGAGCGGCCTGTGGTTCCGCCTGTGTAGGCGAGGTGGCCGAGTTTCGTCGCCGCATCCTCGATCGGTGGTGGCGGGGTCGTCGAGGCATCCGCTACAAAGTCGCTGAGGGTAACCGCACCTGGTAGTTCGGCGTCGACAGTGATCACCAGACGCGCCGGAATCTCTTCCCGAACCGACTGGAGCACCGCTGATGCCGGACCCCACGTAACGACAGCCTTTGCCCCGCAATCACTGAGCTGGAAGGCAAGGTCGTGTGGTGGAAGTAGCGGATTAGTCGGCCCGAACGCGGCCCCCGACATCATGATTCCGAAGTAGATGGCCGGGTATTCGAGACAGTTGGGCAGGTGTACCGCGACGACATCGCCTTCGCCGATGCCATTGTTGTTCAGCGCGTTGGCAAACGCGGCGGCCTGGCTAAGCAACTCGGTGAAGGTGACGTCTGTGCCGTCCTTGTGGAAGGCGACTCGGTCGCCGTACCGGCGCGCGCCACCCCGCAAAATTGAACCGACGTCGACCGCCGGAAACTTAAACTCCTCCGGCAGCCCGGGTGGGGTGATCGATGCGACACGGTTCATGCGTGGTCCCTCCGTTTTGTGGCGTGATGGCAGGCGAAGAGTCCGGGATCCCCGCCCGGACTCTGGTGTTGCGATAGCGCGACCATATCGGGAACGGGGTCACTCGACAATCCCAACCGAGAATCACGTTCTAATTTGTGATCAACGGGGTCCGGAAGCGTAATCGGGACTGTGACAGCATGGAAACTTCGTACGCCGAAGATCGGAGAGTTGTGCAAGAGACGAAAAACGAACTGTTGAAGAAGGTCTACGGCCTCACTAACACCGCCGACGCCGAGCGTGTCTACGACGATTGGGCGACGACGTACGACTCCGACACGGTCGGCGGCATGGGGTACGTCGCTCCCGCGCTGGCGGCCGAGCGGCTGGCCAGCCTGACCGCGCCCGGCGCCGTCGTACTTGACGCTGGCTGTGGCACGGGGCTTGCCGGCGCCGAACTGGCCAAGCGGGCGGACGTCGTACTCGATGGCGTGGATCTGTCGCCGGGGATGTTGGACCAGGCCCGCGCCCGCGGTATTTATCGCAACCTGTCGACCGCAGACCTCACCAAGCCGCTCGAGCCGGCAAACGACTCGTACGACGCGGTCCTGTGCGTCGGCACGCTGACCGCCGGCCACGTGGGCCCCGCCGTCCTCGACGAGCTTGTGCGGGTCACCAAGCCCGGTGGTTACGTCGTCGCCACCGTGCATTCATTCGTCTGGGAGTCTGAAGGATTCCGTGCCCACCTCGAAGAATTGGACGCTGGCACCGCGGTGACCGTGCGACAGATGGACGAGCAGCCGTACCACACGATCGAGGGCCTCACCTGTCGGTTGTGCGTCCTCGAGGTCCGTTAGGCCTCGCGCGATGGCGAGGGTCGGATGGCGACCATGCGGGTCACCGTCATTTCCTCCATCGCGAAGCGCGGTCCTTCGCGGCCGATCCCCGAGTCCTTGACGCCGCCGTACGGCGCGATGTCCGAGCGGAAGCCGGGGACCTCGTTAATGACGATGCCGCCGGCTTCGATCCGGTCGACCGCGTCGTACGCCGTCGCCAGTGACGACGTGAAGATGCTGCAGTGCAGGCCATACCGCGAATTGTTGAGAGTGTCGTACGCCGCGTCGAGGTCCGGTACGCCGCGGACCGCGACGACCGGGCCGAAGATCTCCTCGTCCCACGCATCTGCACCGTCGGGTACGTCGAGCAGCACAGTCGGCTCGAGCGCCGTACCGCTTATGCCCCCGCCCGCGGCGAGCGTGGCGCCGGCCGACACCGCCGAGTAGACCCACGACCGCACTCGACCGGTCGACCCAGAATCGATCAGCGCGGCGACCCTTGTTTCAGGCAGGCGTGGGTCACCCACCGCGACTCTGTCCAATGCCGGCAGTAGTTTTGCCATGAAAGCGTCCTTGACGGACTCGACGACAATCACTCGCTGGACGCTGATACAGGCCTGCCCGTTGGCGTAGTAGCCACCGCGGATCACGGCGTCGGCCGCGGCATCGAGGTCCGCATCTGCAGCAACGATGAGCGCCGCATTGGATCCCAGTTCGAGCACGACCTTGGTCGGGGCCGCCGCTCGCGCAATCTGATGCCCGACTTCCGCCGATCCGGTAAACGACACGCAGCCGATGCGCGGGTCGGTGGTCAGTGCTTCACCGACGTCGGGACCGCCGGTGACAAGCTGTACGCCGCCCTCCGGTCCACCGACTCCACTAAGGGCGTCACGTAGCAGGGTCACCAGCATGATGGTCGTTATCGGCGCCTGCGGTGGGGGCTTGATGATGACCGGGCAGCCGGCCGCGATCGCCGGCGCGAGTTTGTGCACGGCCAGGAGCAGCGGGTAGTTGAAGCCGGTGATCGCGACGACCACGCCGATGGGCTTGCGAACCCAAAAGCCGAACATCCCTTCTCCCGCAGGCGAAACGTCCAGCGGAACGGTTTCTCCATGCAACTTCGAGATCTCCTCGGCCGCGGTCTGGAGAGTCAGCAGCGTGCGCGCGACCTCGACCTTGCAGTCCACGAGTGGTTTACCGGTCTCGAGGACCAGTATCTGCTCGATCTCGTCGGCGCGGGCAGCAATGTCGTCGTACGTGTCCATGAGTGCCTTGCGCCGAGCGTGTGACGGCATGGCCGCCATTTCGGCGCGGATGGACACCGCTTGCTCGACGGCCTCCTTTGCCAGCCTGGCGTTACCCACAGGCGTTTTCGCGATCACAGATCCGTCGTACGGGAAGGTGATGTCGGCCGATTCCTTGACCGGTACCCATTTGTTACCGATCGCCAACTCTAAAGGGAACTTCATCCTACTTCGCCTTCCTGGCAGCAATATCGGAATTGAGGAATTCGGCGGCCGCCTCGGCGTACACGTGCGCGTTGATCACGATGTCCTCGACACTGACCCATTCGTTTGCCTGATGGGCGATCCATTTGTCGCCGGGACCATAGACGACCGTGGGTATCGCGGCGTCGCGGGTGAGGATCGTGCCGTCGGTCGTACCGGGTACGCCGCCGTACACCGGCGTGCCACCGGTGACCCGTTCGTGCGCCGCGGCGAGGGCCGCCACCACAGGGTCGTCGATCGGGGTGTCAACGGGCGGCCGGTCATCGATGACGACGAAGGTAGCTTCGCAGCCGGCTTCTAACGCTGACTGATCGACGAGGGAATGTATGTGCGACAACAATGTTGGGTGGTCGACGGCCGTCGTCGTACGTATGTCAGCGGCTAATGAGCAGACCGTCGGGATGACGTTGATCTGGTCGTTGTCTCCGCCGTCGAGCACCGTCGGAGTGAGGTAGATGTCGCCGAGTGTCGGATGCTCGCCATGCTCCTTCTGCAGCTCGTCCTGCAGCGCGGCGAGTTTGCTGATGATCGCGGCCGCTACCGGGATCGGGTTGCGGCCATGTTGCGGCATCGCGCCGTGCGCCATTTTCCCCTTGATGATCACCTTCATTCGGATCGCGCCCTTGGCGACGTTGCAGATCTCGCCATCTTCGGGTTCGCAAATGATGGCGCCGTCGACTCCGAGGGCGAGTGATGAACCGGCGAATGCCTTCGCGCCGATCATCATGCCCTCCTCGTCAGCAAGTGCACCAACGACAAGCGTGCCGGGGAAGTCTCCGGCACGCTCGACGGCCCGAGCCGCATAAATCATCGCGGCGAGCCCGGACTTCATGTCGGCGCTGCCGCGTCCAAGCAGCTTGCCGTCGCGGATCTCGGCGCCGTACGGGTCAAACGTCCACTCCGAGAGGTCGCCCTCGGTGACGACGTCGGTGTGCCCCTCGAACATCAGCGTCGGCCCCGGGCGGTTCCCATGCAGTACGGCGATCACGTTGGGCCGCCCCGGTTCGATCTCGATGACCTCTGGGTCCCAGCCAAACGACCGCATCTTCGCCTCGACGAGGGCCGCCGCCTGCCCTTCGGTGTTGCTCGTCGCCGCATCATGCACGCTGCGCACCCGCACCAGGGCCTGGGTGAACGCGACCAGCCCGTCCGCGTCGATGTTGAATTTCGACGTAGCGCCGTTCATCGGTCTCCCCGTTCGTTGGGTTGGTCTGACTCGGTGAGCAAGTCTCTCGTGGTCGCGCCGCTCATCGATTTGGCTAACGTCGGGATCGCGGCGACGAGGCGGCGGGTGTAGTCGCTTTGCGGATTGGCATACAAGGCCTTGGTCTCGCTCAACTCGACGATCTGGCCGTCCTTCATCACCGCGACGCGGCGGCACAGATGGCGTACGACGCTGAGGTCGTGCGACACGAACACGAGCGTGAGCTCGCGGTCACGGACGAGGTCGGTGATCAGGTTGAGCACCTGCGCGCGCACCGACACGTCCAACGCGCTGACCGGTTCGTCGGCGACGAGGATCGATGGCTCCGGTGCGAGCGCGCGAGCGATCGAGATGCGTTGCCGTTGGCCGCCAGAGAACTGATGCGGATAACGCCGAGCCCCGGACGGGTCGATGCCGACATCGCGCAACAGCCGGTGCACATCCGCGTCGGTGAAAGGTTTGCGTTGAGCGACAAGCGGTTCGGCGACGATGTCGTACACACGCATCTGCGGGTCCAGGGAACCCATGGGGTCCTGGAAAACCATCTGGAGCCGCGAACGAAGCCCGTGAAGATTACGCCGGTAGTCCGGCGAGCCCGGCGGCGTACGCCCCCAAGGTGTGCGATGGCGCGAGATGTCCAGTCCGTCGACCTCGATGTGACCGCTCGTCGGCTCGTCGAGCCCGGCGAGCAGCCGCAGGAGGGTCGACTTGCCCGAACCGGACTCGCCGACAATGCCGAACCGCTCGCCGGCCTCGACCTCGAACGTCGCCTTGTCCAGCCCGATTACCTGCCCGGGTTGGCCAAACATCGAGGCCCGCGGAGTGCGGTAGTGCCGCGACAGGTCCGTCGCCGAGATAATCGCACTCATGCGCACCACCCACATCGGTAGCGTCCGGCAAAGTGGTCGCTATGACGACCACTTTGCCGGACCCTGTGCTCATACATCGTCATTCGGCGTTCTCCCCAAGTGGGTGGAAGCACGCGTACCCGAAGTCCTGCCCGCCCGTTTCGTCGCGTCCGGCGGGGTGGTCGCTATGACGACCACTTTGCCGGACGTCAGCCGGTACGCCGGTCCACGGCGGCTGGGTCTTACAGATGTCGGTCGCGAAGTCGCACCGGTTGGCGAACACGCACCCCTCCGGGAACTTCCCGGCCGGCGGCACGCTGCCACGGATCGTCGTCAAATGGCCCTCGGCGTCGACCGCGTCCAGGTCGGAGGCGGCGATCAGCCCCGCCGTGTACGGGTGCTGCGGGTTGGTGAAGACATCGGCAACCGTGCCGGCCTCGACTATCCGCCCGCCGTACATGACAAGGACTCGCTGGCAGAGCATCGCGACGACGGCGAGGTCGTGCGTGATGAACAGCAGCGCGGCGTTCTGGCGATCGGCTTCGCTGACGACGAGGTCGAGCACTTGTGCCTGGACGGTCACGTCGAGCGCCGTGGTGGGCTCGTCGCAGATCAGCAGGTCGGGTTCGTTGGCCATCGCGATCGCGATCACGGCGCGTTGCCGCTGACCGCCGGACAACTGGTGAGGGTATGAACGCGCGGCGCGTTCCGGGTCGGGCAAACCCACCCGCTCGAGGAGGCGCACCGCTTCGCCGTACGCCGCCTTCTTGTTCGGCTGCGTATCGTGCAGCAGCATGGTTTCGGCGATCTGCTTGCCGACCCGCATCGTCGGGTTAAGCGCGGTCATCGGTTCCTGGAAGACCATCGCGAGGTCCCGGCCGCGACGGCCGGCAAGAGCGGACTCCTTGGCGCCGATCACTTCGCCGTCCAGCACGCTGATCGAGCCGCTGGCGGTGAGGCCGGGAGAGAGCAGGCCCATGATCGACAGCGCCGTCAGCGACTTGCCGGAACCGGACTCTCCGATGAGGCCTACCCGCTCATCGCCGTCGACGGTGAAGGAAACCCCTTCGAGCAGGGGATAGGTGCCGGTGCGCACGGATAGTTCACGAAGAGTGAGGACGCGCCGCGGCGTACTGGTCACGGTCATTGCACGTCCACCAACGTCGCGTCGAGCTTGTCGCGCAGCCCGTCGCCGAGCAGGTTGAATCCGAGCACGGACAGGGCTATCGCGATCCCGGGGATCAACCCGAGTGAGAGTGCCTTGTAGAGGGTGTCTTGCGACTCGAGGAGCATGATTCCCCAGCTGGGGTTGGGGGTCTGGGTGCCGAGACCGAGATAGGAGAGTGCAGCTTCGGCCAGAATCGCGATGGCGAAGGCGATCGAGGACTGCACGATGACCAGGCTGGAGATGTTGGGCAGGATGTGTCGGCGCGCGATGGCGAGTCTGCTGTTGCCGGCGGCGCGTGCGGCGAGCACGTATTCGGTCTGCATCACCTGCAGCGTGCCGGCCCGGCTGACTCGCGCAAACGTCGGCACGGTGGCGATCCCGATCGCGATCATCGCCACGAGGGTGCCGCCTTTGTATATCGCCGATAGCATGATAGCGAGCAGTAAGGCCGGAAACGCTAGCAGCAGATCGTTTCCCCGCATCACCACCTCGCCGACCCATCGCCGCGACATGGCCGCCCAGATCCCTAGCGGTACGCCGATCACGGCCGCGATCGAGACCGCGACGATGCCGACGAGCAGCGTCGTACGGGCGCCGGCCATCAGCCGGGACAGCTCGTCGCGGCCGAACTTATCCGCGCCCAGCCAGTGCGCTCCGCTGATGGGCGCGAACTTGTCTGCGCCGTTGTTGAGGATCGGGTTGTACGGCGTCCAGAAGAACGATACGACGGCCGTGATGACGACGAGTGACACCAGGACGCCGCCGATGATCAGGCTGGGGTTGAGTCTCTTCATCGACTGGCCCGCAATCGCGGATCGATCACGACGTACAGGATGTCCACGATCAGCGTGATGATCAAGGTGGCCGCGACCAGCAGCATGACGATGGACTGCACCGCGATCAGGTCCCGGTTGGCGACTTTGTCCAACAGCATCGAGCCGAGCCCGGAGATCACGAACACCCGCTCGATGACGACCGCGCCGATCAGCAGCGTGGAAAGCTGCAGTCCGAGGACCGTCACGACCGGTATCGACGCGTTGCGCAGGCCGTGCCGGACGATCGCGCGGTACGGCGTGAGGCCCTTCGCGCGCGCCGTACGGATGTAGTCCTGGCGCAGTACGTCGAGAACGGCCGATCTGACGTAGCGGCTGAGCACGGCGCCTTGCACCAGCCCGAGCGAGATCGCCGGCAGGATCAGCTGTTGTAGGAACAGCCCGAAGTCGTCGCCCGGCTTGACCAGGTCGCCCGGCGGCAGCAGCCCCCATTTCAAAGACACGAACGAGATCAGGATCAGCCCGAGCGCGAACGCCGGGATGGAGATCCCCAGCTGCGACAGGACCGATAGGCCGACTCCGGACGCGGTGCGGTTGCGCGCGGCCATCAAGATTCCCAGCGGTACGGCGATGATCAGCGCGATCAGGGTGCCGCCGATCGCGAGATACAGCGTGTACTGGAACTTGTCGATGATCTCCGGGGTGAGCTCGTAGTCGCCGACGTACGACCTGCCGAAGTTGCCGCGCAACAGGTGGCCGACCCAGTCGAAGTACTGCACGATAAGCGGCCGGTCCAAGCCAAACTTGACCTCGAGCTGGTGCACCGACGTCGCGTCGGCGTTGATCCCGGCGGCTACTTGGGCTGGGTTGCCGGGCAGCACGTTCATGACCGCAAACACCGCGACCGAGGCCACGAACAAGGACATGAGGAAGATGCCGAGGCGGCTGAGCACCTTCAGCAGCATGAGCACCCCGCAGCGATCGTTGTCATGGTCGTGGAGTTACGACACCGACGCTTAGTCTGCCTTATTTGACGCCGAGATCAGCGACCCGGAACGCTTCTCCGATCGCGTTCTTCGGTAGCCCAGTGATCTCCTTCTTAGCGACCATGAGGTTGGGCAGCAGGAACAGGAAGTCCGCCGCGGCATCTTCGGAGATAAGCTTCGCGGCCGCCTTCATGTTGTCGATCTGCTGCTGCTCGGTACCTTCGTCCGCGGCGGCCAGCAGCGGTTGCAGCGCCGGGTTTTTGTACTGCGTGTAGTAGTCCGGGTTGCCGAAGACCGAGCCGAGGTCGCGGGGCTCGACGTGCGCGATGATCGACATGTCGTAGTCGTGCTGCTTGTAGACGGTGTCGAGCCACTTCGCCGGGAACTCCAGCGTGTCGATGTCGACCTTGATGCCGATTTTGGACAGCTGGCTCTGTACTTCGGGGGCGCAGGCGACGGCGTACGGCAGTGACGGAATGCGCAGCCGCAGCGTGATGTTTTGCTCGCCGGACTCCTTCAGCAATTCCTTAGCCTTCTTCTGGTCGTAAGGGAAGTCCTTGGTCCGGTCCTCATACCAGGGATCGGTCGGCGGGACCATCGATCCGATGAGCGTGCCTTTGCCTGCCCAGCAGTTGTCCAGGAGTGCTTTGTGATCGATGCCGGTGCGGATCGCCTGACGCACCTTGAGATTCGCCAGCGGTCCCTGCGACTGGTTGAAGGACAGGACGACTTCGCCGTTCGTCGTACCCTCGATCACCTGTAGACCACTGGCCTTGGGGCCCTTGGAGAACTGGTCCAGGGACTCCGGCGCCTGCACCGTTGTGACGACGTCGATCGTGCCGGCGAGCATCGCGTTGTTCATCGAGGTCGGATTGTTGAAGTATTTGAAGACGACGTTTTTGAAGTGCGGTTCGGTGCCCCAGTAGTTGTCGTTACGGACGAGTTCGATCGACGTACCGCGCGTCCATTTCGCGAACTTGTAGGGGCCGGTGCCGATCGGGGTGTTGGCCAGGTCGGCTATGCCATTGGGGGTCATCATCGCGCCAAGCCGGGTCGTCATGCGGTAGAGCCAGTCGTTGCTCGGATGCGCCAGTACGACGGTCAGCTCGGTCGGGCTGGTCGCCGTCGCCGATGTAACGACGTCAAACGACTTCTTCAGGCTGATCGTCCAGTCCGTCTTTACCCGGTTGATGGAGAACGCCGCATCGTCGGCCGTAAACGTCTTGCCGTTGGTGAACTTCGCATTGTCGACGAGCTCGAAGGTGTAGGTCAGGCGGTCGTCGCTGACCTTCCACGACTTCGCGAGGGCCGGCACGATCTTGCCTTTGTTGTCGACCTTGACGAGGGTCTCGTAGATGTTGTCCAGCAGCACCTGTGGTGTCGCGGCGCCATCGGTGGTCGTGAAGTCAAGGCTGGGCGGTTCTGCGACGAGGCCCAGCGTGACCGTGTCGCCGATCTTGTTGCTGCTACTGCCGCTGCCGGAGCTCGAGCACCCGGCCAGCGCCAAGGCCGCGGCGACCAGGCCGACGACGAGGCGTTTAAACGAGACGGACATGAAGGTGCTCCTTTGGCCGGCGCTTCTGCGGGTATAGCGATGTAGTTGCCCAGACAATTGTGGAGCACGGCCGCCCCGTCAAGACGTAAGTTCGAAAACTCACCGTCTCAGTTTGGTTACGCAATCTGGTTCAGGAGCCATTCAGTGCGACGTTTTGTCCGGACGTCGCGCACATTCGCTACAGCTAGTGACGGATTGGACCTAGTGTGGGTTGAGAGGTAACGGCCTACACGAGGAGCGCAGCATGGGTGACGACGCGACAAGCATGAATCCGGACTACGAAGTCATTGTTGTTGGCGCAGGAGTATGCGGCATCTATCAGCTCCACCGGCTCCTCGACCTCGGCTTCAACGCCACGCTGCTCGAAACCGGCTCTAACCTCGGTGGCACCTGGTTCTGGAATCGCTATCCGGGCGCCCGCTTCGACTCCGAGAGCATCACCTACGGCTACTCATTCTCCGAGGAGTTGTTGCAGGAATGGGACTGGAAGGAGCGCTTCTCCGGCCAACCCGAGAACCTTCGTTACCTTGAGTACGTCGCCGAGAAGTTCGACCTCCGTCCGCACATGCAGTTCGACTGCAATGTCGATGCGGCGGTCTTCGACGATGCGACGACGCAGTGGCGTCTACAGCTGAGCGACGGACGTGAGCTGTCATCTCGATTCCTCATTCCCGCTCTCGGGCTCCTGTCCGCGCCGACTCTTCCGCGGTACGACGGCATCGATGACTTCGAAGGACAGGCGTTCCACACGTACAACTGGCCCACCGAACCGGTGACGTTGGAGGGCAAGCTGGTGGCGGTCGTCGGCACGGGTGCGACTGCGATACAGCTCATCGGCGAGATCGCGGATAAGGTGGGGGACCTGACGGTCTTTCAGCGGCGACCCAATTGGACAGCGCCGCTGCACAACGGGGAAATCTCTCCGGAAGAGATGGCCGACATCAAGGAGCGGTACGACGAGATCTTCGCCGTCTGCGCGCGTACTCCGGGCGGGTTCATCCACCAACCCGACCGCCGGCCCTACTGGGACGTGCCGCGCGAGGAACGCCTGGCGATGTGGGAGAAGCTTTACACCGAGCCAGGCTTTGGCATCTGGCTGTCGAACTTCCGCGAGACCTTCACCGACGAGGCCGCCAACGCGGAGCTCTCGGCGTTCATCGCTGACAAGATTCGCGCGAGGGTGAATGACCCGGTCCTGGCCGAGAAGCTGGTCCCGAAGGATCATGGGTTCGGCGTACAGCGGCTTCCGATGGAAACCCATTACTATGAGGCCTATAACCGGGACAACGTGCACCTGGTCGATCTGCAGGAAACCCCGATCGACCGGATCACCGCACGTGGAATCCGCACCACTGAAGCTGAGCACGAGTTCGACATCATCGTGTTCGCGACTGGATTCGATGCCGTCACCGGCGCGTACGAGCGAGTGGACATTCGAGGCGTGGGTGGCCAATCATTGAAGGAAAAATGGGCCGACGGCCCGGCCACCTATCTCGGCATGCAGGTGGCCGGCTTCCCCAACATGCTGATGCCGACCGGCCCACAGAGTGCATCGGCGACGACCAACTTCCCGCGTGGGATCGAGCTCGCGGTCGACTGGACCACCGACCTGCTGGAGTACATGCGCGACCGTGGCTACACGCGGGTTGAGGCCGACGCCGAAAGCGAGCGGGCCTGGGGTAAGAAAGTCGCCGAACTCTACGAGATCATGCTGTTGCGTAAGGCGCAGGGCTGGTTCACCGGCTACAACTCAAACGTCGAGGGCCACGAGCAGGGCAAGATGCGCTATCAGGTCTACAACGGCGGAACGCCGAAATATCGAGCCACGATCGCCGAAGTCGCCGAGCGCGACTACGAAGGCATGCAGCTGACCTGACTTCGCATTCTCTAAATAGCGCCACTGTCTAAATAAGGTCATACGTTCCGTAGGTCATAACGGCCGGGACGTGTGACCTTATTTGGCATCTTGCACGGCTCTGCGGACACCGACCGCCGGCGCTATTGACACACGGTCGGCGTCGGCACAACGTACTGGATGTGAGATACGCCAGCGAGTCTGTACGTGGCGAGGACATGACGGTATCGATCAGAGGCAGCCGCTGATGAACGGGTCCGGGATGGATCCGGTCATGACAATGGATATGCCGCTATTGCCGGGCTGGCTGGAGGTGCTGTGGGCGCTGGTCTTGGGCGCGGTAGCGATCACGCACCTGTGGCACGTCTGGTGGATGTCCGGCCGGGCGCGTTGGTGGCATCTCGCGCACGTGCTGATGGCGGCCGCCATGATGGTGATGTACCTGGCCGCGCAGCCCGCGCACGCCGATCTGTACCGGGCGGGTGTCGCACTGTTCGGCGCGCTCACGAT
Source organism: Antricoccus suffuscus (assembly GCF_003003235.1). NCBI lineage: Bacteria > Bacillati > Actinomycetota > Actinomycetes > Geodermatophilales > Antricoccaceae > Antricoccus > Antricoccus suffuscus. The sequence continues at coordinate 317,840 of NZ_PVUE01000001.1, forward strand.
CAGCATGATCTTGACGTGCATCTGGTGGGCAAGCCAGGACAATTTTCCGAACTGGTTGTGGGCGGCATCGACGGTGGGCATGCTGGTGATGGCCTACATGTCATTGCCAGTCGGAGACCACCTCGCGACGGTGACATACCTGTTGGTGGTCTACCTGGCCGGCGAAGCGCTGGTGTGGGTGTGCAACCCGTTGCGGCTCGCCGCCGATGTCACGCCCGCGGTCCGATTGTCACTCGCGGTGATGGCGCTCGGCATGGGCTACATGCTGGTCGCGATGCAGACCATGCACATGCACGTTGTCCCCGCGGTCATGACGATGCACTGACTACAGGGGTAGCCGGAGACCTTGATTGTGCCGGCACAGGCGGTCGTGTTCAGCGAGACGGCGCGGTCCCGTGCGCCGTTCTGTCGAAGTGGCTTAACTGATGGCTGTTGTGCTGACGATCGGTCCAGGAGTGTGCTGATGGTAGTAGAGCCGTGGCGAGGCCGACGCCGACCACGAGAGACGCGGCGGCGGCGAAGACGCGCCATCGCCGGCCCCGCACCGCGGGGTCGGCGTGTGGATCGCGTAGTTCGCGCCAGGTGGTAGTGCTGGCCCGGAGGATATGCCCGAGCACATGGATTATGACCACGACTAGCCAGACGATGAAGCTAGCTTGGTGCAAAGTGAGCAACGGTTCGCTGTGATCGGGGCCGACAAAGACGAGCCCGATGCCAGTACCGAGGACCGCAAGGCTAGACAAGATGACAACCGGTCCCAGCAGCCGCAGGATCGGATGCGGCGGCCCTTTCTGCACGTAGGCGGGCGCGCCGGTGTAGTAGCGGACAAACCGGTAGATGGTGCTGGCGCATTTGAGCAGCACTGGACCGACGAGCAGTATCCCGAGGTATACGTGCAGCGTGATCATGCCCCGCACGTTGAGAACGGTGACGCCCTCAACGGCGAGTAGCGCGAAGAGCATCATGCCGCTGACAGCGGTAAGTCGACTATTGCCCTCGGTCATCTCTGGGCCTGCTGGCGGTGTGGTGATACCGAGGAAATCGCGCAACTGCGGCAACAGCCAGTCCGGCGCTTTCAGCTTCCCGGCCGCGCGCGTCTCCGTGGAGCGTGGCCGAGGAATTATCGACATGTCAGCCACCAATCTGATCGCATGGGACGAGTACACCAGGTGAACCTTTGCGAATAGTAAGAGCGAGGTGTGAGCTTTTGCTGGCGACGGGACTCACAACTCACGTCATGGCGGCGCGATGAGGTATATGCTTGCCGATAGGCAAATATTGGATTCGTACTGAATGGAGAACCGTGCCGCAGAGGTTCGAGAGTGAAGAAGTGGCGCGGCTGCGCATCGCGCTCACCAGAATCGCCCGCACGATGGACCGCGAGGTCGAAGGCGGCGGGCTGACTCGCACCCAGTTGTGGGTGCTCGGCACCGTCGCTCGCCTCGGTCCGCTCGGATTGGGAGAGCTCGCCGAGCTCGAACATCTCAACCCGACGATGCTGTCGCGGATCGTCGGCAAGCTGTCCGATGCCGGTCTGGTACGCCGGGTCGCCGATCCCGACGACCGCCGAGCGGCCAGAGTCGAGGTCACCGACGCCGGGCGGGATTTGCACGTACGCCGCAGGGCGGAGCGCACCAAGTTGCTGGCCGGGTTGCTGGCGCAGGTGCCGGCAAGCGATGCGGCGGCGCTGCTCGACGTACTTCCGGCTCTGGAAGCGCTGTCGGTCGTTCGACCTCAGAAGGCTAGTCCGGTGTCCACCTCGTGATGGCGATGAAGGACATCGGGCGGCAGACGTTCTCGTCGCTGCGTAACCCCAACTACCGGCTGTATTTCAGTGGCCAGGCCGTCTCGATGATCGGCACCTGGATGCAGCGGGTCGCTCAGTCGTGGCTGGTGCTCCAGCTGACCGGCTCCGGTACGGCGCTGGGCGTCGTCGTGGCGATGCAGACGCTGCCGGTGCTGTTGCTGGGCCCGTACGGCGGGGTGGTGGCCGACCGCTTGGACAAACGCAAGCTGATGATCGGGCTGCAGTCGATGATGGGGGTCCTGGCCCTCGCCCTCGGCGTACTCACCGTGACGGGCACGATCACCATCTGGATGGTCTACGGTCTTGCCCTCTTGCTTGGGCTGAACACCTGCTTTGAGAATCCCGCCCGCCAGTCGTTCATCCTGGAATTGGTTGGTCCCGACGATCTCCGTAACGCGGTAAGCCTCAACTCGGTGCTGGTCAACGTCGCGCGGGCGATCGGCCCCGCGGTCGCCGGCCTCGTCATTGCCACCGGTGGCCTGGGTATCTGTTTCTTGGTCAACGCGGTGAGCTTCATACCCGTCGTAGCGTCGTTGATGCGCCTCGACGTGTCGGCACTACAACCGTCCGAGCCAGCGGTTCGCGCAAAAGGTCAGATGCGCGAAGGGTTCTCCTACGTGTGGCGTACGCCGGAGCTGCGGGCGCCGCTGCTGATGATGGCGCTGGTTGGGTGCCTTGCCTATGAGTTCAACGTGGTGCTGCCGATCGTCGCAGAACAGACCTTCAATGGCGGTGCGCAGACCTTCGGGTTCATGACCGCGGCGATGGGCGTAGGCGCGGTTGTCGGTGGGCTTTTCGTCGCCGCGCGAGGCACGACCGGGCTGCGTGCGCTGATCACCTCGGCCGGCGTCTTCGGCTTGGCGATTCTGGCGGCCGCGCTCGCGCCGTACCTCTGGATCGAGATGATCGCGCTCGCACTTGTCGGCGCCGCCAGCATCAGTTTCATGGCGCGCGGTAACAGCACCCTTCAACTCGAGGCGGCGCCAACGATGCGCGGCCGGGTGATGGCGCTGTGGGCGGTGGCCTTCCTTGGCTCGACGCCGATTGGCGGCCCGATCGCCGGGTGGATCACCGAGCAGTTCGGCGGGCGAGCGGGTCTGATCCTCGGCGCGGCAGCTTGTTTTGTCGCGGTAGGGCTCGGTGAGTGGATCAGCCGGCGAAGCCGCCGGCCGGCACTCGTTGCACAGGTCGCCGATGAACAACCGCTCGACGAAGAGGCCGTCGCACCGAAAGCCGTGTGACGACTTCGGCCTGGCGGGGCACTCGGCGGTGGACTTCTTGCGGAATAGCATTTACCCTTAAACCAACCGAACGTTCGGGAGGTTTTCCGTGACCGTGACATCCCACCGGCCCACCGCCGGTGACCAGCAGAGCGACTTCGATGCCACCATCGCCGCCGATGGTCGCATCGAGCCGCGCGATTGGATGCCCGATCGTTACCGGGCGACGCTGATCCGGCAGATCGCGCAACACGCGCACTCGGAGATCATTGGCATGCAGCCCGAAGGCAACTGGCTGACCCGGGCGCCATCGCTTGAACGTAAGTCGATCCTGCTGGCGAAGGTGCAGGACGAGGCCGGTCACGGGCTCTACCTGTACGCCGCCGCCGAGACGCTCGGCATGAGCCGCGACGAGATGCTCGACCTGCTGCACTCCGGCGGGCAGAAGTACTCCTCGATCTTTAACTATCCGACACTGACCTGGGCCGACAACGGCGCGATTGGCTGGCTCGTCGACGGTGCCGCGATCGTCAATCAGGTGCCGCTATGCCGCGCGTCGTACGGTCCCTACGCCCGCGCGATGATCCGCATCTGCAAGGAAGAGTCCTTCCATCAGCGGCAGGGGTTCTCGATTCTGCTTGCCCTCGCCCGGGGTACCGACGAGCAGAAGGCCATGGCGCAAGACGCGGTCAACCGCTGGTGGTGGCCATCGCTAATGATGTTCGGGCCACCGGACGGCGAGTCGCCCAACTCGGCGGACTCGATGGCGTGGGGGATCAAGCGATTCTCGAATGACGAGCTTCGTCAGCGTTTCGTTGATATGACTGTCCCGCAGGCCGAAATCCTCGGAATCACATTGCCTGACCCGGAACTGAGATGGGACGAGGAGTCGGGCCATTACGCATTTGGCGCGCTCGACTGGTCCGAGTTCAAGCGGGTGCTGCGCGGTGACGGGCCCAACAACGCCGAACGCGTACGGCGCCGCAAAGCCGCCCACGATGACGGTGCGTGGGTACGCGAGGCCGCGACGGCGTACGCCGCAAAACAAGCCGCGCGGATGGAGCAGTCAGCATGAGCGAGCGGAACACAGACTACGGGTCCGCCGAGCGTTGGCCGCTGTGGGAGGTCTTCGTGCGCAGTCGCCGCGGCCTGTCGCACAACCACGTTGGATCGCTGCACGCCCCCGACGCACAGATGGCGCTGCGCAATGCCCGCGATCTCTACACGCGTCGCCAGGAGGGCGTGTCGATCTGGGTCGTGCCGTCGGCGGATATCACCGCGTCCAGCCCGGACGAGAAGGACGAGTTCTTCGATCCGGCCGGCGACAAGATCTTCCGCTACCCGACGTTCTACAAACTGCCGGCCGAAGTGGACCACATGTGATGGGCGCCGTCCCTGAATTCGCCGGTGAGCGGTACGCCGCAGAGACCTACTCGCCGCTCGTCGATCTCACGCTGAGACTGGGCGACGACGCGCTCGTGCTCAGTCAGCGCCTGATGGAGTGGGTCGCGAGCGCGCCTGTACTCGAGGAGGACGTCGCGATCGCCAACATCGCCCTCGACCTGCTCGGGCAGGGCCGGATGCTCATCTCGTACGCCGGATCCATTATGTCGCCGCCGAAGTCCGAGGACGAGCTTGCCTACCTGCGACAGGCGCGCGAGTTTCGTTCAAGTCATTTGGTGGAGATCCCGCGCGGAGACTTCGCCCAGACAATGGCGCGGCAGCTGGTCTTTTCGACCTACCAGTCCCTGCTCTACGCCGAGCTCACGCACTCGACCGACGCGACAATCGCTGCCATTGCAGCAAAGGCCAGCAAGGAAGTGCGCTACCACCTTGACCACGCAACGCAATGGGTGCTCCGCCTCGGTGACGGCACCGACGAGTCACACGAGCGGATGCAGGCCGGGCTCGACGTGGTGTGGCCGTATGTCGATGAGCTCTTTGACGCGGATTCCGGCGTCGAGGTCTACGACGGCCCGCAGACCGACGAGAAGCTTCGCCCGCTCATCGACGCCGGCGTGTGCCCGGACTTCGGGGCGCTGCGCGAGCCGTGCATCGACCAGCTCACAGCGGTGATCGAGACGGCGACATTGACTGTCCCCCAGACGAAGTGGCATGCCCGCGGTGGCCGGCGCGGCGTACACACCTCCGACCTGGACTTCCTGCTCGCCGAGATGCAGTCCGTGCACCGCGCCTACCCTGGAGCGACCTGGTGAGTACGACGACTCGCGATCTTGAGGACCTGTCACCGTTCGGGTATGGTGACCGCTCCCCGGCTAACGACATCGACGGGACAGATCCGAAGAGCGCAGTTGCCCTCGGCCCTGACGTGACGCCATGGGAGCTTGCCGCGGACGTCAACGACCCCGAGATTCCGGCGCTGAGCATCGCCGACTTGGGTATCTTGCGTGCCGTGGAGGTGTCGGACGATGGCGGCACCGTTACGGTGACAATCACGCCGACGTACTCCGGATGCCCCGCTATGAAGGCGATCGAACACGACCTGCGTCGAGTGTTCACCGAGGCCGGCTATCGGGAGGTCGTCGTTGACGTCGTACTCGCACCGGCGTGGACAACAGACTGGATCACCCCACGCGGGCTGGCGGCTCTCGAGGAGTCGGGCATCGCGCCACCCACCGGCACTCGAGCCGTCGCAGGCCCGGTGTCTGTCGGGCTGTCTGTGCGGTGTCCGCACTGCGGTGACTTCGATACCGAGGTGCTCTCCCAATTCGGCTCGACCTCGTGCAAAGCCCTGTATAGATGCAATACATGCCGTGAACCCTTCGACTGGTTCAAAACACTTCGCTAGAGGACCCATGGCTAACGCTCACGACTTCCACGCGCTCACCGTGTCCGGGCTGGAGCGCATCACCGACGACTCGGTTGCGATCAGCTTCGACGTACCCGATGAATTGGCGGACCTGTATGCCTTCTCGCCCGGTCAGCACCTGACCATCAGGCGAAGGGAGGCCGGCGAGGAAGTGCGCCGCTCCTACTCCATCTGTTGCTCCCCGGGCTCGGGCCGGCTGCGCGTCGCCGTACGGTCGCTGCCTGAGGGCGTTTTTTCGACGTACGCGTTAAATGAGCTCGAGGTGGGGGAGCGGCTCGATGTCATGACTCCTGCCGGATCGTTCACTACCGGCTTCGCGCCGGACCGACGTCGCCACTATGCAATGGTCGCGGCCGGCAGCGGAATCACGCCGGTCCTCTCCCTTGTCGCCACCGCACTCGAGGTCGAACCCAACTCCGAGGTCACGCTCGTCTACGGCAACCGCACCACCTCCTCGATCATGTTTATCGAGGAGATCGCGGACCTCAAAGACAAGTACGCCGATCGATTCCAGATCATCAACCTGCTCAGCCGGGAAGATATCGGTGTCGAGATGCTTTCCGGGAGGATCGATGCGCCCCGACTAGCCAGGATCTGCGAGGCGCTGATGCCCGTCGAGTCGGTGGACGAATGGTTCTTATGCGGACCTTTCGAGATGGTGATCGGCGTACGCGACTGGCTCAAGGACAACAGCGTCAAGCCCGCCAACGTGCACTTCGAACTCTTCCACGTCGAGGACTCGCCACGCGAACGACGGCCTCGCAAGGAAGTCGCGGCCCCGGAAGACCTCAGCAAGATCACGTTCATCATGGGCGGGGTGTCCTCGTCGTTCGACCTCGAACGCGACACCGTCCCGATCCTCGACGCGGCGCTCGGCGTGCGTGCCGACGTACCGTTCGCCTGCAAGGGCGGCGTGTGCGGCACGTGTCGATGCCGCCTGGTTGAGGGCGAGGTCGAGATGGAACGCAACTATGCCCTCGAACCAGAGGAGCTTGACCGCGGGATCCGACTCGCGTGCCAGTCGCGCCCGCTGACCGACAAGGTCACCGTCGACTTCGATGTCTGACCGGTCGTAGTTAGAGGCTCTTGCTAGCGGCCGGGGCCCTGGTATTGCACAGCATTCAGCGCTACCCGTTGATACCGTTCGATGATCTCGTCCACGGTCGCAGGACCCTTCGGGTTGAACCACCCGGCGACTGCCGTGCACGCAGATGAGATAAAGCGCGCCGCTTCGATGGGGTCCGGTGCGAGAAAGACGCCCTTTTCCACGCCATCTATGACGACGCGGTCGAACATGCGCTGCTGACCGTCGCGCTGCGAGACAACCAACTCACGCGCGGACGGGCTGAGGCTTCGTAGCTCTGAGTTCCCGATCAAGCTCTCTTTGGAGTATTGGGCGTGCCGACCGACGTGAATCCGAACGATTGCCTTCAGCCGTTCCGCCGGCTCGTTGGGCGCGTCAAACAGGGCTTGTTCGGTCGCGGCCAAAAGAGCGGCGCCGCCGCGATTAATGATGGTGACGAGAAGGTCGTGCTTGGAGCCGAAATGGTGATAGATGGATCCCGAGCTGACCTTCGCGATCGCAGCGATATCCCGGATCGACGTGCCGTGATAGCCCCGCGCGGCAATGGCCTCTACCGCGGATGCGAGGATTTTTGCCCCCGTGAGTCCGTCATCGGGACTGTAAAGAGAGTCGTCCACATTATGCCGGGGTCGCTAGGTATTTAGGATTCGCGACCGTCACCTTAGCGACGACCGACTCCCATAACGCTTCGACTACCTCAGCGGAGCGTCCATCGAGCGCTCCACTGCGGATCGCTGCGGCGAGTTTGACATCGTCACTGACATCAAACTCGGCTAGTCGGGCCTCGTGCTCTGCCTGCTGATCGGGCCCGAGGGTGAGCTCTCGCTCGATGATGGCGAGGACGTTGGCCGCGACGAGGGTGTGGAACCGCAACCGCCCGTCGAGCGCCGGCATGATTTCGTCGCGCAGAAACTCCTGCACCGCTGAAGCGAGTTCCGCGGTGGTTGGCCGCCCGTGCAAGTTCATGCCGATGCACCCGCTAACCGGTCGCGCAGCAGCAGAAGTACGTCGTACTCTTGCTCGCATACACGGCGCCCGATCGCGGCGAGCTCTACTGAGCGCGTAATGCCAGATAGGTGGCGTTCTGCCTGAGCCATGCAGCCAATGCCCCACCGCACGGTCCCGAGCACCTGCCACCAAAAGGCAGAGTCTGGGTCGACCGGAGTCCCTGACACTCGCTCGTATGCGCGATAAAGGTCGTCGTACTCGCCGAACCCGCCAACCGGCAGCGGTGCCCCGAAACGCCAGGCGCGCACGCACATCCAGCCGAGGTCTTCCATCGGGTCGCCGATGTGCACGACCTCCCAATCGAGCACCGCGCGGACACCGTCGGGGTCGATAATGAGATTGCCGTGCCGAAAGTCGCCGTGTACGACGGTGCGGCCGGTAGGCGCAGGCCGATGATCCTCAAGCCAACGAAGCGCGAGCTCCAGCGTGGGGCTAGGCCACCCGAGCTCGTCCAGTCGGGACCGCATAGTCGTGAGTACGTCGTACTCTTCATATAGGCCAGGCAGAGCGTCGATATCCATCGTGTGGATCTGCGCCAGAATCTCCCCGCACTGCGCCGCAAGCTGCGGCCGGACTGCCGCAAACGCATCTTCGCGCAAGATCTTGCGGGCGAGCGTTTCACCGTCGACGTAATGCATCAGGACGAACGGCGCGCCCAAGATCTGTGGGTCGCCGCTCGTGGTCACCACCTCAGGCTCGGGGACGCCTACCCGCGCCGCCTCTCGCAGCGCCGCCGCTTCGATCAGCATGAGATCCGGTCGCGGTGCGCTGGGCGGATCGCGCCGAAGAATCAGCGGTTTCACTGTGCCGCCATATGCCGCCTCGAACGCCCAAGTCTCACGACTGGCGCCGCCGGTGAGCTGTCGCAACGCCCGGATCTCGAGGCCTGGGTCCGCGAATTCGTCGGCTAGCAGGGTGGCCAACCGGGCCGCGAGCGGCTTTACGTCGGTCATTGTCACCGACCGACAAACTTCGGCTCGCGCCGTTCGAGAAACGACGCGACACCCTCGCGATGGTCTTCGGAGGCGAAGCATTCCTGCAGCGTCGCCTTGTGAGCGTCCATGTGGTGAGGTACATCGCGAGCGAGCCCATCATAGACAAGCTGCTTCACCCGCCGGGTCGCGAATGGCGATCCTTGAGATAGCGCTGATGCAAGCCGACGCGCCCGAGGCACAACCTCATCCGGCTCCACGACTTCGGCGACATAGCCGCAAGCGAGGGCCTCCTCCGCTGATACGAATTCGCCGGAATACAGGAAGCGTAATGCCGTGGGCAGCCCGACCTGACGCGGCAGCAGCCATGAGCCGGCGCCGGTGTCCGGCACCAGGCCGCGGTGCACGAAGTTCCACGCAAACCGCGCGCGAGTGCTCGCGACTCGGGCATCACACTGGACGGTGAACTCCGCGCCCATGCCGACCGCGGCGCCGTCGACCGCGGCGACGACCGGCTTGGGACAAGCCGCGAGCGGCCATGGCTCGTCGGTAGCGGCGTCGCGCCGGCTCCGCTGCCCCTCCGGCGTGGCGGCCAAGGCGCCGAGATCCGTACCGGCACAGAACGCGCCTCCAGCGCCGGTGACGACGACCGCTCGCGCCCCATCGTCGGCCCCCGCCCGCTGAATTGCCTCGATGAATTCGCCAAGGACTGCGTAGGTCATCGCATTCCGCTTCTCCGGACGATCAATCGTCACCAGCGCAATGCCGTCGGTCACGTCATAAGAAATGTCGCCCACGTAGTACCCCAGACTGTTCTGTTAATTACCGCTGCTAACTAACGGTTGTCACCTGATCAATCGTTCAGTTATTGTGGGCTGAACTTCACTATTACGCAAGTGCCCTGCGGCTAACCGGGAAACGTGCAGCAGTATCGAATTTTGACGTCTACTACGAAGGACTGATGGACATATGGTTCTCGAACTTCCGCAGGACCTCACAGATCTGCGTGGCGAACTCGACGACTTTATTGAACGAGAGATCAGGCTTCTCGAACAACAGGATGACAACGTCCGCTTCTTTGATCATCGGCGGGAGAACGCCCGTACCGATTGGGATGCCGGAGGTCTGCCAACGCAGGAACGGGAAAACTTGCTCAGAGGCAGGACTGGGTCGACCGAGGAGATCCAGATGCGACGTATTGCCGGCTATCTGTTTGGCTTCATGAAGCAGGACGCGCCCAAAGGCGTTCGGGACTGAGGCCCGAGTATGTCCGCAAGTCAGATGCTGGTCAGCGATATCGTGGCGTTCACCGCGCAGCGCGAGCCGGACCAACCGGCGTTGCAGTACGGCGATCGAATATATAGCTACGCAAGTCTCGCGGACCGCATTACCCAGTCGGCTAATGCTCTGCTGAGCATTGCCCGGCAGGGTGACCGGATCGCGATTCTGGCCGAGAATCGGCCTGAGTACGTCGAGTTGTACTACTCCGTCCCCCGAGCAGGGATGGGGCTGGTCTTCCTTAACTATCGGCTCAGTACGCGCGAAATTGAGCATATTGTTCGCGACTCCGGTGCCGCCGTCCTCATCACCGAGCCGGAGTATCTCGAGGTCGCCCAATCGGTGGCGGCGCAGGTCGGCGCGCTCCAGATTGTGATGCTTGGGGTCGACGAGGACAACACTCCTGCAGACGTTACGGCGTACGACGAACTGTTGGCCCGCGGTTCGACCCAGGAGCCGGACATCCAAGTCCGAGGGGATGATCTGGCCTGGATCATCTATACAAGTGGCACTACCGGTCGGCCGAAGGGCGCAATGCTGTCGCACGCGAACCTGGTCGCGGCCGCGTGCAACTCGGCGATGGGTTGGCCAAGTGAGGTTGCCGGTCCGCTCCTGTTCCCGTGGCCGCTGTGTCACGTCGCGGGCTACGGGATCCTGGTGACTCATTTGAGGGGACGGTTCCTAGTCCTCATGCGCAGGTATGACCCGAAGGGTTTGTTGGAGCAGATCGAGAAATACCAGATCGCGGAAACATCTGTGGCGCCGACGATGTTTAGCCAACTCCTTCGACATCCTGACTTCGACAAGTACGACGTCAGCAGCATTCGACGTATCGGCTACGGCGCCGCCCCGATGCCTGCCGAGGTGTTGCGACAGGGCATGGCCCGATTTCCGAACGCCGCTTTCTCGACCGGTTTCGGCATGACCGAGCTGTCGGGAAACGTGCTCTACCACCCGAGCGCGCAGCACGTGCGTGGGTTGACTGAGAAGCCGGAACTGTTGGTCTCGGTGGGCAGGCCGATGCCGTTAGCCATGCTTCGAATAGTGGATGACCGCATGCAGGACGTCGCGACCGGAACGGTAGGGGAGCTCGTCGTGCGCGGGCCTCAAGTCACGATCGGTTATTGGAACAACCAGGTCGCAACCCAAGAGGCGTTTGAGGGCGGCTGGTTTCATACTGGCGATCTGGCGCGGAACGATGACGAAGGAAACTGGTACATCGTCGATCGCAAGAAGGACATGATTCTGACCGGCGGTGAGAATGTCTACTCGCGCGAGGTCGAAGAAGTGATCTACGAGCATCCCGCGGTCGCCGAGGCTGCCGTGGTCGGCGTACCCGATGAGACGTGGGGTGAAAACGTAGTAGCCGCCGTGCAACTGCGTGCCGGCGCGACGGCAACGGCAGAGGAGATCATTGAGCATTGCAGGGCAAGTCTGGCGGGGTACAAGAAGCCCAAAAGGGTTCTATTCGTGGACGAACTGCCCCGAAATGCCGCCGGCAAGATTCTGAAACGTGAACTTCGCGAGCTGGCTGCGCAATCGACCGAAGAATGAATGCTCGTTGAACGGTCCGGCGGGTCATCGCAATCCGTAAGCGCATCGTGGCGCCGGGCGTGCACGATCGTGGTGTAGCCGCGGTGGGTTGGTCAGTCGATGAGGCCGAGCGCACGGGCCCGGATGAGTGCCTCGGGACGCGAACCGGCGCCGAGTTTCTGATAGAGGGTGCGCATCTGAGACTTGACGGTGTTGTACGAGACATAGAGCGCTTCGGCGATCTGCGGCATGGTCTGCCCGCCGGCGACCTCGTTGAGCACCAGCGTCTCGCGTTCGGTCAGCGTCACCACGTCGATAGTGTCCGGGTAGATCGGGGCCGTATCGCGGACGAGTCGGTGTCGCAGCAGCGCGACAGCCTCGGGAACTCGATCGGCGAGTACGGCGATCTCCTCGGTCGGCACGGTCGCAAACGCGCGCAGCGCGTGCGCCGACCGGGCCCGGCGTACGGCGCGGCGCAGCATAGTCGCGGCGGTGTCGATTTCGCCGAGCCGGAGATTGGCGACCGTGTGCAGGAGCAGCATTTCGCGCTGAAACTTCGAGGGCGCATTGCGGGTCCATGTGGTGCTGCTGCCCGTCATGAGCGCGTCTTGAGACCGCCCGGTGAGCAGCGCAAGGCGGGCCCGCGATACCTGCATCAGCGGATGGCTGGCATGCGGACCGTCGATGATCGCGCGTGCCTGGTTGCCCCATCCCAGTGACGTCAGCAGGTCGGCCTCGGCGCTCGCTAGCATCGGCGCGGCGATCCCGCCTTCACCGATCCACGCGCGATGCCGATCGCGCGTCTCGTCCAGCTCATTGAGTTGGCCGATCGGGTCTCCCCAGATCAGGGCGTATTGGGCGCGAACGTATGCCAAGAATGGCCACGACTCGTCGGGGTGAGGGCCATCTTGGATGCGGTCGAGAGCTTCTCGAGCGGCGTCAGGCAGCAGCTGGTCAATGGCGATCAGTGCGCGCGCGCCGTGCCCGGGAGAGCGCACAACCGGGACGAACCAGTCTTGTGGGTCTGGCGCCGCATCGTGACGCGCAAGCCATATCGCGGCCCTGTTGCTGTCCCCCAGAAGTGCCCACGCCAGCGCGGTTCGACCGGCGGCGTCGGGCGCCACGATGGCCAGCGGGCTCTCATGAGCAGTGTGATAGCTCGTCTGCAGGTGCCCGATCGCGTCTCTGAAGTTCCCGGCGAGCATTCTCGTCGTCCCGGTCTGCGTATACATCGGGGGGAGCTGCCATAACGATTCATTCGTGCGCGCGATCCGGGCGGCCCGGCCAAGAACTTCAAGCCGATCGCTGTACTCCCGCGCCTCACGGTGCAGACCTCGGCGGCGAAGCGCCATCATGACGACCAGGCCGGTAGGAAGCGCATCCCGTACGTCGGGTGAGCGTCCTAACTCCTCGAGCTCGGCGCGCGTGCTGGGCAGCGCCGTCGGTGCCATCGCCAAAAAGGTGTCGTCGGGGGCACGCAACATCAGGTCCCGACAAGCGAGGGCCCGAATCCCAGTGATCTCGGATAGCGGCGTGAGCATGAATGCTTCGTAAAGGAGTTCGCTATCGCGTCCCAGCAGCAGCCCCCAAAATTTGTTGATGACCTCGACCACGACACCCCAGTCCTGGGCGGTGATCGCATGTCGCAACGCCTCGGCCGGAGCCTGCTGCGTGAGGTGCCAGCGCGCCAAGCGGGAATGTACGTCGCAGGCGAGGCCCGGCCACCTGGCCGTCAGCTCCTCACCCAGAGCCACGCGCATGGCGCTAGGGATCTGGTACGCCGCCGTGCCGTCCTCGATGGTGGCGAACAGTACGCCGGCCGACTCCAGCTGGCGCAGCTTGCCGTCTGCTGCGGGATCGTCGGTGAGCAGCCGCATGATGTCGGCCGTGAGCGGACGCGGGATGCTCGCGATCAGGAGGAAACGACGCAACTCGGGCGCTTCGATCTGGGGCAGCAGGTGGCTACGGACGTAGTCCGCGGCGAGGTTGTCTGTGGTAGCTCCTTCGGCGAGCGCCGCGACCAGCGCGGGCCAGCCGTTTGTCTGCTGGAACACCGCCGCGGCGTGGGCTTCGGTGACCTGGGCACCTCGAGCGCTCAGCAGAACGCCGACTTCAGCGACGCTAAACAGCAAATCCATCGCGTCAATGATGACCGTTTCGAGCCCGACCCGGGCTCCGGCTGGCAACCGTTGATGGCTGCGCAGGCTGATGATCAGCGTGAGCTGGGGCTGCTGCCTGAGAAGGTCGACGAGCGCACGATCGAGCTCTTCTGCTGCGGCATCGTATCCGTCGAGGATGAGGGTGACCGGTCGATTGGCGCCTTGGATCGCGCGTTGAACATGACGGCGATCGGACTCCGACGTACGAGCTGCTCCTGGGACGCCTATACCAACATCGTGAAGAGTTTCCCGTATCCGGCTCCAGAATGCTCCCGGGTCGCGGTCGTCCTCATCGACGTGGGCCCACGCGACGACCTCGGTCTCTGATCGCGACGCCGCCCAGGTCGCCAGCAGAACGGTCTTTCCGAAGCCGGTCGGTGCACGCAAGATTACTAGCGGCGCGGGGGTATCGAATACTTGAAGAAGGCACGGCCGATCAATGACATGCGTGGGAAGCCGCGGCAGCCGCGGAACAGGCAGTGATCTGACTGTCGGGCTCGCGCCGCCATCCCCGTTGGCAGCGACCATCGAGCAAGACTCCTCGGCAACAGGTACGGGATCGAGACGACCAAGGTGCTAGTCATCTCTACCCTACCTGCGCCGCGTCCCACCGTTTGCGGGACGTGAGGGCGTCGGCGACCGATCTGCGGCGCGTACGCGCGATCTATGCCCCCCGACATTATGTTACCGACGCCAAGCGACACCGATGATCTTGCGTCGCGACGTCCATATAACGGCAAGAATGCCAGGCCCGGTACCTGTTAGATGAAAATTCACCAGGAGGTTCACCCGGCGGGTGCTTGGTGTAAGGACCCCGTTGACCTCGCCATAGGTCGGCCGGACCGATAGCGCTCAGTCCTTCCAGTACATATGTGCCCGAATACATCACCCGCGAGTCGGTCACGCTGCGAATCGGCACAAATGTTTTCCCGTGGGCCCGGGCCCCCAGAAAATATGCCCTCACCACTAGACAAGGACACGCACTACAACCGCGGTCCTGTATCACCCTCAACAACCGACGCGAATAGACACACGACCGGCAACGAATCTAGCGAGCACGAACGTTCTCGAACCACCACGACCGATCGCTCGGAGTGCAAAACTCCTCAGCTGGTAGGTCGGCGTGGGTTGGCCGAAATCGTCCAGGTGAAGTCGTCGGTGACGTGCAGCGCGAGCCGGTGGTTGTGCGCGACGAGTGTGCCCTCGAACAGCCGCGCCCAAATCGTTGCGATGGCGGGGTGCGGGTCGAGATCGCGGCCGAACGACCAGCCGCTCTGCCGGATCTCGATCCCGGCCGGAGTCGCCGCGACTGTGCATTTGTCGCCGTGACCTTCCAACATCGCCACTAGGAACGCCGCGAACGACTCGGCGCTCCCGTCGGGTGAGTGCCCGAGGATGCCGCATAGATCGTGATAGAACTGCATGCCAATCATTCGGGCGGCGATACCCAGGACGTGCGTCGCTTCCTCTGCGCCCCAAAGGTTTATTGCCATGGGTACGGCGGTCTGCACGTACGCGATCGCGTAGTTGCGGTGTGCTTTGGCGAGTCGCGCGGTCGGCCAAGTGTCGGTCGGCAGTTTGGGCGCCGCGTCCGGATCGAAGTCCGGCGCGTCCTCGTGGCGGGCGAACCGCAGCCGATCGTGCGGCTCGAGGTCCTCGTCGTACTCGTAGTAGTAACCCTCAAGACCGGAGTCGCCGTCGACTCCCTGCTTGGTGCACACGAAGCCGAGCCGTGGGTTTCCAAGGGATACGCCGTTGCGAGCGTGCCAGCCGCGCAGCATTGCCTTGGACACGTCAGAGGGAACAGCGCACATCGCGGCGCCGGCCCACACCCACCGTGGTGCGGCGTACCGGATCCACGCCTTGCGGTCCGACTCGGGCATGTACTCGACGCTCACTCCGCCGATGTGGTTGGACAAGTAGTGGTACTGCGCCGCGGCGACGGCGTGGGGGAGCCCGTCGATGCCGAGCTTCTGCAGGCCCGGCAGGAACTTGTCGCTGCGCTGTTGCGCAAAGACCTCGTAGACCAGTTCGGCGGTGCGCGCCGAACCGCAGCGCGTCGTACTCGACAGCACGATTCCGGTGAAATATGCGTGGTACAACTCGGCGACCGCGCGCCAAGCCGCCTCTTCTTTTATGCCAGATCCCATGGGGGCAATATACGTTCGCGATCAGCCGGATCCATACCGGACTAGTGCGATAAGAGCCCGCGCGATCTGCGTCGGGCTGTCGCCTTCGCGGCGGTACCATACCGGCGACCACGCCATTGCGCCGAGGATTGTAAGCCGCAGATGCGTGCGGCTCACGCCGTCACCGATCGGTAGCGCGTCGATGAGGTCGCGGAATAGGTTCTCGTACTCCCGCCGGATACGAAGCAAGTCGGACTCAACGCGACCCTCGCGGCGACGCTGCAGCTCGAAGTACAGCACCCGTACGACGTCCGGCCCGTGCAGCAACGTCGTCAGATGCGCTGCGCATGCTCGCTCGAGCTGGGTCCATGGATCGAGTTCGCTGTCGGTCGCCGCGTCGACCGACGCCTTGAGCAGGCCAGCTCCGTCGGCGACGGCAGCGACCAGCAGCGCTTCCTTTGACTCGTAGTGGTAATAGATCGACGCTGGCATCACGCCGACCGCGGCGGCGATGTCTCTCATCGACGTCGCGTCGTAGCCGCGGTGCAGGAACAACGCGACCGCCGCGTCAAAGATCTCGGCTCGTTTATTACCGGCCGCGATGGTCGTGTCGCCGTGCCGGCCGGGGCTGGATCGCTTCGTGGGTATCGACCTCGACCGCGCGGTCATCGCCGGCTCGTCAGTCGGGGACCGCGACGCGGAAGGCCCCGACGCTGATCGTCTCGCCTTGGTCGTCGGTGCCCTTGAGCGAGACAACAACCGTGTTGTTACCCGGGCTATGTGGGTGCAGTTCCCAGACGGAGCCTTCGAAGCGGACCGTGGTGCCGACCTTGACAGGCTTGGTGAATTTCGATTCCATCTTGCGGATCGTCGCGCCATGCGGTCCCCAGGCGCGTTCGATCACCGACGCCATCTGAGACATTGTGAACATGCCGTGCGCGACCGTCTTGGGGGTGCCGAAGACCTGAGCGCGAGTAGCCCATTCGATCGCGGTGTGTACCGGGTTGAAATCCAGATGAGTCAACGCGGCACGGTCGATGATCTGCTGGGTAACGTCGACCTCGATCGGCGGAAGCTGCTGTCCGACTTCAATACTGGCAAAGCTCAACGTGCTGCTCATCTGTTCCCCTTAGGCCGATGCGAAACGTTGGACGTCGGCGCGCGTCTTCGGCAGCAGCAGCGAGACGTACCAGGTGGCCTTCAGAGTGCCGTCCTGGTTGCGGTACTCAAGCTTGTCCTGCATGTAGTAGTTGCCGCGCCGGACCCACTTGTCGTAATGGGTGATGGTGAGGTTGATTTCCTCGCCGATCTCGAACTGCTCGTGGATCTCGATGTCTTGACCCGGATTGCGTGCTCCGGGCGTCCGGATCCAGCTGCCCATACCCCGATCAATGCAGTAGAAGGCAATCGCGACGCAGAACAGCGGATGGATCCGCGGGCCGCCGTGCGTCCGGGCTTGCTCTGCGTCGACGTACCGCGGGTCGGTCTCTAGTGCGCCCCGGTTGAAGTCAAGAACGTCATCATCGGTGATCAGGTAGGTCTGTGCCCCTGTCCCGACCTGCCCGACCTGGATTTCGTCCCACACTTCGTACTGGGCGATGTCTTTACGGAAGTCCCACTCGAACCCGCGCTGCTTCTCGGTAGTGGCGTACGTCTTTAGTCGTTCGATGTCTGTCATGCGGCGCCTTCCCCTTTGCCTAACGAACGTACAGTAGGTTGGGTTGACGGGCAAGAGAGCGGCGAGTCTCCCCGTGGTACTAGTGCGTAGTGAGGGTTTCAAGATGGCTGAATATCCTCTTTACCGGCTGGGTCTTACTTGGCGACTCGGTATGATGAGTTCATGAAACGTCCTTCGTTCGCCCGTTGGCCATGCTCGATCGCGCGCACCGTCGACCTGCTCGGCGACAGCTGGACGCCGTTGGTGCTGCGCGAGGCGTTCTACGGGATACGGAGGTTCGACGAGTTTCAGCTTGAGCTCGGTATCGCTCGTAACACTCTGTCCGATCGGCTGCGCAAGCTTGTAGAAGAGGGCCTGTTGCAAAGACAGCGCTACGAGGACGAGCCGCCCAGACACGAGTATGTCCTCACCGAAAAGGGCCACGAAATCTACGGAGTGCTGGCTGCCATGTCGCGGTGGGGTGATCGTTGGCTCGCCGATGAGGACGGCCCGCCGATCACTATGCGTCACGACCCGTGCGGTCACGACACGTACGCCGAGGTGGTCTGCGCGCACTGCCATGAGCCCCTTAAATCGGAAGACGTCAGCCGCCGGATGGGACCGGGTTACCCCGAACGGCTCAAGACTCATCCGAGCGTGCTGCGGAGATTCTCATCTTCTTGACAAATAAGTCTTATTACGCAACTGTGGTGCTCAGCGACTAGTTGAGGGCGAGCATCATGATGTTGAATCAAGAGTGTGAACGGCGCCAGGGCCGCAAGACGGACTCGAGCGGGGACCGCTGATGCGTACGGCAACCACGATCGAGGCCTCCAGCGGTGGCCGGTGGCAGGAGCAGACCGACTTCGTCGTCGAGGCGGAGAAACTCGGTCTGGACGTGTGTTGGG
This sequence comes from Antricoccus suffuscus, assembly GCF_003003235.1. Taxonomy (NCBI): domain Bacteria; kingdom Bacillati; phylum Actinomycetota; class Actinomycetes; order Geodermatophilales; family Antricoccaceae; genus Antricoccus; species Antricoccus suffuscus. The sequence goes on from NZ_PVUE01000001.1 coordinate 336,385, forward strand.
TGGCTGAGGCTTGGGGTTCGGATGCGCCGTCGGCTCTTGGCTACTACGCGGCCAAGACCCATCGGATGTTGCTCGGCTCTGGAATCATCCAGCTGGGCACCCGAACGCCAGTCGCGATCGCACAGGCCGCAATCACGCTTTCCAACCTTTCAGGTGGGCGGTTCTTACTCGGTCTAGGCGCATCTGGCCCCCAGGTAATCGAGGGTTTGCACGGCGTACCTTTTGCGCGGCCGCTGTCGAGACTGCGCGAGACGGTCGAGATCGTCCGGAGTGTCTTCGCCGGCGGAAAGATCTCGTATTCCGGTCGCGAGTTCGAGATCCCAATGGCGGGCCGTGACGCGGTGCCGATGCGGCTGTCGACCGGTCCACTACATGACATACCGATCTATCTTGCGACGATGTCGCCGGCGATGTTGCGGTTGACCGGGCAGATCGCCGACGGATGGGTCGGGACTAGTTTTGTGCCCGAGGGCGCCGACGAGGCCTACTTTGCCCCGCTGGACGAGGGTCTGGCCAAGTCCGGTCGCACTCGCGATGATCTCGACATTTGCCAGGGAGCCGAAGTCGCCTTCGCGCCCGACGAGGATGCATTGCGCGACATGATCGTCGACCGCAAGAAGGGCCTTGCCTTCAGCCTCGGCGGGATGGGTTCCGCGTCGACAAACTTCTACAACAAGGCATACAGCCGGCAGGGATGGGCCGAGGTCGCCGCCGAGGTTCGTGAGCGGTGGCAGGCCGGTGATCGTGACGGTGCGACCGAGCTCGTGACCGATGACATGGTGCTCGGTACGACGCTGATCGGCACCGAGTCAATGGTCCGGGACCGGCTGCGGGTATGGCAGGACGCCGGTGTCGACACCGTGCGGCTATATCCCGCGGGGGACACGCTCGATGCGCAGCTCGCGACCATGGGCCGCGCCATCGAACTAGTCCGCGCAATCGATGACGCCTCGGTCAATACCGGAACGTCGCAACCGCTGGAACCGCGCTCGGGCTAGGCCAGTACGCCGGGGAAAGGTGATTCGGCGTTCGGCTTCCATCGCTGGACGCGGACGGCCTTGCCGACCTCGGTGCGCGGCAGCCCGCCGGGCTCGGCGAAGACGACCTTGCACGAGACCCCGAGACGTTCCTTGAGCTGGCGCTGAAGGCCTTCGAGCATCGTGTCGAGCGCCGAGCGGTCGATGCCGGCAACCGGTTCGGTGACCGCGACGAGTGAGGGCATGGTGCCGCGTTCGTCGATGACCAAGGTGTACGCCGTGGCGACCCGTGCGTCGGCGAGCAGGACGGCTTCGATCTCGGACGGGAAGACGTTGACGCCGCGGATCACCAGCATGTCGTCGGCGCGGCCGAGGATCCGTGACATGGTGACAAACGTGCGGCCTTCTGGGTCGTTGACCCGTTGCAGGGAGGCGAGGTCACCGGTCCGGTAACGCACCACGGGGACAGCCTCCTTAGTCAGCGTCGTGAAGACGAGTTCACCTACTTCGCCTTCTGCGCAGGGCTTCCCGCTCACGGGGTCGATGCACTCCACGAGGAATTCATCCTCGTTGACGAACAGATGACCACCGCTGTTGACAGTCTCGAATCCGACTCCCGGTCCTTGCACCTCGCATAGGCCATAGATGTCGAGTGCGGTGATGCCCAGTCCGGCTTCGACCTTCTCGCGCATCCCCTCGCTCCACGGCTCGGCGCCTAAGATTCCGGCGCGCAAGGCGATGTCGGCCGGGTCGACCCCTTGTGCGGCAAAGAGGTCGGCGATCACCGCGGCGTACGACGGCGTGCACAGGAGGACTTCGCTGCGCAGGTCTTGGATCATCGCGGCCTGCCGCGCCGTGTTGCCGCCGGAGATCGGCAGACAACAGGCCTTGAGCTCCTCGATGCCAGCGTGCAATCCGAGGCCGCCGGTGAAAAGCCCATAGCCGTAGGCATTGTGGACCATCGTGCCGGCGATGACGCCGGACGCATCGAGAGCCCGGGCGTTGGTACGCCGCAGCACGGCCATGTCGTGGTCGGTGTAGGCAACGATCGTTGGTTTGCCCGACGTGCCGGACGTGGCGTGGATTCGGCGCAGTTGCGACCGGTCGACGCACAGCGAGTTGAGTGGGTAGAACTCGCGCAGATCCTGCTTGCGCACTGATGGGAGCTCGTGCAGGTTGTCGAGGGTGACGTCGGAACTGTCGATGCCGCGCAGCTGCGCGCGGTGTTGCGGCGAGGCGTCCTTGACGCGGTCGATCAGCGTGCGGAGCAGGCGCTGTTGGTCGGTGCGCCGCTCTTCGACGGGCTGAGTCTGTGCCGCGTGGTCAAACATGGATCCCCATTTCGGTTGGAGCTATCTGGTGGGTTTATCGATGTCCGGGGCTACCTGCATCTTGGTTTATCTGTGTCGTAGGCCGTCCAGGACGAGCGCGGAGACGTGGTCCACGACCTGGTCGTCGGTGAGCCGGCCGCCGGGCTTGTACCAGTCGATGAGCGAGTTGATGGCGCCGAACACAAGCTTGGTGATCACTGGTGGGTCCAGGTCGGCGCGGATGTCGCCAGCATCGGCCGCGAGCGTGACCAGTTCGCTGACCCGCTTGTCGAAGTCGCGGCGCTTGTCGATCGCCTTGAGTTCAGTGGGGGAGTTGCCGCGCACTCGCAGGAAAAGCGTGATGACCTCGATGTCGTCGAGGAGGGCCTTCGTCGTGCGGCGTACGACGCCGTCGATCGCGACAATCGGCGCGCCGAAGTCCTCGAGGGCTTGCCCGGCAGGAAGAAACGCACCGTCCAACGCGTCGATCGCCCGGTCCAGCGCGAGCCCGAGCAGAGCCTCTTTCCCGTCGACATGGTGGTAGATCGACGACTTCGTGATACCGGCCGCGAGCGCGATATGCTCCATCGACGTACCGTCGTAACCACGTTCGTTGAACACGCGTACGGCCACTTGCAGGAGCGAGTTGGCATCGTGTTGTTTGCGGCGTACTGGCTTGGTCATGGCTCCACTCGGGACGAAACCGACCGTTCGGTCGGGCGTAACGTTAGTGTGCACCAAAACCACGTAAAACTCCATACAAACGCACGGATCGACTATCAAGGAGCATCGGTGAACAACTACGACATTTACGTCGGCGGCAAGTGGGTACCCTCCACCTCTGACAAGCGCATCGAGGTCATCAACCCGACGACCGAAGAGGCCATCGCCACCGTCCCTGACGGCACTAAAGAAGACGTCGACGCCGCCGTCACCGCGGCTCGCAAGGCATTTCCCGAATGGTCGTCGAAGACTCCGCAAGAGCGCGCGGAATACCTCGTCAAGGCCAACAACCTGCTGAAGGAGCGGTCCGCCGAATACGCGCAGACCGTCACCGACGAGCTCGGCGCTCCGATCAAGATTTCCAACATGGTCCACATGGGTACGCCGATTGGCACGCTCAAGACCTACGCCAAGCTGGCTGACGAGTTCGAGTGGGAGAAGGAGGTCAACAACTCCATCATCGCGCACGAGCCAATTGGTGTCGTTGGTGCGATCACGCCGTGGAACTACCCGCTGCACCAGGTGACGGCCAAGACCGCCCCGGCCCTGCTCGCCGGTAACACCATCGTGCTCAAGCCGTCCGAGCTGGCGCCGCTTTCGGCGTACAACTTGGCGAAGGTATTCGACGAGATCGGCCTGCCTGAAGGTGTTTTCAATGTCGTCAGCGGTCGCGGCGAGGTTGTCGGCGACGCGATGTCGTCCCACCCGGACATCGACATGATCTCCTTCACCGGCTCGGGCCGCGCGGGTACGGCGATCTCTAAGAACGCCGCCGACACGATCAAGCGCGTCGCTCTTGAGCTTGGTGGCAAGTCCGCGTCGGTCATCATGGACGACTTCGACGACGAGGGCTTCGCGAAGGCGGTCAAGTCGACGGTCAACCAGTGCTTCACCAACGGCGGCCAGCGCTGCACCGCGTTCTCCCGGATGCTCGTGCCGGCGGCGAAATACGACCAGGCCCTTGAATTCGCGAAGGCCGCGGCCGAGAAGCACGCCCCGGGCGACCCCAACGACGAGTCGACCCGCCTCGGCCCGATGGTCTCCGAAGCGCAGCGCGACCGGGTGCGTGGCTTCATCGACCGCGCAGTAGCCGATGGCGCCACCGTCGTAACCGGCGGCTCGGAAGCGCCCGAGGGCCTGGACAAAGGCTTCTTCGTCAAGCCGACCGTCCTCGCAGGGGCCAAGGAAGACAGCGAGGTCGCGCAGGACGAGGTGTTCGGCCCGGTCATTACGGTTTTCCCGTACGACGACATCGACGACGCCGTACGCCTCGCCAACAACACGAAGTACGGCCTCGCGGCCGGCGTGTACGGCGCGGACGCCGACAAGTCGCTCGCCGTCGCCCGCCGGCTGCGCGCAGGTCAAGTCGACATCAACGACGGCCGCTGGAACTTCATGGCGCCGTTCGGTGGCTACAAGCAGTCCGGCAACGGCCGCGAGCTGGGCTCGGAAGGTCTCGCCGAGTTCCTCGAGACCAAGGCGATGCAGCGCTAGTTCGTCGATTTCATAGTTAACTGGGAAGATCGGGCTCGGACTACCGGGCCCGATCTTCCTGTCTATCGCTCGAGGGCGGGCTCGGTTACGATCCGAACTATGACTACCTCATTGTTTGTGACCTACCGTGTGCCCGACGACGCCGCGGCGTTCGACAAGAGCTACTTCGACGGGCATGTCCCGTTGGTCAACAAGATGCCGGGGCTGCTCGAGAACCGCGTCAACAAGGTCGTGCAGAATATCGCCGGCGAGCAGAAGCTCTACGTGATCACCGAACTCGTTTTCGAGAACGCCGAGGCCGCCCAGAAGGCGCTGGGTTCTGAAGAGGGCAAGGCGACCAGCGTCGACCTCGCGTCCTGGGGCGGCGACAAGCTTGCTTCGATCTACCTATCCGAGCGCGCCGTCTAACCCGCACCTTCAAATAAGGTCATACGTCCCGGTCGCGAGCCTTCACAGGCCGAAGTTGCCGCCGGGACGTATGACGCTATTTGGTTGACGACGTCCTAGGCGCCGAGGGCGCGCATGAAGCCCGGCTGGATGACGAGGTCGTCGATCGACAGATCGTGCACCGAGGAGTGCCCGAGCCCGAGTACGCCGGAGTCGATACCGCCGCGCAGGATGTCCAGGACGTTTTCGACGCCGGCCTGTCCGTTGGCGCCGAGGCCCCACAGGTAGGCGCGACCGATCATCACCGCACGTGCGCCGAGCGCGAGGGCCTTCACCACGTCGCTGCCACGTCGTACGCCGCCGTCCATCACGACCTCGATCTCGTTGCCGACCGCCTCGACGATCGGTCGTAGGGCGCGGATCGACCCGGGAGTGCTGTCAAGATTGTTGCCGCCGTGATTGGACACCGAGATAGCCGAGACGCCCGCATCGACCGCGCGACGCGCGTCGTCCACCCGCATGACGCCCTTGAGCATGAACGGCCCGCCCCATTGTTCGCGTAACCAGGCCACGTCCTCCCAGGTCGGCAGCGGGGTCTGCATCCACTCGCCGTACGCGCCGAAGAACGTCGGCGCCTCGCCGCCGGGCGGCGTGAGATTAGGGGTGGTCAGGTCCGGGATCTTGCCGGCCTTGGCGAAGTCCAGCAGCCAGCGTGGCCGGCGCAGCCCCTCGGGCGCGAACTTGATCATGGTCTTGAGGTCGAGCTTCTCGGGGATTGCCGGGCTGCCCCAGTCGCGGCCGTTGGAGAACGACCAGTCCAGGGTCATAATCAGCCCCTTCGCCCCGGCCGCGCGGGCGCGTTCCATCCGCTGCACGAGCACGTCGCGGGTGCCGACCCAGTACATCTGAAAGAACGTCTTGGGGTTGACGGCGGCTACTTCCTCGATCGACTTGCTGGCAAACGAGCTCAGCGCCATCGTCGTACCTCGCGCCGCCGCGGCTCTGGACACGGCGACCTCGCCTTCGGGGTGCACGGCCTGTACGCCGGTCGGCGAGATCATTACCGGCATCGAGATTTCCTGGCCCATCACGGTGGTGCCGAGTTCACGTTTCATTGACAGGCCCGCGACGTGCGGCGCGAAACCGAGCTCGCTGAACGCGGCCATGTTGTCGTCGATGGTCAAGCCCTTTTCCGACCCGGCGACCAAGGCGCCGTACACCGAAGGCAGCAGCCGTTTCTTAGCGCGTCGCTGCGCCTCGGCAACGGTCTCAAACCATTCGTTCTTAGCCATGACAGAACCCTTCAATCGACGTCATCAACCGATAAGTTTGCCCGTGCGGATCGGCTAGGCGGCGTCGGGGGCCTCGTCGTACTCCCGGTCCTTCGGCGGAGCAAGGTCAAACAGGAATCCCGAGTAGACGATCTCCGGCTCATTGCCGGACCGTTTGAGCCGGCGGGCGCGGACGGCAAATACGGCGGCGATCGCCCAGGCGAGCAGGGCGGTGACGGCGCCGGCCGCGACGATCAGACCGAGGATGACGAGCACAAACAGCGTCGTCGAGCTCGTGTCGAACATGGGTAGCGCCTCCCGCCGGCCGGTGGCCGAGACCAAAAAGCCAATAGTACGTCGGCGAGCCGAATTTCTCGGGCGCGCTGGGCGCATGTCTGTCGGTGCGGGGACGGTACCTCGGGTGGGTGAGCGTCGTTCGGAACGGCGTGTTTCGTACGGCCGGCCGCTCGTCGCGGCGAAACGGCGGTGAGTTGGGCCGCGTCCACAGGCAACGTTCAAGTTTCACAGATAAGGTTTTGGCGTGACAGTGACATATCAGGCCTCGATCCTGCCCAGTTGGCTCGACCCCGCCAACATAATTTCCGGCATGGGCGGGTTCGCACTGCTCGGAATCTGCCTGATCCTGTTCGCCGAGTGCGCGCTGTTGATCGGCTTCTTCCTGCCCGGCGACACGCTCCTGTTCTTCGCCGGCATCTTCTGGGCCAGTGGCGCGATTGCGACGCCGCTCGTCGTACTGCTGGCAGCAATGGCGCTTGCGGCGTTCATCGGCAACATGGTCGGCTATTGGATCGGCTACAAGGTCGGGCCAGCGGTGTTTAAACGCCCGGACGCGAAGTTCCTTAAACCGGAGTACATCCAAAGGTCCGAAAAGCTCTTCGACAAGTACGGCAAGCCGGCGATCGTGCTGGCGCGGTTTGTGCCGGTCGTCCGTACCGTCGCGCCGGTTATGGCCGGCGCCTCGAAGATGGACCGCAAGATCTACGCGCTCTATTCAGCGATCGGCGGCGTCGCGTGGGTCGTCGTGGTGACACTGCTCGGGATCTGGCTCGGCCAGGTCGCGTTTATCCGGGACCATCTCGACCTGGTGATCGTCGCGGCCGTGGTGATCGTCGTACTGTTCTCCGCGGCTCCGGCGCTGATGCATTTCGTGCAGAAGCGCAAGAATCGGACTCAGACCGCTGAACCGACCGACTGACGTCTCGACGCTCGGTACGCCGCGGGCTTGCGGTCGCGTGATTAGATCGACATCACGTGGCAACGAAGGAGAAGCCGATGACCGACAATACGCGACCACCGCTGAAAAAGGGCGTCATGCAGCTCGTCGACGAAGCGATGAGCGAGGTAGTCACGCTCACCGTGGACGAGGCAGCGGCCAAGGTTAACGATCCGAACGTCTTGTTCGTCGATATTCGCGACTCGCGTGAGCTCGACCGGGAGGGGCAGGTTCCGTCGGCGTTCAACGTGAACCGCGGAATGCTCGAGTTCTGGGTCGATCCGCAGTCGCCGTACTTCAAAGAGCCGCTTGGTGATGACCGCGAGAAGGTCTTGTACTGCGCCGGTGGCTGGCGATCTGCGCTCGCGGCCAAGACCCTTCAAGACATGGGCATCTCGAACGTGTCGCACATCGAAGGCGGATTTGGTGCCTGGAAGGAGGCCGGCAAACCGGTCGTCGACAGGGAGAGGCACGGCAAGAAGTAGCCACGCGGGCAGTTGCGACCTATTCCCAAGAGGATGGGTCCGCAGTAATTTAGATGCGGGCGTTGCCGCACATCTCAGTCGAGCCAGCCGTTGCCTCGACGCGTTACTTGTAGCGCCGGGGGAGCACCACCATGAACCTCGCGAATATCTTGAGCCGCGCCGCAACGGAGCACCCGGACCGGGTCGCGCTGCGCATGGGCAGCGTGGAGGTGACCTATGCGCAGTTCGTCGAGCAGAGCCGGAGATTTGCCGGATTTCTGCGCGAGCAAGGGCTGAAACCAGGCGAGCGCGTCGCCTGTTGGGCGCCGAACTGCCTGGAATACCTGCCGGTGATCTTTGGTGCATGGTGGGCCGGCGGCGTGGCGGTCCCGCTCAACTATCTGTTCGGGGCCGACGCGCTACGCCATGCCGTCACTGATTCCGAGGCTCAGTGGGTGTTGGCACGAGGCGAGGATGTCACTCGGCTGCAAGAGCTGCTGACCGGTCTTCCGCTCGCCGGACGGATCATCTCGGCTGCGGGGGCGGAGCACTCAGACTATGACTTCGCGACGATCTCGCGGACCGCTTCGCCGCTGGCGGAAGTGCAGCCGCGACTCGACGACGAGGACGCGCTGCTGATGTACACCAGCGGGTCGACCGGCATGCCCAAGGGCGTGCGGCAGACGCACCGCAACACCGGCTCGCAGGTCGACGCGGTGATCGACATCTGGGGGATTAACGGCGACGACCACGCGCTGAACTCCATGCCGTTGTTCCACGTCGGCGGACTTCAACTGTGTAGCTTGCCGGTGTTGGCGCGCGGCGGGCAGATCACGTTCATGCCGAAATGGGACCCCAACGAGTGGCTGAGATTGGTCCAGGAGTCGCGACCGTCGATCGGCGGGCTGATCTCCACCATGCTCATCGACGTCGGAAACCTCACTCAGGACAACCCGACTCGGTTGGACTCGATGCGCATCTGCATGTTCGGCGGATCGCGTACGCCGCCCGCGCCGGTGCAACGTTTCGTGCGCGGGACCGGCGTCGTACCGACCGAGATCTACGGCCAGACCGAACAGAACGGCCTTGCCGTGACATATCGCGCCGGCGAATCGCCGCGCGAAGAGTCGATGGGTCGCGCCCTGGACCAAATCATGCGGTGGCAGCTGGTGCCGCCGGGCGGTGACGAGGCACTGCCGTCAGGCTCTGAGGACGTCGGCGAATTCTGGGTGCGCGGCGACGCGGTGACGCCAGGGTACTGGCGGATGCCGGAGTTAAACGCCGAACGATTTGTCGACGGCTGGTTCCGCACCGGGGACCTGGTGCGAGCAGACAGCGAGGGATACTTGTACTACGTCGACCGGATCGACGACATGATCGTCAGCGGCGGTGAGAACGTCTATCCGCAGATGGTGGAGTCGCATCTCGCGTCTTGCCCGCAGATCGCGGAGGTCGCGATCATCGGCACCGCCGACGACCGGTGGGTGCAAAAAGTAACGGCGGTCGTTGTGCCGTCGGCCCGGGGAGTCAGCGCTGAGGACATCTATAGCTACTGCGAAACCGATCCGAATCTTAAAGGACTGCAGCGACCGAAGCGCATCGAGTTCGTCGATGCCCTGCCCCGTACCGGAAGCGGCAAGCTCAACCGGCCCGAGTTGCGGCAGCAGTTCCCCTGACAAGCCGTCTGATTCGATAAGCGAGTGCTCGTGACCCTCGACAGCCGCATCAGCCGCGCACCCGATGTGCGCTGCGCGGTCGCCACTCCGTAGGGCTATCGGTAAACCGTGGGTCAGTCGAGGAGCGCGGAGCGCAGAGTATCCAGGCCGACGCCGCCGATGTCGAGAGCGCGGCGGTGGAAATCCTTCAGCGAAAACGCGTCGCCTTCGCGGCGGCGTACCTCGTCACGCAGCTGTTCCCAGATGCGCTGGCCCACCTTGTACGACGGTGCCTGACCGGGCCAGCCGAAGTAGCGGTTGACCTCGAACCGGACGAACGCCTCCTCCATGTTGACGTTGTCGTTCATGAAGTCGAACGCGTAGTCGTAGTCCCACACGCCCTTGCCGTCGAGCCGCTGCTTGCCCAGGTGCACGCCGATGTCGAGTACGACGCGGGCCGCGCGCATTCGTTGTCCATCGAGCATCCCGAGCCGGTCGGCCGGGTCGTCGAGGTAGCCGAGATCTTCCATGAGGCGTTCGGCGTACAGCGCCCACCCCTCTGCGTGCCCGCTGGTGCCACCGAGTTGCCGCCGCCACGTGTTGAGCAGCGCACGGTTGTAGACGGCCTGGCCGATCTGCAGGTGATGGCCAGGCACGCCCTCGTGGTAGACGGTCGTGGTCTCGCGCCAGGTGTCGAACTCCGTGACGCCCTCGGGCACCGACCACCACATCCGCCCGGCGCGGGAGAAGTCGTCACTTGGCCCGCTGTAGTAGATCCCGCCGTCCTGGGTCGGCGCGATCATGCACTCGATCCGGCGTACCGGCTCCGGGATGTCGAAGTGCGACTTTGACAGGTCCGCGACGGCGGTGTCGGCCAGCCGCTGCATCCATTCCTGCAGCGCCTTTGTGCCATGCAAGCGCTGCGACTGATCGGCCTCGAGGTGCGCGATCGCCTCCTTGACCGACGCGCCGGGTTTGATCTCGTTGGCTATCGTGGTCTGTTCGGTGACCATCCGCTCGAGCTCCTCGACGCCCCATTCGTAAGTCTCATCAAGGTCGATCACGGCGCCGAGGAACCTGCGCGACTCCAGCGCGTAGATCTCCCGGCCGACCGCGTCCTGGTCCGTAGCCGCGGGCGCGAGTTCTTTGGCGAAGAAGTCCGCGAGTTCGCCGTACGCCGCCGCGGACGCGTTCGCCCCCTTCGCGAGGTCGGCCGTGAGCGATGCCGGCAGGGGGGCCCCGGAGTCCAGTGCGGCCGCGCCGGCGAATGTACCGAAGAAGCCGTCCGCCGCGGCATGCCGTTTCAGCTGGTCGAGCACTTCGCGTACCTGACGCCGAGCCGGGGTTTGCCCGTCGCGGATACCCGCTCGCAGGGTTTCGACGTACCCGCGTACGGCGCCGGGCAGGTTGCCCAGACGCTCGGAGATGGTCTCCCAGTCGCCCTCGGTCGCGTGAGGCATGAGATCGAAGATGCCGCGGATCGACTGCGCAGGCGACTCGAGCACGTTGACATCGCGCTTCCACAGGCCGGCGTCGTACTCCTCGACGGTCAGTCGCAGGTCGGCGAGCATGTCGGTCTTGGTCACCTGATCGACCGAATCGGCGACCTCGGCCGTTTCAAGTGCAGTGATGACTTTTTTGGTCGCGGCGATGCGCTCCTCATGGCCGGCGGGGGATAGGTCGGCGTACTCGCCCACGCGGCCGGGGAGACCGATCCAGACAGCGATGTCGGGGACGAGGTCGGCGAGGGTGACGACCCAGCCTTCGGCTATACGGTCGATGGGCGTGGGCTGGCGCGTCGGAGTCATACCCTTCAGCGTAGTGACGGTCGCGTGTCCTGTCGCCGTACCCGTGCACGCTGACCGTTCAGCGGAGGTTGTCGCGCAGCCAGTCGGCCAGGATCCGCGCGCTGTGATCCACCTGCTGTGGCCAGTCCATGGCGGATTCGTCGGCCTGGTCGCTGATGTGCTTCACCAGCCGCACCGGTATGCCGAGTTGCGCGCAGGCCCGGGCGATCGCGAACCCTTCCATATCCACCATGTGCGCCTCCCTGGCAAGTGCGTCGCGTACGGCGGGATCGGTGATGAAGCTGTCACCGGTGGCGAGCGTCGTACCGTCCCCGCCGTCGATCTCGATCTCGTCGACCACGGGGTAGCCGAGTGAACGCAAAACCGCGGCGCTGATGTCGTGGTTGCGCACCAGCGACGGCGTAAACAAGCCAGCGACGTCGGGGCGAAGTGCGCCGGCGGTACCGATGTTGATCACTGTCGGCTGGCCGTCCGACTCAAGCACCGCGCGGGTCACGGCGATGGCGGCGTCGACCTTTCCGATGCCGCAGATCACGACCCGGAAGTCGGTGGGCACGTACGCCGCCTCGGACTGCGTTGCGGAAACGACGATGACATCGGACGTGGACACGGGGTCCTCTCGGTTGAGTGGTGCGGTCGGAGAAGAGGTGGGGCAAACGTCAGGCGAGGAACTGTCGCAACAGACCTGGTACGGCGGACTCGGCGAACTCGACTGCTATCGAGGGCTCCAGGTCGCGGATGTCGTAGTGCTGAGCGCCCGCGGCGGTGGTTGCGGTGAGGGTGATAACGCCGGACCGGCGTTGAAAGAACGACTGACGCAGATTCCAGCCAATGACGCCGTCACGCTGCAATACCGACGTACGCCGTGACAGCGATCCGGCCCGGCGCACCAGGTAACCGTCGTGCAGGGCGTGGCCGAGGTTGCGGTAGCGGTCTCGGGCCAGTAGTGCGCCGATCGGAATCAGCGCGAGTGACACCACGGGAACGACGCCGGACAGGTCCGGGATCAGCGGCAGGCCGGGCTTCCACGCCAGTACGGCGATCGCGATCACGACGCCCGAGACCAGGAATGCGCGGCTGTAGCGCCGACGGTTCGCGATCGGGCCGTGCCGGGTAAGGGGCGCAGTCAGCGCGCCCCGATCGCGCAGCACCTCGCCGCCGACCTGGGACGCGACGGACACCGGTGCGGGTGGGACCAGCGTCGATCCGCCCTCGCCATTGCTCTCGCGACCCTTGGCGCGAAGGCCGGTCGAGATTGCGGACATCCGTCCCGCATGGGCAATGCGCAGTAGTAGCGGTTCGACGAGCTCGACGCCGCGCAGCCGTCGTTCCTCGATGCTGGTCGCTCGCGTCGTGAGCAGCCCGCGGCTGACGTGCAGTGTGCCGCCGTCGTGTCTGCTGAGCCGGAACCTCCAAAACGCGAGGACGTAACCGACGACCGAAAGCAGCGTGACGATGAGGAGAAGGGCGATAGTAACGATCGCGACGGCTACCCAGGTGGAGAGCTTCGCGAGCGCCTGTGTCGTCTGCTCGATCGCGGCGATCCTGTTGATCTGCCCGCCGATCTCATTGAGAATCCGCCACGCGAAACCGACGATGATCAGACCGGAGATGACGCCGGACAACGTAAGCGGCGCGTACCGGATCCATTTCGGATCGAGCCGCAAGATCAGATGCTTGGCCGTAGCGTCCGGCAAAGTGGTCGGTATGGCGACCGTTTCGCCGGACGTCAGCGAGTCGGCGTGCGAGGCCGGCGTACGCCGATGGAGCAGGTCGATGCGAAGCTGCTGCGCATCTTTGGTCGGTAACGAGTCGAGGATGAGCCGGTTGTCCCGGCCGGTGCTCGCGGTCCCGATCTCGACCTTGGCCAGCCCGAGCGCCCGGTGCAGGATGTCTGAGGTCAGATCGACGGTGCGCACCCTGTCTGCGGACGCCGCCAGCGCCTTACGACGAAACAGCCCGGTGCGCACTTCGATCTTGTCCGGCGTGATCCGGAAACGGGTGGTGACCCACCGCAGGAGCGCCATCATGATGACCAGGACGCCGGCGCCGAGCGCCCACCAGTGTCCTTTGCCGCCTGAGTTGCCGAGGAAGAACACCCCCACGAGCGCCGGGAAGAAGCGTCCGATTTCCTTGATGGGATGGATGAGGAGCATCCGCGCATTGAGCCGGCGCCATTCTGAATCCGCCTCCGGTAGGTTGGCGAATCCTTCGCGCAGAGTCTCGGTCACGTCGCGTCGTCCTGTGCGGCTTCGGCCGAGGCCGTCAGGTCGCGGATGACCTGCTCGGCGACGGGACGGTCGAGCCCGGTGATCTTGAGCGGCCCCGCCGCCGATGCGGTCGTGACAGTGACTTCGGCCAGCTTGAACAACTGCTGGATCGGACCCCGCTCCAGGTCGACGGTCTGCACGCGTGACAGCGGTGCGATACGTCGTTCCTGGGTGAACCAACCGGACTGCGTGTAGACCGCCGTGTCGGTGACTTCCCAGCGATGCACCCGATAACGCCACTGCGGTTCGATGATCGTGTTGAGGGCGAGCAGCACCAGCGTCGCGATCGCAATTGGCCAACGCCACTGCGAGTCTCCGTCATCGATCACCCACCAGATGACCTGAGCGACGATGACTGGGATCCAGCGGAGCGGCGTACGCGCCGTCCAGTACCAGATCGCACGCTTACTCACCAGATACGCCGGAGGGCGTAGCGCGAAGTCGGTCCGGTCATCAGCCGTGTCGGAGTGGGCGGGTATGGTCATGCTCCTAGCGTGCCATGTCCCCTCTGGCCGCGCGTGGTCGTGAGTCACGATGCGGCCCCTGACATCTGTCATGGCTATTCGCGGGCCGAGATCACGTCCGCCGGGGCCGGTCGCAAAGCCGATCTGGCGGCAAGGGAACTCGCGGCCCACGTGAGTGCGCCGGCTGCGGCGACGATGACGCCGTACATCCACCACGTGATCGATGCGGGACCGTTAGTCACGCCATGCGCATATGCGTTCACTGTTGCAAGGCCGATCGTCGTACCGAGTACGACGGCAACCAAAGTCGCGGCGCCGACTTCCAGGTGCAGCATGCGGATTACGCCACGACGTTTCATGCCGGCGAGCCGCAGCAGTGCGAACTCGCGGGACCGTGCGGCGGTTGCCATGGCGAGCGTGTTGAAGACCGCGATTGAGGTGAAGCCGCCGATCAGCGCGAGAATCATGTAGCCCATTCCCTTGGACACGCCTTCGCCGCTGCTATGTTGTGCGGCGCGGAACTGGTCCGCCGACATCACTTGTACGCCGGCAACCGCATTCCGGAGCTGCGCCGTCGATGCTCCGCTGATCTTCAGGGACGAGCTATACGCCGAATCACCGTGCGCAGCCAGCAGATCGAAGGACAGCACAACTCCTGGAAAAGCCAGGTCGTTGCGATATATCGCGCCGACGACCAGGCTGATCGGCGTGCCGTCGCTGAGCCGTAGGTCGACCGGCTCGCCCACGCGCAGCCCGAGATCGTTCGCAGTCGCGCGAGAGAGCGCGAGCTGGTTGTCGTTGAGATTCGCGCTACCGCTGATGACGCCGAGATCGATATTGTCCCTTAAACCGTCGAGTGTAAGACCGGTGGCGTCGTACTTTTCGCGCCCAAACCACACCTTTCCGTGGGTCTCCTGGGTGACCGCGTGTACGCCGGACACCGAGCGTGCGGCGGCCGCTTGGGTGGCGGTGACCCCGGGACCGGGAGCGACGATCACGGAGTCTGCGCGCGTCGCGGCTACTCGTTGGGCGGCGGTCGCATCTTGCAACGCGGTCGGCGGGAACAGAATCGTGCACGCCATTGCGACCCCAAGCGCCATTGGCGTGACGATGGAGGCAAGCCGTCGAGCATTGGTGCGGTTGTTGGCGGCTGCGAGGAATCCGGACCGACGTGACAGCACCGACAGCCCGACGCCGAGAACAATCGACGCGCCGCGCATGAGCGTCGGGCCGAGCAACGCGATCGCGACCGCTGCGGCAATCACGGACAAGAAGCTCACTGGCGAGGCGCCCGCGTCGCTATGCAGATGCGCGGTTAGGAAGATGAACCCTGCGCCGACGCCGGCTGCAACCACGCCCAGCACAATGCGCACGACACCAAGACGCCGCGGGCCGACTGCCGCGTCGGCGAGAGCCTCTGTCGGGCGAATCGCTGTCGTACGACGCGCGCTCACCCGGGCAGCAGTCCACGCCGCCATGACGGTGGCGACCACTGCTATGCCGATCGGAATCAGCCCGACGTCGATTCTGAGATTCGGCGGTATAACGCCAAAGTGGGCGAACCCATCGCCCAGGAGTCGCGACAGAGGGATCCCCACTCCGGCCCCGATCAGGCTGGCAACAATACCGAGCAGCAACACCTCCGCGCCGATCATCTTGCGCACTTGCTTGGGTGTGGCGCCCAGCGCGCGCAGGAGCGCGAGTTCGCGTTCGCGTTGTCCGATGGACAGTGCCAGAGTGCCTGAGACGACGAGGATCGCAATCAGCAATGAGATACCGCCGAGTACAGCGCCGAGGCTGATCAACGTCGTACTCGACCTGGCTACGCCAGGAAACTCCACCGCCCCACGGCGATCGCCTGTGAATGCCTCCGCGCCTGCTTTACCTGCGGCGGCCTGGATGGCGGTTAAGTCGGAGTGCGTGGCGCCCGGAAGGCCGATCGCATAGAGCAGCCCCGGATGGGCCGCGAGCGCACTTGCCTCGGAGTCGGCGAAGAAAATGGTCGTCTGATGCGATAGCTGCTGTTTGGTGATGCCGGAGACGACGTACGGCGTGGCGCCGGCCGCCGTCTGGATATTTACCGCGTCGCCGACGTGAAGTCCCGCTATATAGGCGATCCGCGCATCCACGACGACCTCACCAGGCAACTTCGGCGGACTGCCCTCAGCGAGGGTGAATGGTGCGAGACCCGCCGAGCCCCACCCGTGACCGAGCGACTCGCCGTACCTCGAAGTCGGGATCGGCGTACCGTCCGGACGCAGCACGGAGGCGCCAAAAGTGAGCTCGCCGACGGCGTCCTGCCCGCCCGGTAGTCCTTGAATCTGGTCGAGTAGTGAAGCATCGATCCACTCGTGCTGCGTCAAGGCCTTGGTCTTGATCTTCGTCTTGTCTCCGGAGATCTCCGACACTTTTAGGAGTTGGTCGGCGGCAACGACCACCGGGGTTGCGGTGTACCGCTCGGTCGAAACGGCGCCGCGGATACCGGACTCGAGCAGACTGCCGCACGCAGCGACGAGCGCTGCCGCACATATAAGAGTGACGAAGGCGGCGATGAAGCTGCCCTTGCGGGCGCGGAGTGTCTCAAACGCGAGCGTGCGCATGCGTGGTCCCCGTTCGCAGGTCGGACATGCGAGCGGCAATCGCCTCCGTCGAGGGGCGTCCGAGCACTCCCGCGATTTCGCCGTCGGCAAGGAAAAGTACGTGGTCGGCGATTGCCGCAGCCACGGGATCATGCGTCACCATCACGACCGACTGGTGCATCTGGTCGACGGTGTTTCGCAGTAGCATCAGCACATCGTGACCCGTGGCGCTGTCGAGTGCTCCGGTCGGCTCGTCGGCGAAAATGACATCCGGCCGCGCGACCAGGGCGCGCGCGATCGCGACTCGCTGCTGCTGGCCGCCGGAGAGCTGGGCCGGACGGTGCGTGGTGCGTTCGCCTAGCCCGACCCGCTCGATCACCTCGTGCAGCCAGGCGCGATCCGGACGATGACCGGCCAGCCGCATCGGGAGCGTGATGTTGTTCAGCACGCTCAGGGACGGGATCAAGTTGAAAGACTGGAAGATGAATCCCACGCGTTCGCGGCGCAGCTCGGTGAGCTTCACTTCGCGCATGCCGGTCAGGTCGGTGTCGCCGAGCGTGATCTGTCCGGAGGTCGGTAGGTCGAGACCGGCAGCGCAGTGCAGGAAGGTGCTCTTACCCGAGCCGGACGGTCCCATGACGGCGGTGAACGAGCCGCGGGGGAGGGTCACGCTCACCTCGCGGAGTGCATGTACGGCGGTCGCGCCCTTTCCGTACCGCTTGGACACGTCGACCAGTGTGACGCACGGGTCCGTCATCATCGGAATCATGCCCCAACGCTATGAGCGGGGTGGCGTGTGCGCGATGGCGGCAGATCCCGCCTTCTACCTGTAGTTATCTCCAGTACTGGGCGCGCGCCACGGTTCGCCCCTTGGCACGCCAACCTCCTCCTTGTCCTGGCAGATGCGACATGACGGGGAAGAGACTCAGCCGACAAGGAGTCGGTTGCCGATCATGCCTGCCGCGCCGCTACGTGTGCGGCAGGTCACTTCTCAGGTCTTGTCTTTCTAGAATCTGTCGTGCAAACTATGTGCAGTGCAACTGCAAGTAGGGGCGCAAGTCGCGCTGTTCTTGCGATCTCGGCGTGGCAGGCGATAAGCCGTGACTCCGAAACGCTAACCACCGCACGGATTCGTGCGGTCGATCTTTCGTACCCTCAAACTGGAAGTAGCGGCCCATGAACCCGCGCATTGAAATGACGTCGACGTCGGCGTCACCTACCGTCCTTGATCGGGCGCGCCTCCTTGCCGTCGATAGTTTGGGTGTCTCGATCGGCGGCGTGGAGTTGCTCTCCGAAGTGTCGTTCTCGGTCGATGCCGGCGAGGTTGTCGGCCTCGTGGGGGAGTCGGGATCCGGGAAGACCCTGACTGGGTTGAGCTTGATGGGTCTTCTGCCGGGTTCGGCGGTCGTGTCCGGATCGGTTCAGTTCCAGGGCAAGGAATTGCTTGCAGCGGAGCCGGAGGAGCTTCGTCAACTACGCGGCAACGAGCTGAGCATGATTTTTCAAGAGCCGCGGGCATCGCTGCACCCGGCCCGCCCGATTGGCAAGCAATTGCTCGACGTCATCCGGGCGCATGAGGACGTCTCAAAGGACGTGGCTCGTGCGCGCGCAATCGATTTGCTGAGTCAGGTGGGTCTGCCGAACCCGAGACGAACACTAGATTCGTACACGTATGAGCTTTCCGGTGGCATGTGCCAGCGGGTGATGATCGCTATGGCCCTGATCTGCGAACCCGCGTTGCTGATAGCGGATGAGCCGACGACTGCTCTGGATGTCACTATCCAGCAGCAGATCATCTCGTTGCTGCGGAACCTGGCCGAGGAACGCGGGATCTCGGTCGTTCTGATCAGTCACAACCTCGGTGTCATCAGTGACATCTGTTCGCGAGTTGTCACAATGTATTGCGGGCAGGTCGCCAATATCGATTCCACGGATGGACTTCTGCGCCATCCGCAACACCCATATCCCAGCGCGTTGTTACAAGCGTCCAAGATCGATCTCGACAAAACTGACGACTGGGTCGGTATCGGCGGCTCACCGGCGAACCCAGCAAACCCGCCCAGCGGATGCCGCTTCGGCCCACGATGTGCATATCGCCGTGACGAATGCGCCGCGGCGATCCCGCCGATAGCGATCGCGTCTACCGGTGCTCTGACCAGATGTATCAGGCACGCCGAGCTCGAACTGGTCGGGGTGACCGAATGAGCGTCGTCAATGCGGACCGCGCGGCAACTATCGACCGCGGCCGCGATGTCGCGTTGCGCGTCAACGACCTGGTTGTCTCGTACGGGAGTGGACGTAACGCATTGCGTGCGGTCGATGGCGTGACGGTCGAGATCGAGCGTGGCAAGACACTCGGCGTTATCGGAGAGTCCGGGTCCGGGAAGTCGACCCTGGCGATGTCTATCGCGGGGCTGGTTCGGGCCGCGTCCGGAACCATCGAGCTGAGCACCGGTGGGAGCGAACTCCAACCAGCGGCGAAGTCGATCGGTCGTGATGGGTTCGTGCAGGTCATCTTCCAAGACCCGCTGCTTGCGTTGAGCCCGAGTATTCCGATTTGGAAGAGCGTGGTGGAGCCTCTCGTACCGTCCAAGCTCCGGATTCCGACCAAGTTGAAAACCAGGGCAGTGGAGCTTCTCGAGCGTGTTGGACTGAGCGCGGATCTCGCTGACCGACGACCAGCTCAGCTGTCCGGCGGGCAGCGCCAGCGAGTCACGATCGCCCGGGCGCTCGCGTCGAAGGCGCCGATCATCATGTGCGACGAGCCCGTGTCCGCGCTCGACATCTCATTGCAGGCCGGCGTACTGAGACTCCTGGACGAACTTCGGAAGGATGACGGGCTCACGTATCTGTTCATCTCGCACGATATGTCTTCAATAGCGCGCCTCGCCGATCAAGTTGGCGTCATGTACCTCGGTCAGCTCGTGGAGATCGGGCCGGTGAAAAGCATTCTTCGACGGCCAATGCATCCCTATACGAGCGCACTTATCAGTGCGATTCCGGTCGTCACGCTCGAGAAGCGAACCGATAAGCGAATGTTGTTGCCCGGCGAGATCCCGGATGGGCGCAACCCTCCGTCTGGATGCCGATTCCGCACGCGATGCCCATTCGCACAGCCGCTGTGCGCGCAGAAAGCACCGCCAATGCAGTTAGCAGACGAAGACTCCAGTCATCAAACCGCGTGCCACTACTGGCGCGAGATCCGCGACGGCGAACTGCAACCGCGATCCGCCTAATCCTGCATTCCCTGTGTATCAACGACTTACTGCCCAAGAAGGAGACCTGATGGCCCACACGTTAAGAGGCGTTCCACGCCGAAAGCTCGCTCCCGTGATTGCGATGGCGGCGAGCGCGCTCACCGCATTAAGCGTGGTGTCATGTTCGTCGGGCGCCTCGGGGAGCACCGACACGGCCGCCAATAAGGACGCGACACTGAAGGTCGTCCAGGGCGCCACCCCAAACCAGTTCGACCCCTGTGGAACGGCCAACGGCTCCGAGACAACCTCGATGAACTTGATTTACGCGCCGTTGATCCGGGGCAATCCGGCAACAGGCGAGCTGTCCCCGGGCCTCGCGACAAGCTGGAAATTCTCTGACGACTCGCTGTCGCTCACGCTGACCCTGCAGGAGGGCTTGACGTTCCAAGACGGCACCCCATTGAATGCTTCCACCGTCGCCGAAAGCCTCAACCAGTGCCTCGCGCTGGGAAGCCAGACCGTCGACGAGATCGAGAGTGTCAAGGCCGAGGGCACGAAGACGCTGGTCTTCCACCTCAATGCGCCCAATGCCGGCCTACCTGAGATCCTCTCCTCTCGGCTCGGGCTGATCGCATCGCCTGCGGCTCGCGAGAAGGAAGGTACGGCCTTTGGGTCGAAGCCCGTCGGTGCCGGACCGTTTACGCTCGAGACATTCACGCCCGGCTCGACCATCAGCCTCAAGAGGTGGACCGGCTACAAGGAGGCCGGAGTGCCGGCGCCGAAGGTCGCCGCTATAGAGATTTCGATCATTACCGATCCCTCCGCCCAAGTTGCTGCGTTGTCCGGCGGTCAGGCGGACTTCGCGTTCTCGCTTAACTCCACGGCGGCGAAGACCCTGAAAGACACGCCTGGCGTCACGTTCGATAGTTACCTCGGGGTGTCCGTGGCTGATCTGAATATCGACCGAAGCCACGGGCCGCTCGCCGACGTGCGGGTGCGCCAGGCCATCAGCTATGCGATTGATCGTAAGGCTCTTGCCGAAGTAGGCACCGACGGTCTGAGCGACGTTGGGTCCGTCCAGCCATACCCGCCGGGCCATCCGTACTACGACAAGGGGCTGGCCTCGACGTACGACTACAACCCGAAAAAGGCGAAGCAGCTGCTGGCAGACGCCGGCTACCCCAATGGCTTGAAACTCAATGGGGTGGGTCTGGACGGCGCAATCTATGTCAACAACGGAATCGTGATCGCCGACCAGTTGGCAAAGGTTGGCATCGACGTGACATTCGAGGCGAAGGCGCTCCCCGAGGCGACTAAGTCGTTCTATACCGATCACAAATACGATCTGATGTCGACCGGGATGAACTCCGGGCCAGACTGGTACTCGATCTACCGGCGACTACTGACCACGTCGTCAGCGGGCAACGCAGGACACGTGCCCTTGGACGGCGGCAACGAGGCCGTCGCAGCCCTAGGCGCATCGAAAGACCAGGACGAGCTGAACGCCAATATCAAAGCAGCCAACAAGGTCTACCAGGCCGAGCTGCCGATCATCCCGCTCTTCTACAACCCGATCTCGGTCGCGTGGACCGACAAAGTCGACAATGCAAAGAGCGCTCTGGCGATCAACGGACAGCCCGATCTCGCTGCTCTCTCGATCAAGCAGTAGGGCATCGACAATGCATGCGATCGAGAAGACGGCGCCGCGACTGGTCGGGGGTGAACCGGCCGGTGCGGCGCCGGAAACCGGACAACCCGAAGATCCGGCAGAATCGAAAGGGTCGTCCCGCAAGATCGGGCGATTCGTTCTTCGGCGCCTTCTATTGTTCATCCCGACTGCGATCGGTGCGGGCTTTCTGACCTTCCTGCTCGTCAAGATCATCCCTGGCGGCCCTGCGTACGCGCGGCTGGGAGAGGACGCAACGCCGCAAGCCATAGCGGTGGTCGAAAAGCAACTGGGGCTGGACCGACCGTTTTTCGAGCAATTCTTCTCCTGGCTCGGCCGAGCGGTGACCGGTGACCTCGGAGAGTCCTTCCAGACCGGGCAACCAGTGATGGATCTGGTCAAGAACGCCCTGCCAGTCACCATCGAGCTAGTGCTCATCGGGATCGTGGCAACCGTACTTATCGCCATACCGATCGGCGTTTTTACCGCCAAACGAGCCGGACGGCCATCGGCAAACTTCGTCAAGAGTGTTTCCGGCCTCGGTCTCGCGGTGCCTGACTTCTTCCTTGCTCTGTTGCTGATCGACCTCTTTGCGGTGTGGCTGGGCTGGTTCCCGCGGCTCGGTTACCCGCGGTTTACCGAAGACCCGCTGGGAAACCTCTATCACATAGTGCTTCCTGTGGTGCCGATGATTTTAGGAGGGTCTGCCATCGTCATCCGGCAGGTCAGCGCCGCGATGATCGACGCGCTAGCGAGCGATCACACGCGAACAGCCCGGGCTATGGGGATCCCGGAACGGGTGGTGGTCTGGAAATACGCATTTCGTGCTGCGATGCCCACCGTGCTCAATGTGGTTGCGCTTCTAGCGCTGGGGATGCTCGGCGCCACGCTCATCATCGAGAAGATCTTCGTGCTTCCCGGGATGGGAGGCACGTTGGTCAACGGTATCGCCGTACGTGACTACACGCTGATCCTCGGAATCGTGCTCATCTACGTCGTGATCGCGCTGCTGGTGAACCTGATCGTCGACATCATCAGCGGAATCGTCAATCCTGCGACAAGGGGTGCATGAGATGGATTCTGCAGTCGACACGGAACCCCGAAACTTTGGGGCGACCAGGCGCTCGCGACGGCGTCCCAAGATCGGTCTGATTGTTGCGGTCGCCGTACTCGCTCTGGTATTGCTCGCGGCGATCTTTGCCCCTTGGGTCGCTCCGCACAGCCCTCTGACCAACGACCTTCCCAATCGTCTCGCGGGCCCGTCCGCGTCTCACTGGCTCGGCACCGACCAGTTCGGGCGGGACGTCCTCAGCCGGCTGATCTGGGGCGGGCGCAACGCGTTCGGTGGAGTTGCCATCGCGATCGGAGTGACACTCGTCGTGGGGATCCCCTGGGGCACGGTGGCTGGCTACTTCCCGAAGTACGTCGGCACTACGCTCATGCGCGTCGCCGACACCGTCATTGCCTTCCCGACGTTGGTCCTGGCGATCGCGATCACCGGTTCCCTCGGGGCCGGGCTGGTGACGTCGATGATCGCCATCGGGCTGGTCTTTTCGCCGAAGACCGCACAACTGACGCGCGCGGGTGTTCTCGCGCTACGTAGCCAGGAGTTCGTCCTGAGCGCGCGGCTCGGCCGGGTGCGGATGCCGATCATCGTGATCCGGCATATTTTGCCGATCGCGCTGCGCCCGGTCGTCGTACAAGTCACGATTTATACCGGTCTCGCGTTTGTGATCCAGGGCGTGTTGGCGTTTCTCGGACTTGGTCCACAACGCCCGACACCAAGCTGGGGCAGCGATCTGTCTGATGGATACGCGCAAATACTGTCCTCGCCGGGGCAGATCATCGCACCTGGTCTTCTGCTCGGAATTGTGGTGATGTGCGTATATCGCGTGGGAGATGCACTTCGGGACCGGATGAGTGCCGGTGCCCTTGATGATCAAGCTGCAAAGGATGAGGTCGTTGTCGCCTAATACCCAGTCGCCACTGTCCGGGGTCGTTGTCCTCGACACGAGCGAAAGTATCGCCGGCCAGTACGCCGGACGCCTGCTTGCTATGCACGGCGCGGACGTACTACTCATGGAACCGCCGGGAGGCACCCGCACACGAACAATGACTCCGCGTACTTCGGACGCTGACTCATATCTGTTCCGACATCTCAACCAGGGCAAGCGTTCGGTAGCACTCGACCCTTCGACTGACAGAGAACTTCTCCGCGGCCTGGTCAAGCGCGCCGACGTCATACTGCGCGGGCCTGACTCACCGCCGATGGGCTCGGTCCCGGACTCGGCGATCGACTGTGAGGTAAGGGATTTCCCGACCTCCGGACCGTATCGGGACTGGCAGGGCAGTGAGTTGATCCACTACGCGCTGAGCGGCACGATGAATGCCACCGGCGATATCACGCGCAAGCCGATCTACGGCGTCGGCCGGCGATCGTCCTACGCAACCGGCACTTCGGCGTACATCACCGTCGTGTCGGCGCTGTGGGAGCGTCGCTCATCCGGCCGCGGGCAGCATGTAGAGGCGACGGTGTTCGAGTCCCTGGCGGCAATGGGGCAAAACCTGATTAGCCAGTACAGCTACAACGGCACCGCCGAGACGCGCGCGAAGTACCCCGGATTCCTTGCGATGCTTCAGTGCAAGGACGCATGGGTCATCATGTTCGCGATCAGGGGCTGGCCCACGATGTGCCGGGTCTTCGGGCTTGAGGAACTCATCGACGATCCGCGCTTCCTTACCTCAGGTGATCGCTTGGCGAACTGGGAAGCGGCAGTAGAGATGTTCCGCGGCCCGGCCAGCACGATGCTCGCCGATGACGTCGTCGCCCAAGCGCAGGCCGGTCGAGTCAGCGCGGAACGGGTCAGCTCGCTGTCCGACCTTGTCGGATCGCAGCAGTGGTCCGCACGCAGCATGCTGCGCACCGTGCCATCCACCGACGGGCAACGCGAAGAGGTCGCGATGAGCCGGATCTTCACCAACTCCTCGGCAGACACAGAAGTGCGATTTGCCAGTCCCTGCTACGGAGACGACGTGGTGTTTGCGCAGTCAATTGCTGGGGAGTCGAAATGATCGAACGAGTACGGACCGGGCCGCTAAGCGGCGTACGAGTCTTGGAGTTCTCTACGGCATGGGCCGGGCCGTACGCCGGTCGGGCGCTGGCTTTCCTCGGCGCCGAGGTCATCAAAATTGAGGCGCCGAACCATCCAGACTCCTGGCGTGGCACTCGGTCGGCGGGCGCACCGGTCTACTACCCCGAGCTCACGCCCGGCGAGTCGCCGCAAAATCGAAGCGTCCTGTTCAACTCGCAGAATATCGACAAACTGTCGATCGGGCTGAACCTCAAGTTGGACGGTGCCCTCGGTGTCATGTACAAATTGGTCGAGCAGGCTGACGTCGTACTGGCCAACTTCACGCCCGGCGTCCTCGACCGGCTCGGAATCGGCCACGCCGATCTGAGCAAGATCAACCCACGCATCATCGTCGTGGAGATGCCCGCATTCGGCCCGGGTGGTCCTATGGCGACGCACCAGGGTATGGGCAAGACTATGGAACCGGCAGCCGGAATGACCGCACTGATGGGTTACGGCGACGGCAAACCGGTGCTCACTGGCCCGGCGATCGTGGACCCCACTGGCGGTCTCAACGCGGTGTCGGCCACCGTCACCGCGCTGGAGCTGCGTGAGCGTACCGGCGTCGGCAGCAGGGTCGAGCTCGCTCAGGTCGAGGCCGCATCCCACTGGATCGGCGAGTTTGTCTTGGCCAACGCCGATACCGGGATCAACCCGACGCCGCAAGGCAATCGGGTTGACTACGCGGCGCCGCACGACGCGTTCGCCTGCGCCGGTGACGACGAATGGGTCGTGATCGCCGTTGAGGAGGCCGACCAATGGATGGCCCTGTGCCGCGCGATCGGTGATGCTGGGCTTGTCGACGACCCGAGATTTGCCACGTTGGAAGCACGTCTGGCACACCAGGACGAGCTGGACCCGATCATCGAGTCATGGACGGCGCGTCACGGCAAATGGGAAGCCGCCGGTCTCCTCCAGTCCGTCGGCGTACCGGCGGCACCGGTGCTCGGTGGTGCTGAGATTGCCGAGAGCGAGGCGATGCGCGAAGCGGATGGGCTGATCGTCTCACTCAATCATTCGGCGGTCGGCACCCGTGACTACAGCGCCTTTGGATTCCGGCATGGCCGCACTCAAGGTGCGCATCGCTACGCCGCACCGCTGTTCGGTGAGCACAACGACGAGGTGTTGGGTGACCTTCTTGGATTTGATCCGACTGAGATCGCGGAGCTACGGGCATCGGGAGCAGTAGGGGATCGGCCTACCGCAGATACCGATACGCCGCGCACTGTCCAAACGACCGACGTGTCAGCCGCAGCCAGCGACGGGCATCTTGAGCCCGCAAAAGGAGGTCATGCATGAGCACGACAGGTGCACCTTCGCCAATCGCGTACAGCGAGTCGGCGTTGTCGTTCCGCAAGGAGATCCGCATTTGGCTGGCCGATAACGCGCCCGACGAAGTCCGCGGCCTCCGTGTCCCGCGAGAGCCGTCACCCGAGATCGAAGCGGTGATCGCCCGGTGGGCGCAGACGCTCACCGAAGCGCGGCTCATGTGCGTCGCGTGGCCGGAAGAATACGGCGGCCGAGGACTCTCCGGCGTCGAGGTCGCGATCATGAACGAAGAGTTCGACCGGATCGACGTACCGCGATTGACCCGTGGAATGGGCGAGTCGCTCGTCGGTCCGGCCATCATCGCGCACGCGACCCCCGAGCAAAAGCGGAGATTTCTACCGCCGATCATTTCCGGGGAACACGTCTACTGCCAAGGGTTCTCCGAGCCGGGCGCAGGATCGGACCTCGCCAGCCTGACGACCTCAGCGATCGTCGACGCCGACCGCCTCGTGATCAATGGCCAGAAAGTATGGACCTCGGGGTTCTTCAAGGCGAACATGATCTTCACGCTGGTGCGCACCAATCCGGATGCGCCGAAACACCATGGAATCTCGTATGTCCTTGTGCCGATCACCATCGACGGGAAGCCCAACGGCATCGAGTTTCGGCCGATCAACCGGATGACCGGACTGGCCCACTTCTCGGAGACGTTCTTCGCGGATGCGGTGGCGCCCCTGGACAACGTGATCGGTGGCCTCAACCACGGGTGGCAGACGGCGATGACCACGCTCGGCAGTGAGCGAGGCGCCAGTGCGACGACCGCCCATCTGGCGTTCTTCCGCCGGTTCTGGCAGCTCGTCGGTCAGGTGCGGGCGCGCGGCCTCATCGACGATGTGCGGGTGCGAGAGCAACTTGCCTGGATGTATGCCGAGGCAGAGGTGCTGCGCTACACCGGTTTCCAACTCATGGCGACCCTTGCCAGTGGCAACACGCCAGGCGGCGCCGGCAATGGATCGAGCAACAAGATCCGGTGGTCGGAGTACGAACGCCGCATGGCCGAGATTGCGATGGACCTGCTCGGCCCGGACTCGCTGGTGGTCGGTCCCGGTTACGAACTCGATGAGTGGCAGGAGGAGTTTCTGGTCACCCGGTCCCACACGATCTGGGGCGGGACCGCAGAGGTGCAGCGAAACATCGTCGGTGAACGAGTCCTCGGCCTACCGAAAGATCCGCAGCCGATAAGCAGCACGACGCCGAGAGGTAACCAATGACACTGGCGATCACGGACGAACAGAACGACCTGCGAGCGACGGTGCGCCGTTTCGTCGACCGTGAGCTATCACTCGACCGAGTGCGCGAGCTGATGGCGACGACCGAGGTGTTCGACCGCGACCTCTGGGTGCGGTTCGACACCGACCTCGGGATACTCGGCCTGTCGATCCCCGAGGAGTACGGCGGCAGCGGCGCCGGACAGCAGGAACTCGGCTATGTCTTCGAGGAGTTCGGCCGGTCGCTCGTGCCGTCGCCACTGTTGGCAACTCATGGTCTTGCGGTACCGGCACTCCTCGCGAGTGCCGATGTGGCTGCGGCGCGGCGGATACTTCCCCAGATCGCTGTTGGATCCACGGTCGCGACCGTTGCCTGGATGGCGCCCGGGGGCGACTGGGTCGTGCTCGCCCCCGAAGTCGTGGGCACGCAGACCGCGGACGGATGGCGGCTGACCGGGCCGACGTCTTACGTGCTCGACGGGCTCAGTGCCGATGTACTGCTGATCGTCGCACGTACCGAGGACACCGTCAGTCTCTTCGCGGTGACGGACGATGCGGCTGGAGTACGGCGTACGGCACTTCCGCCGCTGGATCAGACCCGCCCGTTAGCCAAGATCGAGCTGACCGAAGCTCCGGCAACCCTGATCGGCGAGTACGGCGATGGTGGGCGCATCCTCTCGACTGCGCTCGACTACGCCGGCACCTTGCTGGCCGCGGAAATGGTCGGTGGGGCACAGGCCTGCGTGGACATGAGCGTCGAATACGCCAAGGTCCGTGAGCAGTTCGGCCGACCCATCGGCTCTTTTCAGGCGATCAAGCACAAATGCGCCGAGATGTACGTCGCCGTCGAGGGCGCGCGCGCCGCCGCCTACTTCGCCATGTGGACGGCCACCGAAGACCCGACCGAACTGCCGCGCGTCGCGACGGTCGCAAAGTCAATGGCCGCCGAGGCGTACTTCCGCGCGGCGGCCGACAACGTCCAAATCCACGGCGGTATCGGGTTCACCTGGGAACACGATGCGCACCTGTATTTCAAGCGCGCCAAGGCATCGATGCAGCTCTTTGGTGATGTCGGGGCGTACCGACGGCGGTTGGCCGACCGAATCGGCCTCTAGACGAGCTAACGAACAGATCGCTACCGAGAGGGAGACAGAATGACAACCGCTCAACTGAAGACCGACTACGAGTCGATCATCGCCGAACGCCGAGAGCGGGTCGGCATCGTGACGCTGAACCGTCCGGACCGCTTGAACTCGTGGGACTGGCTGATGTCCGCGGAGATCAACCACGCATTCGGCGAGTTCGACCGCGATGACAGTATCGGCGCGATCGTGCTGACCGGGGCGGGCCGCGCCTTCTGCGCCGGCGCCGGGCTGCAGCCGGCTGGGAAGACTTTCGACGGCTCACTCACCAAGGAAGACGCCGAGTCGAAATATCCGGGTGCGGTCCGTGGCGCGGATAAGCTTCGCACCCCGGTGCTTGCCGCGGTCAACGGTGCGGCCGTCGGTGCCGGCATCACGATGGCGCTGCGCTGCGACATCCTGTACGCCGCCGAGGACGCCAAGCTGGGGTTTGTCTTCAACCGCCGCGGCGTGATCCCGGACGCGGACCTACTCTGGAGCCTCCCACGGCTCATCGGCTACTCGCGGGCGATGGACCTGCTGCTCACTGGGCGAATCTTCAGCGGCGAGGAGGCCTACCACGTCGGGCTCGTGTCCAAGGCGCTGCCGAAGGAAGAGGTTCTGGAGGCGACCCTAGCCGCCGCGCACGACATCGCCGAAAACGTGGCGCCCGTGTCTGCGGCGCTTACCAAGCTCGTCGCCCGCAAGTTCCTTGAGGAGACCGACCGGACCGCGGCCTTGGAGCTCGAGCGGGTGCTTTTCCGGTGGGCCGGGCAGCACGCCGATGCGCCTGAGGGCGTCAACGCCTTTGTCGAGAAACGCTCGCCGAAGTGGACGCTGTCGAAAAATGACGACTTCCCGACCGAGCTTTTCGACGACGGTCGGTGATCAGTTTCTGAGGTGCTCGCCATTGAATTCGCGGCGGGTGCCTCAGATCCCATCGGTTTGTCCTACGGTTGTCAGTAGCCGAAAAGGAGAAGAGTCCGTCCACAGTTAGGAACACCAGGTGCCGGATCCGTCAGCCAAGGTCGATGGGCGAACGCTTCGCGCGGAAAGAACACGTGAGTCCGTCATCGATGCGTATACCGCGCTGCTATTAGGTGGGAATCTCAAGCCGACCGCGCAGGAGATTGCCGCCAAGGCAAACGTTTCGCAGCGCGCTGTGTTCAACAACTTCAATGACCTTGAGACGCTGGTGGCGGCGGTCGGCGCCCGGACATTGGCGATTGCGACGAAGGACTTTGAGAGGATCCCCGTCGATCTGCCGCTTGCCGAGCGGATCCTGCGGTTCAGCCGGCGGCGAGCCAAGGTACTCGAGAGCATTGGGCCAATTACCCGGGCGGTCCAGTTGCGGATACCGTTCTCGGCCGACGTACAGAAGAGCCGCGCTCGACATTACGACCGAGTACGACGTGAGATCCGCAAACTGTTCGCCGATGAGCTCGCGGCAGCGGTAGACGAGAAGAGCCTCACGAAGGCGCTGCTGGTCGCCAGCTCGGCGGCGGCGTGGTCGTCCGCCCGGGATGATCTGGGGTTGGGCGCGGAAGAAGCCACCGAGATACTGCGTCGTACCGTCACCGGTCTGATCCGCGACTCAGTCAACCCGTCCGTTAGCGACTGACCGGCCCACACGTCCGCAACGAGACGACTGAGACGGCGGTGGCGTCACCACTGCGGCGTGGACTCGTCGCGGACCGGCACCATGAAGATCGCGGCAAACGGTACGACGGCCGCGACCGCGAACCCGACGGCGTACCCGGATGATCCGATCAGCGCGCCGAGCGCGATGGGTGTCGCCGACCCGACGATGTTCTGACCGGTGTTCTGGATGCCGAGCGCGCGGCCTGACCACGCCGAACCGGCTATCTCGGCTACCGCGGTGAAGGCTAGCCCGTTGTCTGCCACGCTTGCGATCCCGCCGACCACCAGCATCGCTACCGCGAGCCACGGCGCGATCGCGTCGCCGAGCGCGAAGACAAGCAGAATGATCGTGACGCCGATCGCGAGCTGGCGCATTGGCCGTAGCCGGGACTCGACCCGATCGGACCACCAGCCGGACGCGATTCGACCGACGGCGCCGACGATCTGGATGCCGGCGACGAAC
The DNA here is from genome assembly GCF_003003235.1 of Antricoccus suffuscus. NCBI lineage: Bacteria > Bacillati > Actinomycetota > Actinomycetes > Geodermatophilales > Antricoccaceae > Antricoccus > Antricoccus suffuscus. Next base: position 366,777 of record NZ_PVUE01000001.1, read on the forward strand.
GCGCCCGCGGCCTTGATGCCCCAACCCTCTTCGTGGACCAGATAGTCCGTAGCGAAGGCGCCGATGAGGAACTGGGGTACGACGAGCATCGCGCTTGTGGCGTGCACCCGCCAGAGCACCGGCTTGCGGTACGGCGAGGGAGTGCCGACCGTGTCGGACCGAGGTGGCCTGGGCGGGTCTGGTGCAAATGCGGCGACAAGCAGGGCCGACAACAAGCACAACGCGGCCGGCAACAGCAGCGACCGAAACACGCCGTGCGAGATGGCTAATGCGGGCAACGCGAGCCCGGCGACCGCCACGCCCAGCGGCTGGGCGGTCTGCCGGATGCCCATCGCCAGCCCACGTTCGGTGCGCGGAAACCAGCCCATGATCATCCGACCGCTGGCGGCGAAGACACAGGCAGCCATCGCGCCGCCTACCCCGAGCAGCAACAGCAGCGCCGTGCCGTCCAATGACCCGAACCCGAGAGCGCCCACAGCCACGGAGGCGAGCGCCAGCCCGGAGGCGATTACGACCCGCTCGCCGTACCGATCGGCGGCCGCACCCCAGAGGATCAGCGTCAGCAACAGCCCGGTCGTCGGCGCGGCGACGTAAATGCCGGCGTGCGCGAGTGTCAGGTCGAGCGTGTCTCGCAAGGTCGGGACGAGGAACGGTACGCCGTACACGAACGAGCAGGCCGACAGCTGAGCCAGTACGCCGATCGCCAGGACCACCCAGCGCCGTCTCGAAAGGTGTTGCGCTGGTAGGTCGGTCACATCCGGTGACGGTACGCCGACCGTCCATATCTTGGTAACTCATCCCACGATGTAGCACCGTCAACACTGCGTGCACCGCAGGCCTCCCGGCCGGCACGTTTGGCCCCTTGTCGCGGAGGCCTCCTCCCGGTCGCTGCGTAAGAGGAATGACGGGAAGAAGTCTCGGTCGATAAGAACCGGCCAAACTGGAAATGACGTCCGCGTCGAGTTTGCTCAAAGAGAAATGCGCAGGTCAAAGCACTCATGTAGGGCCATGAGCGAGCCATTTGCTGCACCGCGCGGAGCGCCTCGACGGTCGCGACGTAAATTGTTAGCCAGCCGAAGTACCCGCCGTACCCTCGCGGCGCTGGTAACAGTTTTCAACAGCGGAGAGTGCCGTGAGCAGTGCTGAGACCGATGACCGAGCGCAGATTGCCGATCAGGCGCATAAGGAAGGGCCCCTCGCTGGGATCAGAGTCCTTGACCTGACGCGCGTGGTCATGGGCCCGCTGGCCACCCAGGTGCTCGCCGACCAGGGCGCGGACGTCATCCTCGTCGAAGCCAATGGCGGCGACACCAATCGCGTGATGGGCCCCGGGCCGCATCCTGAGCTGTCCGGTGTCGCGCTCAACCTGCTGCGCAACAAGCGCTCGATCGACGTCGACCTCAAGTCCGAGGAAGGTATGGCGCTGATCCATCGATTGGTCAAGACGTGCGATGTGGTCATGGCAACGATGCGACCGCAGGTGCTCACCCGGCTCGGCCTGGACTACGAGTCGCTCAGCAAGATCAAGCCGGACCTGGTCTACTGCCAGGCGCAGGGCTGGCCGATGGCGAGTGAACGAGCCGAGGAACCGGCGTACGACGACATCATTCAAGCCGCTAGCGGCGTCTCAGATGCGCTGGAGCGGATTTATGGCGAACCGGGGCTCGTACCGACGATCTTCGCCGACAAGGTCAGCGGACTGGTGATGGCGCAGTCGGTCTCGGCGGCACTGTTCCATCGGGAGCGGACCGGCGAGGGACAGCACATCGAAGTGCCGATGCAGCAGGCGACCAGCGCGTTCATGCTCGTCGAGCACGGCAGTGGCGCGATCACCGAACCGCCGCTCAACGTGCCCGGCAGGCCAGCAGCCGGGTACCAACGCATTCTCTCGCCCGAACGCCGCCCACACCGCACCAAGGACGGCGAGATCCACATCTTCCCGTACCTGCCGAAGCACTACGTCGCGCTGTTCAGTGAGGCCGGAATGCCGGATGCGGAAAACGATCCACGGTACGCCGACAAGCGCGCGTCGCTGGTGCACTCCGACTCGCTCTATCGCGACATTCGCAAGATCGCGCCGTCCCGCACCACCGCCGAGTGGCTGACGTACTGCAAGACGGCAGGCATCCCGGCGACCGATGTCGCGAGCCTGCAGGACTTGGTCGATGCGCTGCCGCTTTCCGAACACCCGACGGTAGGCAAGTACCGGGTCATTCCCGCGATGGCAAACTTTGGTAAGACACCGATCGGAGTGGTACGCCGTACCGCCCCGCTGATCGGTCAGGACACCGACGACGTGATCGCGGAGCTGGACCAGCTCGAATCCGACAACACAAAGCACAGGGGCTGACATGCAACTCGAGGCAACGGAACTCACCGAGGCCGAAATGGCCTTGCAGATGGAGGTTCGGGAATATCTGCAACAACGACTGCCCGCCGGCACCTACGAGGTCGGTCTGGGCATGGCCGCCAACAACGATGTGGAGTTCTCCAAGGATCTCGGCGCCAAGGGCTGGCTGGGCATGGCGCTGCCCAAGGAGTACGGCGGCGGCGGTCGGACCGCGGTTGAACGACTGATTGTGGTCGAGGAGTTACTTGCCGTCGGTGCACCGATTGGTTTCCATTGGGTCGGCGACCGGCAGTCCGGGCCGAGCATCGCCAAGCACGGAACCGAAGAGCAGAAGCAGGCGTTCCTGCCCGGGATCGCCAGCGGCGAACTCGGTTTCGCGATCGGCATGAGTGAACCGGATTCAGGATCGGACCTCGCGTCGCTGCGCTCGCGCGCGGAGAAGATCGATGGGGGCTGGCGCATCAACGGCACCAAGATCTGGACCTCAGGCGCCTACCAGGCGACCACAATCCTCGGGCTGTTCCGTACGTCGGAGCACAAGCACGAAGGCTTGACGCAGTTCATCATCGACCGCAACGTCGAAGGCCTCACAATTTCGCCGATTCCATTCATCGACGGCACGCGGCACTTCTGCGAATTGTCGTTCGAGGACGTCTTCATCCCGGACGAGCGCCGCCTCGGAGAGGTCGGCGGCGGCTGGGCCCAGAACACCGGCGAACTCGTCCTCGAACGCGGCGGCGTCGACCGCTGGATGTCGCTGATGCCGATTCTCGAGTGGTGGGCCGCATCCGACGCGGTCAAAAACAGCCCTGGCGCGCAGGCGGACTTGGGCGCGATCGCGGCCCGTTCGTGGGCTTTCCGCGGCATGAACCTAGCGGTGGCCCGCATGGTCGACGACGGAAAGTCGCCGGTCACCGAGGCCGCGCTCATCAAGGAGATGGCTACCCGGTTCGAGCAGGAGAGCCTCGATACCGTTGCCCGGCACTACGGACGTGCGCCGGACCTGAATTCCGACGACCCGCACGAGTCGCTGTTGGCCCGCGCGATCTTGGTCTCCCCGTCGTGGAGCATCCGCGGTGGCACCAACGAAATCTTGCGCACCGTCATCGCGAAGGGACTGGGAAAGTAATGACTACCACCAATGACCACACGGTTGACCGCGACCTGATCGCGACCGTTATTTCGCTGTTCGCCGCTAAGAGCGGTCACGACGTTGTCATCAAAGCCGAGGAAGAGGGACTGCTTCCAAGTCTGTGGGCCTCGGTATCAGAACTCGGGCTTCCGCTCGTCGGTATCGACGATACTGCCGGCGGTTCCGGCGGCACGCTGCTCGATCTGCTGGCGATCCTGCACGCTGCCGGCCAGCACGCCGTACCCTTGCCGTTGTCCGAGACCCATCTGGCGGCATGGCTTCTGAGTGAAGCCGGTCAGCAGGTGTCCGATGGTCCGATGACGGTCGTGCCAGGTACGCCGAAGGACACGCTGGCCCTCACTGATGGCGTGGTGAGCGGCCGAGCGTACGACGTGCCGTGGGCCCGCGGCGTCGACCGGATCGTCGCGCTTGTCAACGATTCGAGTGGCGCGCCGTACGTCGTCACGATCGATCCGGGCGCCTGCGAGATTACGCCGGGGACCGACCTCGCCGGCCAGCCGCGCGATGTCATCGAGGTAAAAGACCTTGCGGTGGAGGCAGTCTCGTCGCCGGTCGACCGGGACGGGCTGCTGCTTCGCGGTGCGCTCGTGACGGCCGCGAAGATGGCCGGCGCGCTCGAGACGATCGCGACACTCACCCGCGGCTACACCGAGGAGCGGGTCCAGTTCGGGCGTCCGATCAGCAAGTTCCAGGCCGTCCAGCAGCACGTGGTCACGCTGTTCCAGATGGCGACTATGGCCAGCCTTAACGTCAGTCGGGCTGGGCGTACGGCGATGGATGGGCCGGCGTCGTTTGAGATCTGCGCACTGAAGCAGGTCGTCGACAAGAACGCCTCGATCGCCATCCGCGCGGCGCATCAGGCACACGGCGCGTTCGGCATGACGCAGGAATACCGGCTGCAGCAGCTCACCCGCAGGCTCAACGCGTGGCGGAGCGAGTTCGGCGACGAGCTACAGCTGGCGTCCCGTATTGGCAAGGCAATCAGTAACGCAGGAAAACTCGAGCACGTCATCGTCGGCGGCAGCGCCGTACTGGAGGTATGAGCACATGAGCGACCAACTGTCCGTTGAGATCAACGACTTCGTCGCGGTCATGGAGATCCATGGCGCGCCCAACAACTACTTCAACAAGTCGCTCGTCAGTGAGATAGCCGAACGCGGCTTCGAGCTCGATAATGACCCGAATTGTCGCGCGATCGTGCTCTGCTCTGAAGGCAAGCACTTCTGTGCCGGCGCCAACTTCGGCGACGACAGCATGGAGGGCGACCGCACGCAGACTTCATCCGAGCTCTACCGCGCAGCGGTCCGCATCTTCGAGATCAAGACGCCGATGATCGCGGCCGTCCAGGGATCTGCCGTCGGTGGCGGCCTCGGTCTCGCCTGCGCCACGGACTTCCGGGTGGCATCGCCCGCCAGCCGTTTCGTCGCCAACTTCTCGCTGCTGGGCTTCCACCAGGGTTTCGGACTGAGCGTGTCGCTGCCGGAGATCATCGGCAAGCAGAAGTCCATGGACATGCTCTACTCGGGACGTCGGGTCGGTGGCGAGGAAGCCTTTGCAATCGGTCTGGCCGACCGCCTGGTCGAGGACGGCAAGCAGCGCGAAGAGGCCATCGCTTGGGCGAAACAGATCGCCTCCGCGGCGCCGCTGGCGATCACGTCGATCCGAGAGACGCTTCGCGATGGTCTCGCCGAGCGCATCCGCGTCGTACTCGAGCGTGAGCTCGATGAGCAGAGCTGGCTCTGGAAGACGAAGGACTCGCAGGAAGGCGTCGCGGCTAACCTCGCCCGTCGTACGGCGGTCTTCACCGGCGAGTAACCCGCCGGTCCGTCACAAAATCTCTGCCGATCCGTCACAAAATTCCGCCGATCCGTCACAAAATCTCTGCCGATCCGTCACAAAATTCCGTTCCGTCCGTCACCCTCGCACCGTGCGTCGCGCTTGAGTTGCCATTCAAGCGGGCTGGACACAGACGACGCCGTTTCGGTCTAGTTCCGCTCCCCGTTACCGGCGTAGGACCACATTTGTACCGCTTCGCAGCACGCGCCAGATGCATTTTGCTGCGAAATAGCACAAATGTCCGATTATGCGGATCGTGCGTGACGAGGTCGCGGACGGTGGGCTACGAACTCGCGGATTCTCGTACGACGAAAGCGTGGCGCTCGGGATGTGCGTAAACCTTAATCCGACGATGTGCTGATTGCGCGGAATCGACTCGTAGGGTAGAAGTATATGCAGTGAAAGTGCACATACTTATAGTCGCGAGGTGGATTCTGCATGTCAATAGAGCAAAACGTGATCGCGGGAATGACGCGGCGACCGCGCAACCTGCATCAGGGGAAGCCCGGCAGTATTCACGACGACTCGACGGCACGGAAGCTCGGTTTCCGCGGGGGCACTATTGCTGGCAGTTACCACATGGAGCAGGCCGTGCCGTTGGTCGCGCACCACTTGGGCGCAACGCCGGAGGAGTGGTTCAACAGCGGGACGATGGCCGCGTATTTCCTGCAACCGACCGTTGACGACCAGCAGGTCACCGCGTTTCTGAGCCCCGACGCAGGATCGGATGCGAATCGTGCGGACCTGTGGATGGAGACGGCAGACGGCGGGCGCGTGTTCGAGGGCTCGGCGAGTGTCGGAGAGCCTGATGGGCCGAGCGCGCTCGCGGCGAAGATGAATAGCCGTGGCGCGGACGAGCGCAGGATTCTTGCGGCGATCGAACCGGGAGAAGAACTCGATCTCGGGGAGATCGTCGCAAAGGGCGAGTCGCAACGAAATCGCCTCGCCCAAGGCCTGATGGCTGAACCATTGCCCTGGTATCGCGGCGAATCGCCGTGGGGCGGGGCGATTGCCTCTCCCGTGGTGGAGGTCGGCTTCACATTCGAGAATGTCAAGCAGGAAATCATCCAACGTCGTGGACCGGGCGTCGTCGGCCTGTATGGAGCCATCGAGGTCCGCCACTTCGGGGAACCGCTGTTGCTCGATGAGAGCTATCGCGTGACGAGCACCGTCCGCGATATGGGTTGCACTCCTAAGACGGAGTACATGTGGACCGAGACCGTCGCGAGCCGAGCGGGCCGCCCCGTCCTGTCGGTGCTGATGATGAGCCGTGTCATGAAGGCCTCGTCTGAGCTGTACGCATGAGCGGCTCTGTTGCGAAGCGGGCGCCGCGAAAGGCGGACGTCCGCCCTCCTGCTCTGCGGCACCTGCACGTGGTGGACCTCAGCGCCGGGGTCGCCGGGCAATATTGCTGCCGTGTCTTAGCCTCTGCCGGCGCCCGCGTGACTCTTGTGGAGCCGCCAGAGGGTACGGCGACTCGACGTATGCCGCCGTACGACGCGAGCGGCGACTCGACCCTGTTCCGTCACCTGAACCAGGGCAAGCACGGCGTCGTTGTGCCGAACTCTGCCGATGGCGATGCTCGCCTGGCCGATCTTGTCGCGTCCGCGGACGTGATCGTGCGAGACCTCCCCGGCGGGGAGATCAGTTCGGCGGTGCCCATTCCGGAGAGCGCCATCGACTGCGTGATCAGTGACTTCCCGGAGGACGGGCCGTACGCGACGTGGAAAGCGGACGAGATGGTGCACCAGGCGCTGTCGGGCTATATGAACGCCACCGGGCGCGGAGACCGACGTCCGCTATTCGGAGTCGGCCACCGGGCGTACTACGCCTGCGGTACGACGGCCACCACCAGCATCCTCGCAGCGCTGCACGAACGCCGTCGCTCCGGGCAAGGCCAGCGCGTACGTGCGACCGTCTTCGAGTCGATTGCCGCGATAGGGCAGAACTTCGTCACGCAGTACACCTACAACGGCACCTCAGAAAGTCGTGCCCGCTACACAGGCCTGCTCGCAACGCTGCGCTGTTCGGACGGATACATCGTCATGTTCGCGATGCGCGACTCAGCGGCCGTCTGCCGGACTTTCGATGCCGAGCACTTGATCACCGATCCTCGATTCGATAGGCCCGCCTCACTCATCCGCAACTGGGACGAGCTCGTGCAGGTCTTCCAGGCCAAGGCGCAAACAATGACCACCGCTGAGGTGGTCCGCCGCGCTCAGGCAGAACGAATCAGCTGCGAGCGGGTCGCCACCCTGGGTGAGTTACTCGATTCAGAGCAGTGGCGCGAGCGAGACGTAGTGCGAGCTGTTGGGCCCGCTGACGGAGGGCCGACAGAGTTCGCATTGGGACCCCTATACCGAGTCTCGGGATCACCAGGTGGCGTAACCACGTCGAGCCCACGCCTAGCGCCCGCATCGCGACGGGTGGCTGGTCGATGAATCACACGAACACCACTTTGACGGGGCCGCTCAGCGATATTCGGGTTCTCGACATGACCACGGCGTGGGCGGGGCCGATGGCGAGCCGGAGCCTTGCGTGGCTCGGCGCGGACGTCATCAAGATCGAGGCTCCTGGTCGCCCGGACGGTTGGCGCGGATTCCTGACCGGCGGGGCGGCACACCACTATCCCGATCTCGAGCACGGCGCGCGACCGTACAACCGCGACCTGCTGTTCAACACGCAGAACCACGACAAGAGGTCCCTTGTCCTCGACCTGAAAGCGCCGCACGGTCGCGATGTGTTCCTTGAACTCGCGGCGTTGAGCGACATCGTCGTTGCTAACTTCACGCCGGGTGTGCTCGACCGGCTGCGGATCGGGTACGACGATTTAGCCGAGGTAAACGACCAGATCATCGTCGTGGAGATGCCCGCCTTCGGATCGACCGGACCGATGGCCTCGCATTTCGGCATGGGCAAGACCATGGAAGCCGCGTGCGGGATGGCGGATCTGATGGGTTATGGAGATGACGATCGGCCGGTGCTCACCGGACCCGCGATCCTGGATCCCATCGGTGGGTTGAACGCCGCCAACGCCGCGGTTGCGGCGCTCGAACTGCGCGCCGAGACGGGAATTGGTTGCCATATCGAGGTCGCCCAGACCGAAGCAGCCGCGCACTGGATCGGCGAACTCTTCCTCAACGAGCTGGGAGGCGGTGCGCCGCAGATCAAAGACGGCAATCGGATCCCGGGGGTGACTCCGCACGAGGCCTTCCCCGCTCTAGGAGATGACCAGTGGGTCGTCGTTGCCGCACGAGACGAGCAAGAGTGGCAGTCGCTATGTGAGGTCATTGGCCGACCCGACCTTGCCGCCGATAGCGAGCTCGCGAACCCCGATGGCCGGTACCGTCGCAAGGACGACGTTGAATCCGCAGTGGCGGAGTGGACCGCGCAACGCGACAAGCGCGCCGCCGCCACGTTGTTACAGGCCGCGGGAGTTCCGGCCGCACCGGTCTGCGATGGTGCCGACGTAGCGGGCGATCCTGGGTTGGTGGCGAGCGGGATGCTCCAAGAGATAACCCATCCGGAGGCTGGCACACACATCTACCCCGGTCTGGCGTATCGCCTCGACCGCACTCCTGGCGGCATGTCTCGCCCAGCCCCATTGTTCGCGGAGCACAACGAAGAGATCCTCTCCGAGATGCTCAGCAAGTCTGAGGAACAGATCGCCGCGCTCGCCGCGACGGCGACCATTAGCGACACACCCGTCATCAAACCGACCAAATAGACAGCGCCCGTGCCGACGTCCGCTGCCGAGCCCGCGGATGGCGCGCCGTATGTTGCAAGGAGAATCTGCCATGCAGAACCGCGTCATTTCTCGACCGCCAGTCCCACCGACCGAAGTCGCGGTGAACGCCGGACCTGAAGTTGCGCGGTTCCGACAGGAGTTCCGTGAGTGGCTGAAGCAGCACGCGCCCGCGGACCTCCGGGGCGTCGCGTGGCCGGTCTCCGAGCACAGTCCACACCGGCAGCGCCTGCTGGAATGGGGCAATGTCCTGGCCGAGGCCGGATACATGTGCGTCGCGTGGCCGACCGAGTACGGCGGACGGGGCCTGTCTCCGACCGAGATCGCGGTGATGAATGAAGAGTTCGACAGTGCGAACGTCCCGAGGGTCACTCGCGGTCGAGCCGAGACCACCGTCGGTCCAGCGATCATCGCGCACGGAAGCCCGGAGCAGAAGGCGTATTTTCTCCCGCGGATCATCTCGGGCGAGCATGTCTATAGTCAGGGTTTCTCCGAGCCGAACTCCGGCTCGGATCTCGCGAGTCTGCGCACGAGTGGCTTCGTCGAGGGCGACGAACTGGTGATCAACGGCCAGAAGGTGTGGACCTCTGGATACTACGAAGCGACCATGATGTTCGTGCTGGTCCGTACGGATCCGGACTCGTCCAGGCACTCGGGAATTAGCTACGTGCTCGTACCGGTGAAAGATAACGGGCCCGGGACGGGCGTCGAGTTCCGACCGATCCGTCAGTTGACGGGCAAGTCTGGGTTCGCGGAGACCTTCTTCGAGGATGCGCGGGTACCGCTGTTCAATGTAATCGGTCAGCTGAACGATGGCTGGCGCGTCACCGTCACTACGCTGGGTCACGAACGCGGGAACCGCGCGACGACCGCCCATGTCGGGTATGCGCGCGACTTCTGGGCCCTTGTTGAGCAGCTGCGCTCACGGGGCGATCTGTCGAATCCCGTCGTACGGGAGAAACTTGCCTGGGCCTGGACGCAAATCGAAACCATGCGCTTCTCGGGCCTGCAACTGCTCGCCACGCTGGCGGCCGGCCAGGACGCGAGTAGCCGCGCCGAGAACGGGTCGTCCACCAAGATCCGGTGGTCGGAATATGCGCGGCGGTTCGGCGAGATCGCGCTCGATCTGATCGGACCGGACGGCCTGACTTCTGGGAATTCGAACCCCGGCCGGCTGGGCCACTGGCAGGAGAGTTTCCTGAGCAGCCGGTCGGGGACGATCTGGGGCGGAACCGCTGAGGTGCAACGCAACATCATCGCCGAACGAGTGCTTGGCATGCCGAAAGAAAATAGAGGACAAGGCCGATGAGCTTAGCTATCACGCAAGAGCAACAAGACCTCACGAGCGCGGTGCGTCGGTACCTTGCGAACCGGTCACCATTGACCAGAGTCCGTGAAGTGATGGACCATGACGTCCCGCATGATCCGGAGATATGGCGCGGCCTCGCTGACCTCGGCGTACACGGCTTGGCGATCCCCACCGAGTACGGTGGCAGCGGCGTCGACGCATCGACGCTCTCGCACGTGATGGAAACGATCGGGCGTGCGCTCCTGCCAGGGCCGTGGCTGGCAACCCTCGGTCTTGCAGTACCGCTGCTGCTGGCCAGCGAGGACGCTAATGCGATGTCGCGGTATTTACCGGCTATTGCAGAAGGGCAGTCTGTGGCTACCGTGGGGTGGCTCACCCCGGGGTGTGGTTGGGAGGACATCGGTTCGGCGGTCACCGCGCGCGAGGTCGATGGCCGCTGGCGACTCAACGGAAAGGTCGCGTTGGTCCTCGATGCGCCTGCGGCCGACGTGATTCTCGTAGTCGCGTCGTCCGGCAACGAGATAAGCGTCTTCGCCGTGGACGCTTACACCGTTGGTGTCTCGACGCAGCATGTCCCCGCACTTGACTGCACTCGGGGCCTCGGCGACGTCACGCTGACTGATACAGAGGCCAGCCTCGTCGGGAAGGTGGGCGGCGGTGCCGAGCTTCTCGAACGGGCCCGCGAGCAGGCGTACGTGCTATTGGCGGCGGAGATGGTTGGCGGCGCTCAGGCCTGTCTTGACTCGGCCGTGGGCTATGCGCTGCAGCGTGAGCAGTTCGGGCGATCGATTGCTTCATTCCAGGCGATCAAGCACAAGTGTGCCGAGATCCAGGTCGACATCGAGGGAGCTCGCTCCTGCGCCCGATACGCCGCCTGGGCGTGCGGGAACAGCCCCGCTGAGGTTCCTTACGTGGCCGCGCTGGCGAAGGCATCGGCTGCCGATGCCTTCTTTCACGCCGCCGCGGAGAACATTCAGATCCACGGAGGCATCGGTTTTACGTGGGAGCACGACGCGCATCTTTACTTCAAGCGAGCGAAGGCGGACCAGCTCTTGTTCGGCGATACGTCGGCGATGAGGCTCAAGCTCGCCGACCAGTTGTTCGGCCCCACTGGGTAGAAGGGGCAGCGGGCCGTCGACCGCTAGGTAATGTCGACGTCATGTTTACGACGCGACCGGAGCTTACCGGGACCTTTGGGGCAGTAGCCTCGACGCACTACCTCGCCAGCCAGTGTGGGATGGCGGTGTTGGAGGAGGGTGGCAACGCGTTCGACGCGGCCGTCGCGACGGCATTCGTGATGCAGGTGGTCGAACCGCACCTCAACGGACCCGGCGGCGACATGCCGCTCATTATGCGCAAGCAGGGCGAGTCGCCGAAGGTGTTGTGCGCGCAGGGCGTCGCACCGATGGGCGCAACCATCGAGCATTACCGCTCGCTGGGCCTCGACGTGGTACCCGGCACGGGGCTGCTCGCGCCGGCGCTACCGGGCGCCGTACCCGGCTGGCTGACGCTCCTGCGCGATTACGGCACGCGTACGCCGCGCCAGGTCATGCGTTTCGCCATCGAGTACGCCGGGGCCGGTCACCCGCTCATCGCCGGCGCGGCGACCACGATCGACCGGATGGCGGGCTACTTCACCGAGTCTTGGCCGACGTCGGCCGCGACGTGGTTGCCCAACGGCCAGGCGCCGCAGGCGGGTGAGGTGTTTCGAAACCCCACCTTGGCCGCAACGTACTCCCGCCTGTGCGACGAAGCCGAAGCCGCAGGTAGCGACCGTGAGGCTCAATGCGATGCCGCGCTGCGCGCGTGGAGTCACGGGTTTGTGGCAGAGGCAATCGACGCGTTCGCGCGGCAGGAAGTCCCTGACTCGTCCGGCGCCCGGCACGCGGGAGTGATGACGGGCGAAGACCTGGCGCGGTGGACGCCGACGTACGAAGAGCCGCTCAGCCTCGACTGGCGCGGAAAGACCATCTATAAATGCGGTCCCTGGTCGCAGGGCGTGGTCTTGCTCGAACAGCTCGCGATCCTCGACGGGCTCCTACCGGACCGCCTCGAGGACTGGGACGCTGCCACGATTCACAGTGTCGCGGAGGCAGCGAAACTCGCGTTTGCCGACAGAGATGCATTCTGCGGTGACTCGCTTGACAATCCGGTCGACGTTAGCGGACTGCTCGATCCGGCGTACGTCGCGCAGCGCCGCGCCCTGATCGGAGCTGAAGCGTCGCTGGAGCTACGCCCCGGGTCACTCAACGGTGTCGCCGGCCGGCTCGCGTCCGCCGTACAGGTCCGGACTTCCTATGAGGCAAGCAAAGTCGGCCAGACCGTCGCCGGTATCGGCGAGCCGACTATCGACCGTAAAGGGGTGACCCGCGGCGACACGTGCCATTTGGACGTTGTCGACCGGTGGGGCAACGTCGTCTCGTCGACGCCGAGCGGCGGGTGGTTGCAGTCGTCGCCGACCATCCCGGCGCTCGGCTTCGCGCTCGGCAGCCGTTTGCAGATGACCTGGCTCGAGGAAGGTCTACCGTCGTCGCTGCGACCGGGACGCCGTCCGCGATCCACGCTGACTCCGTCGCTGTCGACCGATGAGCACGATGTCACGACGTCGTTCGGTACGCCGGGCGGCGATCAACAAGACCAATGGCAGCTGGTGTTTCTGCTCGGCCAGGCTATCCGCGGGCTCAACCTTCAGGAGGCCATCGACGCGCCGAGCTGGCACTCATCCGGCGTGGTCTCGTCGTTCGACCCCCGGGTGTGGGAACCCGGCGTACTCGACCTCGAGTCACGTATCCCGGACGCCGTCATCGATGAGCTCGCCGACCGCGGACATCGCATCCGGCTCGCCGGTGACTGGGCCCTTGGTCGCATGTCGGCGGCGTCGTACGACCCACGAGACGGGCTCATCCGCGCCGGCGCCAACCCACGAGGCATGCAGGGGTACGCCGTCGCCCGCTGACCCGCCGTACGAGGGAGCCGTATCAGCGGTATTCGAGACCGTCTTCCACGTCAATTTCGGGAAAGATCTTGGCCTCGTGGTCGTATTCGTACAAATGCTTCCACGGGTCCCGGTCACCCTGCTTGTAGAGCTTGTCAAGCGAACGCATCATGTAGCCCGCACTGATGTTCTCCGAGTCGACCCACGGCATCAGCGGCATGTCTTCGTCTTCGGGACGCAGGGTCGGTACGACGACGTGCGCATTGCGCTCGACCATGTGCCCGAAGATGCGACCGACGAGCTCGTTGATCATGTCGATCCGCAGCGTCCAGCTGTGCCGGAAGTAGCCGAATGCGTAGGTCATGTTTGGGACACCGCTGATCATGAGCCCACGCCAGGTCACGCGTTTGGTGAAGTCGACGGGCTCGCCGTCCACCTCGAACGGGATGTCGCCGAACGTTGACATGTTGAAGCCGGTCGCGGTGACGATAATGTCGGCCTCCAGCACCTCGCCGGAGGAGATCTGCACACCCTTCTCGACGAACTCGTTGATCGTGTCGGTGACGACCGAGATCTTGCCGGCACGCATCCGCTCGAAGAAGTCGCCGTCGGGGACTCGCACGATGCGCTGCTGCCATGGCCGGTATTTCGGCGTGAAGTCCTTGTCGATGTCTGCGCCCTCCGGAAGCAGGTCTCGGATGCCGTCCAGCAACATCTCGCGAGCCTCATCGGGGTTCGTCTGGGCGAGCGTCGTAATCGCGTCGCTCTCCATGATGTATTGGCGCCGAAGGATCTCGTGGGTCCATGCGGGTGGTAGGTCCAGCGGTTCCAGCATCTTGGCGAGGTCGTGTACGACGGGCCGCGCGGCATAGAACGATGGCGAGCGTTGCAGCACGGTCACGTGCTCTGCCGTCTTGGCCATCTCTGGGGCCACGGTCGCCATGGTCGCGCCGGAGCCGATGATCAACACGCGTTTGTCGGCGTAGTCGACATCCTCTTGCCACTGTTCCGGGTGTACGAGGGTCCCCTCATAGCGATCCATGCCCGGCCAGTTGGGCGTGTAGGGCTCGTCGAAGTTGTAGTAACCCTGGCACATCCACAAGAAGTTGGCGGTATAGCGCACCTGCTCACCGGTGTCGCCCCGGGTGACGTGGGCGGTCCACTGACTGTCCTGGGATGACCACTCGAGCGCGGTCACTCGGTGGCTGTAGTGGATGTGACCGGCCAGGTCTTCCTCCTCGATGACCTCTTCGAGGTACTTGAGGATCTGGTCAGCGGTCGCGATCGACGGGCCGCGCCACGGTTTGTGCTGGTAGCCGTAGGTGAACAGGTCGCTGTCGGAGCGGATGCCGGGGAAGCGGTGTGCCCACCACGTGCCGCCGAAGGCATCCTGCGCATCCAGGATCGCGAAGCTCCGGTCGGGGTATTTGTCGCGCAGATGGTGCGCGGCGCCGATACCGGAGACTCCGGCACCCACAATCAGTACGTCGACATGAGTAACGTCGCCGGTACTCGTTTCCTGCGGGAGATCAACTGTTGCGGTATCTGTCATGCCTTCTCATCCCTCCGGTGGAATACGGTTCTAATTTGACGCTACCCCGAAGGCGCTACGTGTGACCAGGGAAGGGTGGGTGTCGTCCTCTCCCGAGCAGCAACCGTGGCAGGGTTCAATAGCGGTATGGCGACGACCAAGGTGTATACGATCGGGCATTCGACGCATCCCATTGACGAGTTCCTCGAGATGCTTAAGGTGAACGGCGTACGACGGCTCATCGATGTGCGGACGGTGCCCGGCTCGCGGCATAACCCGCAGTTCGGTGCGTCTGAGCTAGCCGAAACCTTGCCGGATGCGAACATCGAATATCAACCGATGAAATCATTGGGCGGCCTACGGCATTCTCCTGCCGGAGAGTCGACGATCAACGGGGCATGGCGCAACAAGAGCTTCCGCAGCTACGCCGACTATATGCAGACGGCCGAGTTCTCAAGTGCGATAGATGAGTTGGTCGAGTTAGCGAAGGAGCAGCCGGTCGCGATCATGTGCGCCGAAGCGGTGCCCTGGCGGTGTCACCGATCGCTCATTGCTGACGCGTTACTGGTCCGAGGCCAGGAGGTATGCGACATCATGAGCCCGACGTCCACAAAGGCACACACGATGACCAGCTTCGCGAAGGTCGAGGGCCTGCGTCTGTGGTATCCGTCCGACGAGTGACCGGGCCTCGATTCGGCTCAGGTACGACGGCTCAGTACGACGCCGACGACGGCCAGTACGGCGAAGACGCCGGCCGCCGCGGCGTAGCCGCCCAACCCGTCGGCCAGCAACGCGCCGGCAAGGGGCGAGATAGCGATCGCCGCGGCGATCGGTGCGTTGAACAGGCCGCTGAGCGCGCCGAAGTTTGCCGTGCCCCATCGATCGGCGACGGACGTCGGCATCAGCAGGGTGTGTGAGCCGCGGACCGCACCGATGAAGATTGCCGCCGCGATGACAATCCCCACCGGACCGGGAATGGTCGCGACGAGAGTTAGTGCAACGACGGTGAGTATCATCTGCGTGGAGATGCGAGCCCGCGGCGTACCTTTGCCGCTCAACGGGGCGAAGACAAGTCGCCCGGCGACCTGTCCGGCACCGACCAGACCGAAGGTCAATGCGGCGAGTGAATCACTGAATCCACGCGCGGTGAGCAGCGGAATCAAGTTAAGCGTGACCGAGTAGAGGCCGAGCCCGGCGACCATCGTCGCCGCCTGGAGCGCGCGGAACCGCTTGGTGTGGGTGATCGCGCGGAGTTCGACGGCAAGGGCGGTCTTGCCGGTCGCACCCCGCGGGGTTGATGGCCACGGCGCGCGCAACGCCACGAGGTGCAGCGGAAGGGTAATGATCAGACCGATTGCCGCCAGCACAAGATATGCCTGGCGCCAGTCGAGATGGTCCAGCAGCAGCGCAATGAGCGGAGCAAAGACGGTCGAGGCGAACCCGGCAACCAGCGTGAGAATCGTGAGCGGCCAGGCCCGACGTACGCCGTACCACCGGGTGAGCGCCGTGAACGCCGGCGGATAGAGCGTCGCGGACTGAGCGACGCCGATGACGAGCCACGCGACGATGAAGACGGCGAGGTGCGGCGCCTGCGAGCAGAGTACGAGGCCCGCCGCGCCGATCACCGAACCGGTCGACATCACGATCCGGGGACCGATCCGGTCCAGCAGTCGCCCAATCCAGATCCCCATGAACGCCGACAGCAGGATCGAACTGGAGTAAATGGCAGCGATCGTCGTGCGCGACCAGCCGGTGTCGGACGAGATGGCCGCGGACGCGACGGGCAGCGAG
The DNA here is from genome assembly GCF_003003235.1 of Antricoccus suffuscus. Taxonomy (NCBI): domain Bacteria; kingdom Bacillati; phylum Actinomycetota; class Actinomycetes; order Geodermatophilales; family Antricoccaceae; genus Antricoccus; species Antricoccus suffuscus. The sequence continues at coordinate 383,427 of NZ_PVUE01000001.1, forward strand.
TAGTAGAGGACGCCCCAGCTGACGATCTCGGTGACTGCTAGCGCAACTAGCGCGCGCCGAAGCTCACCGTCGGTCGCCTGCCGGGCCAAGCTAGGACCGACTTGCCGTGTCGTCGATCTGGTCGATCAACGCCCACTTGTCGGCCTCGCCGATGAACGACGCGTGCACAGCCGCTTTGGCGAGGTCGACGATGCCGTGTCGGTCCAGCCCGAGCAGTTCGGTCGCAATCTCGTACTCACGGTTGATCGTCGTACCAAACATCGGCGGATCGTCGCTGTTGATCGTTACCGGTACGCCGGCCGCGACCAGCACTGGCAATGGGTGCTCCTCGATCGACGGCACACACCGGGTCGCCACGTTGGACGTCGGGCACACCTCCAATGCGATGTTGTTCTCGGCGAGGTACGCCATCAGCTCCGGATCGGTGGCCGCGGCGATGCCGTGCCCGATTCGTTCGGCGCCGAGGGTGTGGATCGCGTCCCAGATCGTCTGTGCGCCGGTCGACTCGCCGGCATGCGGCACCGAGTGCAGCCCGGCCGCGCGGGCGGCGTCGAAGTACGGCGCAAACTGGGGTCGCGGTACGCCGATCTCGGGGCCGCCGAGGCCGAAGCCGACAAGCGTCGACGGGCCATGCTCAAGCGCGACCTTAAGTGTGCCTTCCGCGGCTTCAATCCCGGATTCGCCTGGGATGTCGAAGATCCAGCGCAGCGTGAGACCGAGGTCGCGTTCGGCGGCGACGCGGGCGTCTTCGATTGCCTCGACGAAAGCTGCGGGATCGATTCCGCGGATGACCGAGGTGTACGGCGTGACGGTGAGTTCGGCGTACTGGACGTTTTGGGCTGCGAGATCGGTCGCGACGCCGTAGGTGAGCTCGCGTACGTCGATCGGCTCGCGGACGAGGTCGACTACCGACAGATAGACCTCGATGAAGTGTCCGAAATCGGTGAACGTGAAGTAGTCCGCGAGTGCATCGGGGTCCGACGGCACGGTGCCTGGATGTCGCGCGGCGAGGCTCGCGACGGTAGCCGGTGATGCGGAGCCCACCTGGTGTACGTGGAGCTCGGCCTTCGGCAGGTTGGCGATGAACGCGGCGATATCGGGTGGGACTGGCGACTGTGTCATCCGCCAATTATCGCCTGTCGTCAAGCCATCAACGGAACCGCAACTCCGGTGGCGTGGTCGGACTCGAGATACGAGATGATGGGTTCCGTCCCGTCGCTGACACCCGAACACCGAGGAAATGATGCCGAGATGACCCAGTCGCCCTACGGAGGCCAGTCGCCGTACCAGAATCAGGGTGGCTATCAGGACCAGCCTCCAGCGACGAAAAACAAACTGCCCGTGGTGCTCGCGGGACTGATTGCGGTCGTCGGTCTCGCCATCGCGGTCGTCATCATCGTGGTCGGCAGGTCCGGTTCGGGCGACAATCAGGCTGCTGGGGACGGCGGCCAGTCGGGTACCTCCACTCAGTCAGCGCAGTCGGACGCCAGTAAGACCTCCGACAGCAAGGGAACCAAGTCCGACAAGTCGAGTGGCGCCGGGGACACGGTGACAAAATCCGAGCTTCCAAAGGGATTCCCCGTTCCCGATGGCTTAGACATCTCGACCTACAGCACGGGCGGCGAAGTTAGCGGTCTGGCGACACTGACCGATCCTGAAGCGGCGTATAACTTCTGGATGAGCGAACTGCCTAAGGCCGGCTACGAGATCAGCGACAAGACCAAAACCGGCTCAGGTGAGAGTCTGATCGGCCAGATCACCTTCTCGGGGAATGGTTACGGCTCCTCGACCATCTCTATCGTCGGTACAACGGCCGCGATCGGGCTAAAGCCTAAGACGGACTAGCCGAAAATCGTCCGGAACGTACCGCCGATGATGCTGTACGCCGTCGCGCCGGCGCAGACGATCACGGTCACCAGGACCAGTAGCGTGTCGCGCCGGCGCCAGAATGACTCGCGGGCAAGCGAGCGTCGCCGCCCGTCCCCTGAACTGGTCGAGGGGCTGGAGCGATCCGGGTCGAACCCGCGCGAATCCATCGCCGTGGCGAGCCGGGTGGCGCGGCGTACCGACGACACGAGAAGCGCGACCAAGCTGGCGGTCAGCATCCGGGCGTGCCTGAGCGGGTTCGCGCCGCCGGAGATCCCACGGGTACGACGGGCCATCTTGATGTGCTGCCAGTCGTCGTAGATGAGCGGGATCATGCGCACCGCGGCCAGTGAGCCGATCGCGAATCGCGGCGACGTGTGCCAGTGCGTGATGAGCGCGTCGCCGAGGTCGGTCGGTTCGAGGATCGCGAAGAACAGGACACCCGGTAGGGCCATTGCCAGCAGCCGGACCGCGACCGCGCACGCGGCACCGAGTGAGCCGGACGTGACGTGGAGGGGACCCCACTGCAGCAACGTCGTACCGCCGCTGGCGGCCGAGAAGATCAGGTTGGTGAGTACGACGACGGCTAGGGCGAGCGCGATCGGCCACCCGCGCGCCCACCACTGGCGCGGCGTCATCCGTGACATCACGACCAGTGGAATTTCGGCGGCGAGCACGATGAGCGAGACTCGCAGGTCGAGGTTGATCAGCAGAGTCAGGGAGATGACCAGGATGATCGAGATCCCCACGAGCGGGTTGTACCGTCGTAGCAGCGATTTCGGCGCGGCCTGACCGAAGCCGACGAGTCCGGGAGGCGGCATCAGCGCACCTCCTCGGTACGACGCAGGCCGATAATCTCGTCCGAGAGCGTGTCCACCAGCAGGTGGTCGTGAGTTACCAGCAGCAGTGCGGCGCCGTCGTCACGCTGCTGCGCCAACAACCGATGAAGTTCCGCCCAGGTACGCCGGTCCTGGCCGAAGGTCGGCTCGTCGAGCACGAGGACTCGTGGTGCCGTCGCTAGTGCGGTCGCCACCGAGAGGCGTCGCTTCTCGCCCCCGGAGAGTGTGAAGGGGTTGGCATCGGCGAGATGCGTGAGATGGAGACGTTCGAGTAGTTCCTCGGCGCGTCGTTGAGCGTCGTGCCGGCCCGCCCGCTGTGCGCCCAGGGCTATTTCGGCCGACAGCGTCCCCGTCAAAAACTGGTGCTCTGGATTCTGGAAGACGGTACCGATCCGTGATACTAGTATCGACGCTTTCCATTTGTGTAGGGGTTTCCGTCGAATCTCCGCATTCGCGAGGGCGTCGGTTGCGGTCACGCTCCCACTACTGGGGCCGCGGAGCCCCGACAGCATCATCGCCAACGTCGATTTGCCGGACCCGTTCGGTCCGACGAGTGCCGTTGTCGTGCCTGCTCGCAACGTGAAGTCGGCGGGCTGAGGCAAGAGTGGCCCGTCGGCCGAGTGACGATAGCGTGGCGCTGCCGCGTGCATCAGGTCATCACCAACGGCGCTGCAGAAGCTTGGTGCTACTGGCGCGGAGTCGTCGATCCAGACCCCTTGTGCGGCAAGGGATGTGGCCTGCGCGCCGATAACCGTGCCCGGTGTGCCGTCGGCGATGACCCCGTCCTGCGAGTCGATCACGATCACCCGGTCGACGATAGGCAGGGCCACCGAGACCTTGTGCTCGATCATCAGGATCGTGCTTGACCTGCTGCGGCGCAGTCGATCGAGCGCACCGACGACGGTTGCCGTGCCTTCCGGGTCGAGATTCGCCGTCGGCTCGTCAAGCAGCAGGAGTCCCGGTCGCAGCGCCAGTACGCCGGCTAGCACGAGACGTTGGCGCTCGCCGCCGGACAGCGAGTGGGTCGAGCGGGTCACGTCGTACTTGAAGTCGACTTGTGCGAGCGCGTCGTGGACGCGCGGCCAGATGTGGTCCATTGGTACGCCGTGGTTTTCGAGTCCGAAAGCGACCTCGTCACCGCACCTGCCCATGACTATCTGCGCGTCCGGGTCTTGGAAGACGATGCCCGAGCGGCCGTCACCAGGACGCGGTGGTTGGCCGTCGATCAGGATCTCACCCTCGATATCGCCGGACTCGTAGTCCAGCAGGCCGGCGATCGCGCTGAGCAGCGTGCTCTTCCCGGCGCCGGAGGCGCCCAGTAAGAGCACTCGTTCGCCGGGCTCGATGGTGAACGAGATGCCGCGTACCGCCCAGGTCGGGCGCGCGAGATGCCGAAAGCCGAACCCACGCACCTCAATCCGGGCGGGGGACCGACCCCGGTCGGGGTGCGGGCTCACGCAGGTATGCGCCTCTGCTCACGCCGGGCCGGCAGCGCGCCGGACGCTTGCAAAGCCTTGTGCAGAGCCAGACTCGCGAGGCCGCACACGACCAATGCGCCGATGGTCGTCGCTACTACGTGCACGACTTTCCAGCCGGTCGCGAACTCCGGGTAGTACGTCGTGACGTCTAGGAGCCCGGACGCGATTCCCGCCGTGGCGCCGGAGAGGAAGACGACCAGTGGCTTCCAGATGCGGTAGAGGACGACGGCGTACCCGACTTCGGCGCCGATTCCCTGGATGACGCCGTACAACAGGATCGAGCCGCCCGACCATGGCGCGCCGAAGAGGACCGAGACGAGTGCGGCGAGCGACTCGGCCAGGATCCCCGAGCCGGCGCGCTTCGTCACCAGGGGCGCGAGTACGCCGGGCAGCAGCCAGACGCCGACGATCAGGCCGCCCCACGGAGATCCGGCGAAGAGTTTGTCGAATGCGGGGCTGATGGTGTTCCAGCCCCAGAAGACGACGCCGAAGACGACGCCGATGACGGCGGTGATCAGAATGTCGGAGGTCCGCCATCGCGAAAATGCGGTCGATGCGCGGGCCTTGGTCGGCGTACTACTTGCGCGCGTTGGTTTGGTACTTGTCACGTTGATCCCTGCCCTCTGGTTCAAGGACAGAAAAGCGGCACGTCTCGCCGTGGCTCATCCTTTCGAATCGCCCGCGGCGTTCGACTCCCTGCGCTGGCATTACCCAGATCAGGTGTGAGGGTCTGCGGTTGCCCGCACTCTCAGCGCTGTGCGCTCCCCTGTCGTACTTAGGAGTGTTACAGGTCCAACTGTAGGGCAGGCGGCGTCGATGGTGGCGCCGGGGTGAGCCTGGCGTGGCTGGGTCAGGCGTGCTGCGTGACCGTCGGTGGATACCGACCGTGGTCGATCTTGATTGGTTCGGTGCGCGGGTACGCCTCGGGCGGCGCGTGTTGTCCGGTCTCCGCGGTTTCGACGATGTCCGCGAGGATCACCGTCACGTTGTCCGGCGCGCCCGCGGCGAGGGTGAGCGCGATGAGCTTGTCCGCCGCGGCGTCGATGTCCTCAAGATCGAGGGCCGTGGTGATGTCGTCGATATCGACGTAGTCGGTGAGGCCGTCGCTGCACACGAGATAACGATCGCCGTGCATCCGCACCAGCGTCGTGAAACGGGGCTTGACCTTGCTGCCGTCGACCGATTTGACGATGACGCTGCGATAGGGATGGTCATGTGCTTCCTGCGCCGTGATCTCGCCGGAATCGACCAACATCTGCACGAACGAGTCGTCGCTGGTCAGTTGCGTCAACCGAGAACGACTCCGCTGGTAGACGTACGCCCGCGAGTCGCCGACGTTGGCCACCACGATCCGCCGGTCGCCGAACAATATCGCGGTGGCCGTCGTACCCATCCCGGCCAGTTCGGGGCTTGTCTCGACCGCGGCCGCAATCGCCTTGCTGCTCTCATCGATCGCGGCCGCCAATGTTGTGTAGAGGCGCGGGTCGACGGTGTGTTCGTCGATGTCGGCGAAATGCTCAGCGGTGATCGCCGACGCGACCTCACCGGCTTCGTGTCCGCCCATCCCGTCGGCGACGACGATGAGTCGATTGCCTACGTGGTAGGAGTCTTCGTTGTTTCCGCGTTTCAGCCCTGGGTGCGTGCGCGCCGTCGCGTTGATGGCATATGACATCGGGTGCTCACCCCTCATCGGCTGATCTGGTGCTGGTCAATCTTACCCATCAGTGGCGATCGGGCGGGGTACGTCGCAACGTGCGTACGCCAAGGTGACGCGGATGCTAATGATCGGTCTCATCATCGGTGCCTTCGGCTATCAGCGTGTTCTGATGTCCGCGGCGGTTATGCCGGCGGATCAACCCGGATTCCTCCAGATCCAGATCCCGCTCGATCTGCTGGTAGCTCCCTTCGGACAACTTGCCGTTGTTGCGCAACCGGATGTACGTCGCGCGCTCGGATGCGATGATGTCGCGCCGTACGTGGTTGATCGTGTCCTGGTACTGCAGGTAGAGGTCGCGGTCGGCCTCGGCAACACTCGCCTCGGCGCCGCGGGCTTTAAGCCAGCGTTCGACGAGCAACCGCGCGGGCGCGGGGAGGTGGTGTTGGTCCAGTGCCGCGTGGGCGATCTCGCTGGCGCCCGCCATCGCTTCGTGGCGGGCCCGTCGTACCTCGATGGCGGCCGTCTCCGGATCGTCCGCATGTACGCCGACGATCCGAGCGAACCATGGCAAGGTTGGCCCTTGCAGGACGAGTGTGCCGAAGATGACGACCACCGTGCACAACAGAATCAGGTCGCGGTGCGGCGTATCTAGCGGCAAGGTCTGTGCCGCCGCCAGCGAAACAACGCCGCGCATCCCGGCCCAGGACACCACCGCCAGCTTCCGAGGCTCCAGGCGGTGCTCGCGGCGGAATAGGCGCGAGAGCGCGTCGCCGCCGTACACCCAGAGCGGCCTGCTGAGCACGACCACGAGCAGGGTGGTGACCGCGGCCAGCAACGCCGTACCCGCGCTCTCCTGGACCGATCGGACGATGTCCCAAAGCTGCAGTCCGATCAACGCGAAGACGGCACCCTCCAGGACGTAACGCAGCGTCGCGAACGTCGCCCCTTCGACGATCCGGACGTCTCCTGACACATGAGTCGCAGAGGTGAAGCCGACGATCAGCCCGGCGACGACGACCGCGAGTACGCCGGAGCCGTGCAATTGCTCTCCGAGGAGGTACGCCACGAATGGCGTAATCAGCGACAGCGCGGTGATCGACAACGAATTGGACAGTGCGTTGCGTGCCCAGGAGACGCCCACGCCGAGGATCGCGCCGACGGCGAGCCCGATCGCGGCGGACGTCGCGAACTCGCCGACCGCGGCACCGGAACCAAACGTGCCGACGCCGATCGCGGTGACCGCCACCTTGAGCATGACGAGCGAGGTCGCGTCGTTGAAGAGCGACTCGCCTTCGAGCAGTGTCACGACGCTGCGCGGCAGCCCGACCTTGCGGGCCACCGCCACCGCGGCGACGGCATCCGGTGGGGCGACGACCGCGCCAAGCGCGAGCGCCACCGGAAAGGGGATCGCGGGCACGACTGCGTGCACGATCAGGCCGACCACCACGGCCGTCAGGATCACGGCAACGACGGCGAGCTGCAGGATCGGTCGGAGCAGCTTCTTGAACGCGATGATCGAGGACTCCATGCCGGCGGCGTACAGCAGCGGCGGGAGCAGGATGAACAGAATGACGTCGGGTGACACGGTGAAGCTGGGTACGCCGGGGATGAACGACACGCCGAAACCGATGAGGACCAACAGCACCGGTGCGGCGATGCGCAGCCGGCTGGCGAGGCCGTTGACGATGATGACTCCGGCGACGAGGCCGATGACCGGCCAGAGCTGAGGCATGACCTCACCCTAAGACCCCCGATCCGTGTCGTCGTCCTCTCGCAACTCCACGTATGTGCCGTAACGCAACGCCGCTGGCAAAATTTCGCTGCCAACTGGCACATGTGTGCCCGAACGGCCGTGACGGAGGCGGCGTTAGGCGAGAGCGCTGCGGACGGTCGGGGGCAGTACTTCGCCGGCGCGACCGGTCACCACGAGCCGGGCGATCGAGTCAAGCGGCGTCGGCTCGTCGTTGATGATCGCCAGTTGTGCGCCGTGTCGTACGGCGTGGACTGGCAAGTCCGCTGCGGGGAAGACTTGCAGCGACGAGCCAATCGCCAGCACGAGGTCGGCTTGCTCCATCAGATCGGTGGATGCCTCGATGATGCCGGGGAACAGCATCTGGCCGAACGATACGGTCGCGGACTTCACCAGTCCTCCGCAGTCAGGGCAGCGCGGATCCGCCGTACCGGCGGCGACCAGGTCGAGAGCCCATGCGGTGTCGGCGCGAAATCCGCAGCCGTCCGGCGTACCGGCCACCGGCGCCGCACCAATGCACATCACCTCTCGCGCCGTCCCGTGGATTTCTACGACGTTGGTCGAGCCGGCGAGCTGGTGGAGACCGTCGATGTTTTGGGTTATCACCCCAAGGCTGCGACCAGCCTTGTCCAACTCGGCCAGTGCCAGGTGGGCGGGGTTGGGCGCAGGCGTGTTGCCGAGGAATTCCTTGCGCATCGCCCACGAGTTTGCCCGGACCTCGGCTGATCCGACGTACTTGTCGAAGGTGAATTCGCGCGGATCGTATCGGGTCCACACGCCGCCGGGTGAGCGGAAGTCGGGAATGCCGGACTCGGTCGAGATGCCCGCTCCGGTAAACGCGACGATTCGCGCGCTGTCTCGCATCAGGTCGGCAAGAGCGTCGGTGTCAGGCATGCCAGCCAGCCTACGACCCCAGCATTTCGTCAGCGCAATTACAGGCACAACACAGATTCGCGGAGGACAATGTCAACGTAGCTCGGTGAGGGAACGTCTTGCTAGCAACAGCACTCCAACAGCGAGCACGTCGCATCTGGGGGAACTATGTCGCCTAAGAGATCGATTCACCGCGACCGAACAGATATCTGGTCGACGATCGCCTTCTTCTTCGGAGGGATCGGCGCCATTATTGGCTGTTTCGTCGCCATACTAGCCAGCGTCCGGCACCAAGGCGACGCGATCACCTGGGGATTGGCGATAGCCAGTGTGGGCGTGGCGCTTGTCGCCTTCGCCGACGCTATCGACATCCGTGCCGCTCGCGTGTGGCGGGCCGCGCGGGTTAAACGCGACCGCGAGCACTCGTCATCACGTTAGATGCGCGCCGGCAACGCTGGGCATAGGCTTTGGGCATGGGACTTTTTGGTGGAACGCCGTCCATGATCGACGAACGCGTAGCTCTCAAGGGGCGCGCGGACTACGGGTACGCCGTACCCGACACGCACGAAGTGCTCGGCAACCCGATCAAGCCGCCGTACCCGGACAACCTCGAGGTCGCCGTCTTCGGCATGGGCTGTTTCTGGGGCGCGGAACGCATCTTCTGGCAACTCGACGGGGTCTGGACGACGGCCGCGGCGTACGCCGGGGGCTATACGCCGTACCCGACCTACGAAGAGGTGTGCAGTGGTCGGACGGGGCACGCCGAGGTCGCTCTGGTTGTGTACGACCCGAAGCAGATCACCTTCGAGGCGCTGGTCGCGGTGTTCTTCGAGAACCACAACCCGACCACCCGCTACCAGCAGGGCAATGATGTCGGCACGCAGTATCGCTCCACCATCCTGACGACGACTCCGGAGCAAGCCGAGGTCGCTGACAAGGTGCGTACGGCGTACCAGGCTCGCCTCACCGAGGCCGGTCACGGCGAGATCACCACCGACATCGAACCGGTGGGGCCGATCTATCTGGCTGAGGACTACCACCAGCAGTACTTGTTCAAGAACCCCAACGGCTACTGCAACCACGGTTTCAACGGGATCGCCTGCCCAGTAGGCATTCTCGCGCAGGACGAGGTGCCGAGTCAGCAGTCGGTTCTCGGCAACACCGACTGATCGAGCGTGTTGCCAGTTAGTGAACTCTCACAAGCTGACCGTGTGTGGGTCGGTATTCAGACTTGCCAGTAGGTATGCGGCGATCTGGTTACCGATCTGTTCTGGAGTGAGACTGCCGTGCGGGTCATACCACTTGTAGACCCAGTTCGCTGCGCCGAGACAGGTATTGACATACATCGTTACGTCGAGCGTTGCGCTCGAGCGGTAGCGGGTAGTGAGCCTGTGAAGGACGTCCTTAAGGATGCCTTCGTAGTCGTGTCGATGTTTGAGTAGTCGGTCCATCATGTGCCGTGGGAGCTCTTCTTCCTCCTCGAAGAACACCTTGTGCATTGCCTGATTGGTGCAGGTCGCGACCACACGTTGGACGATGAGCGCTCGGAAAGCTTCGATGGGGTCGTCGACCTCGTCCGAGATCGCTATCGCCTCCGCAACGGACCGTTCCATGAGGTCCTCGTAGAGGCGGACGAGGATCTCCTCTTTGCTGTCGAAGTAGTGGTAGAGGGTTGGCTTGCTCAATCCGGATGCGACGGCGATCTCGTTCATCGACGTTCCGCGGTAGCCACGCTGGCTGAACACGTCGACGGCGGCGGACAGAACTTCCTGTCGCCGTGAGGCGGCGTTACTGGGGCGCCCAACTTTCGCCACTTCTGTCTCCTCCTCGGTGCCGCTGCTCGGCGAGATCCGCTCAACCCTAGTTGTCGCGCTCCGCGACGTTGTGAACGTGGTCGCCGGGTCTGGGCTCTTGCCTACCTATGATCGCAGAGTTATTGTAGTTTACCGACCAGACGGTAAACTAATTGGAGCGACAATGACCCTCGCACCCGAGCACCGCGACTTCCAGTTGATGTGTCGCGCATTCACCGACAAACAGGTACGCCCTGCGGTGGCACAGGCTGAGACTGACGGGCGCCTTACCGATGAGCTCTGGCGATCAATGGGAGCTGCAGGAATGCTCGGCCTGATGACACCCGAAGAGCAGGGCGGGAGTGGTCGCGATCAGGTAGCCGTCGCCATAGTCGCCGAGGAACTCGCCAGGGCAGCCGGTGGCGTTGCGATCGGTCCGTTGGTAAGTGCATACATGGCCGGTACACACATCATCGATAACGGCACCGATGCCCACCGCGAAGAGTTTGCCGAAGGTATCGCGGCGGGGGAGAAGATTGCGTCGATCGCGGTCACCGAACCTGGCGCGGGGTCGGACGTCGCGGGCCTGATCACCCGGGCAGTAGCGGCCGATGACGGCTACCGCATCACGGGTCAGAAGATGTTCATCACCAACGCCGGATTGGCCGACGTCCTTATAGTCGGCGCCAAGACCGAGCCAGGACGCGGACACCGCGGTATTACGACATTTCTCGTTCGAGCAGGTACCGAGGGTCTGTCCGTGGGAAAACCGCTGCCCAAGATGGGATGGCGGTCATCCGATACCCGCGAGGTGATTCTGGACAATGTGTTCGTCCCGCGCAGCGACATCGTCGGCGGACTCAATCGTGGCTTCTACCAGATCATGGCGGCCTTCCAGCTTGAGCGGGTCATCCTTGCAGCGATGGGTGTTGGGCACGCCGCCGAAGCGTTTGAACTGGCGATCCGTCACGTTCGAGACCGCGCGGCCTTTGGCGGGCACCTAATAGACAAGCAGTCAGTCCGCCACCGTCTGGCGACGATGGAAATCGACCTGGACACTGCCCGGATGATCACCTACCTCGCGGCCGAGCAACTGCGGACCGGGCATCCCGACGCGCCGCGGACGGTAGCCAAAGCGAAATATCACGCGGCCGTTGCAGCCGCCCGAGTGGTCGATGACGCCGTGCAGCTTCACGGCGGGTCCGGATACGTAGAAGAAGGTGACATCGCCCGCCATCAGCGTGACGTCCGGATCCTCCGCATCGGAGGCGGAGTCGACGAGGTGCAGCTCGACATCTTGAGTAAGGCCTACGCCTGAGTTCATAGCGCCGAACCGTTGGACCGTCCAAGGAGGAATGAATGTCTGACAATCTGAGTGAAATGCTCGCGGCACCGCTGCTGCCGTTGCGCGAAGAGTGGGTCGCGCCGGACTACCAAGAGGAGGCGGCGCACGCGCGCGCTCTTCATGATGAAGATCCCGACCTGTATTGGGAGTGGGTCGCGAAGCAGCATCGTTGGCAGCGGCCGTGGTCGACGCTGCGCACCGGCGGGTTCGGCGATTTTGAGTACTACGTCGGTGGCCGCATCAACGTTGCGGACAATTGTGTCGATCGCTGGGCGGAGGACCCACAGACTCGCGACAAGCCAGCCGTGATCTGGGAGGGGGAACCTGGCGACAGTCGCACCGTCACCTATGCCGAACTTGCAGACGAGGTTGGTCGGTTCGCCGCCGGCCTGTCCTCGGTCGGGGTGCGACGGGGCGATATCGTGGCCATCTACCTTCCCAACACGGTCGAGGCGTTCGTGGCAATACACGCATGCAACCGCATTGGAGCTATATATACGATTCTCTTCTCTGGATTCAGCGAGGAGGCCGTGCGGTCGCGGTTGGCGCAGGCCGAGCCGAAGGCGGTCGTTGTCGCGGATGCGAGTTACCGTCGCGGACACGAGGTGCCGCTGCTTGACACACTTCGCGCCGCCCGGGCCGACCTCGTCGAGCAACCGGTGACGATCGTGTTTGACCGTACCGGGCACGGAGTTGCGCTGACCGACGGAGAGGTCGACTACGCCGAGTTGCTCGCGCAGCAAACCGTGTCGGCGCCCATGGCGCAGATGGATCCGAACGAGCCGGCGTTCCTAATATTCACGAGCGGAACCACGGCGAAGCCCAAGGGTGTCGTGCACAGCGTCGGTGGTTTCCTCGTTGGAACCTGGGCCAATGCGCACTGGCAAGTGGGCCCGCAGGATCGTGACGTCTACTGGGTCGCGGCCGACGTCGGGTGGCTTACCTTCCCTATCCAGGCTGTCATCGGTGGACTGGCCAACGGCATGACGATCGTTTGTTACGAGGGTGCGCTCGATGCGCCGACGAATGAACGTTTCTACCAGATCTGTGAGAAGCACGCGGTTACGAAATTGCTCGCCGCACCTACCGTGTTGCGCATGTTGCGTGGACTCGGCGAGGAGATCAACCATGCACATCCGCTGCCGTTGCTCAAACTTGTGACAGCGCAGGGTGAACCACTAGATAGCGAGACCTTCACCTGGACGAATGAGCATCTAAGTGGCGGGCTACCGGTGATCAACGCCTACGGCCAGACCGAGACCGGTTCGACCTGGACCTACCCCATCTACGGAGTGGATCCCCTCAAGGCCGGATCCGCAGGCACCCCCGTCCCGGGTCACACGTGTGCCGTCGTCGACGACGAAGGTCAGCCTGTTCCCGTTGGCGTAAAAGGCAACTTAGTCATTACTCGTCCGTTCCCCACTCTGGCCCGTTCGGTCTGGAAGGATCCCGATCGATACAAGGAGACCTATTTTGCACGGTTCCCTGGTGCGTACGCGACCAGCGATGAGGCGGTCATCGACCCGGATGGCCATTTGTGGGTGCTGGGCCGATCCGATGACGTGATCAACGTTGCGGCCCACCGGATATCGACGATGGAGATCGAAGAGGCAGTCGGCGGTGTCCCGGATGTGCTTGAGGCGGCGGTCGTCGGCGTCTCCCACGCGACGAAGGGGACTGTGCCGGTGGCATTCGTGCGGCTCACCCAGGACGCACCCTCGGACACTGTCGACACGATCACGAAGACCGTGCCGCAGCAACTCGGAAAGTACGTCCAGCTGGGTGCGGTGTACGTCGTTGACGCGTTGCCGCGCACTCGGACCGGAAAGACGGTGCGCCGGCTGTTGCGTGACGTTGCTACCGATGGTCGCCCAAGCGGTGACACCAGCGCGGTAGAGGACATCGCCGTACTCGACCGAATCGTCGAACTGGTGAGTCGCGCCAAGCAGAACTCCGGGGCGCAAGGATGAGCGCTGCTCGTCCCACAACGGGCATGTGGTTCGAAGAGCTCGCACCTGGAACGATCGTCCAGCACGCGGTGCGCCGCACCGTGACTGAGACCGACAACGTGCTCTTCACGACGATGACGATGAATCCGGCGCCGCTGCACTTGGACGCGGCTTATGCCGCGACCACCGAGTTCGGCAAGCCGTTGGTGAACAGCATGTTTACCATGGCGCTTGTTGTCGGACTCTCCGTGCACGAGCTGACGTTGGGCACGATAGTGGCCCAACTTAGCGTGTCGGACGCGGTCTTCCCGGCTCCGGTCTTTCACGGCGACACCATTCGAGTGGAGACCGAAGTGCTCAGTGCGCGGGAGTCTAGTTCGCGTCCGGGCGCAGGCCTGGTTGTCTTCGAACACCGCGCATACAACCAGAACGAAGTACTCGTCTGCAAGCTGCAGCGCACGGGCCTGATGCATAAGGAGCCACGAGAGTGACGGACTCGCAGATTCCTGTTCTTGAAGCCATTGACGCGGCCCGCGCCGGGAACAGTCCCGAGCGCTGGCCGGAGAAGATCCCGGTCCGCGATCGGGTCGCACTCCTTCTCGACCCGGGATCGTGGGTCGAGGACGGCCTGCTAGCGAACAGCGCTAGTGAAGGTCTCCCGGCCGATGGGGTGCTCACCGGGGTCGGAACCGTGCACGGCCGAACGGTAGCGGTCATCGCGCACGACTTCGCGGTCAAGGCCGGTTCGTGGGGTGAGTTGACGGTCGAGAAACAGATTCGAATTCTTGAGCGCGCCGATAGAGACCTGCTCCCGGTCTTCTACCTCGTCGATTCCGCCGGTGGGCGGCTGACCGACCAGTTCGGGTTCTTCCATGGCAGCCGTGGCGCTTCGCGCATCTTTCAACTCCAGGTGGCACTGTCCGGGCGAGTGCCGCAGATCTGCTGTTTGCACGGCCCGTCGGCGGCCGGGGGCGCCTACATGCCCGCGTTCACCGACTGGGTGGGCATGGTCAACGGCAATGCCTCGATGTATCTCGCCTCGCCGCGGGTTGCCGAGATGGTGACTGGTGAGAAGACCACCCTCGAGGAGATGGGTGGTGCGATGATGCATGCCAGCATCTCAGGGTGCGGCGACGAGGTTTTCGACTCGGATTGGGAGGCTATCGCCGCGGCACGGCACCTGCTGTCCTACCTCCCCGACGACTGGCGTACTCGGCCGGCAGAGGTCGAGGCACGTCAACCCGCGCGCCTTGACTGGCCGGCGAACTTGATTCCCGAAGAGCAGAACGGCGGATACGACGTTCGCGATGTGATCGACCGCCTGGCCGACGCGGACAGCTTCTTCGAAATCAAGGCGCGCTGGGCCACGGAGATCGTCGTCGGTTTCGCTCGCCTCGACGGCTCGGTCGTCGGTGTAGTGGCGAACCAGCCGTCAGTGCGCAGTGGCGCGATATTCGTCGATTCGGCCGACAAGGCCGCCCGGTTCATCAGCATGTGCGACGCCTACAACATCCCGTTGCTGTTTTTGCAGGACGTGCCCGGCTTCATGGTTGGAGTCGCAATCGAGCGTCAGGGGATCATCCGACACGGCGCGAAGATGGTGACCGCGATGGCCAGCGCCGAGGTTCCGAAGGTCGCCGTGGTACTCCGTAAGGCATATGCAGCGGGCTTCTACGCGATGTGTGCGCCAGGTTTTGAGCCGCGTGCCACCCTCGCCCTGCCCGGCGCGACGATTGCTCCGATGTCGCCGGAGGCCTCCACTAACGCTATCTACGCGAGAAAGATCGAGGCCATTGAGGACGATAACGAGCGCGAACAGTTCGTCGCCGAGAAGGTTGCCGAGCAGTCTGCTGATGCCGACCTGCTCAACGTCGCGAGCCGGCTCATCGTCGATGCGGTCGTGGAGCCCGGTGACCTGCGCACCGAACTGGTCCGGCGGTTTCACGCTGCTCAAGGCTGGAGCCGGTCTGCGAACCGTCGCCATCATGTGATCAGCCCCGTCTGAAGGAGATTGTCTTCATCCCATGAGCCAGATAACCGTCGCACCCCGCAGCGTGCTGTTCATGCCAGCCTCCAAGCCGACAATGGCGGCAAAGATCCCCGACATCCGGCCCGACGTCGCCGTACTCGACCTCGAGGACGCGGTGCAGCACGGCGCCAAGTCGCAGGCGCGCGAACAGTTGCGTGCCATCCTGACCCAGACACAGTTGCTGGACGGGGACGTCCCGATTCTGGTGCGCGTCAATGAGATGGGAAGCCCCTGGATCGACGAAGACTTGTCGCTCGTCCGCGAGATTCCCCGCGTGGGAGTGGTCCTACCTAAGGCCGAGTCGCCCGAGGCCGTCGAACGGGTGCGTTTACTACTGCCGGACCGTCACCTGATGGTGGGTGTGGAGAGCGCGCGCGGGGTGGCGGACGCGCGAGTCATCCTGGAGGCCGGCCCCGATAGCTGCTACTTCGGCGCCGAAGACTACATCGTCGACCTCGGCGGGCGACGCACCAACGCCGGCAACGAGGTGCTCTATGCACGCAGCCAGGTAGTCCTTGCCGCCCGGCTCAGCGGCGCGTACGCCGTCGACCAGGTAGTCGTCGCCGTACACGACGATTCCGCGTTTGAGGCCGACGCCGCGGTGGCGCGCGATCTCGGATACAACGGCAAGCTGTGCTTGCACCCGCAGCAGGTCGAAGTTTCGCACCGAGTCTTCTCGCCCTCGCCGGAGGAGGTAGCGCACGCCCGGCGCGTCGTGCGGGCCGCCGGCGACGGTGTTGGGTTGGTAGACGGAGCAATGGTCGACCACGTGCATGTCCGGCAGGCACGCGACGTACTCGCCAGATCCGGCGGAGCCTCGTAATGAGAATCGGAGACCCGTCGATGACAGTCCAGCCCGAACTGCGTCATGGAGACTTCACCGGTGTTCTGGTGGCAAACCGCGGCGAGATCGCCGTGCGAGTGATCCGGACTGCCCACGATGAAGGTCTGCGTACCATCGCCGTGCATTCAGACGCGGATGCCGACGCCCCGCATGTCCGTCTTGCCGATGAAGCGCACGCGCTGCCCGGCAACCTCGCCGCCACGACGTACCTCGACATTGAACGACTGGTCGATATCGCCTTGGCCAGTGGTGCGGAGGCGGTCCATCCCGGCTATGGGTTCTTGTCCGAGAGCGCCGAGTTTGCACGCGCGGTAACGGCGGCCGGGCTGATCTGGGTTGGTCCGCCACCCGCCGCGATAGAAATGCTCGGCGACAAGGTCAAGGCCCGCGCGGTTGCGCGTAGCGTCGGGGCGCCACTCACCCCAGGTACCGCGGAGCCGGTGTCCTCGGTGGCCGATGTGGACGAGTTTGTCGCGGCTCACGGCATGCCTATCGCGATCAAGGCAGTCTTTGGCGGTGGCGGACGAGGCCTGCGCGTGGTTCACGACCGGTCCCGGATCGCCGAAGAGTTGGAGTCGGCGAGGCGCGAGGCGGTTGCCGCATTCGGTCGCGGCGAGTGCTTCATCGAGCGCTACCTTGAGCGGCCGCGACATGTCGAGGCTCAGCTACTTGTCGACCGCTACGGTGACGCGGTCGTCGTCGGGACCCGCGACTGCTCGCTTCAGCGTCGTCATCAGAAGCTGGTCGAGGAGGCGCCGGCGCCGTTCCTCGCAGAGGAGCAGACGGGCGCGATCGTCGACGCGTCGCTGCGAATCGGCGCCGCGGCCGGCTACGTCGGCGCGGGAACCGTGGAGTTTCTCATCGGGAACGACGGCACGGTGTCGTTCCTGGAGGTCAACACGCGGCTACAAGTCGAGCATCCGGTGACCGAAGAGACGACAGGGGTCGACCTTGTCAGCGAGCAGTTCGCGATCGCACGGGGAGAGCGGCTTCGATTCAGTGTGATGCCTCCGGCCCGGGGACACAGCATCGAGCTGCGTATCAACAGCGAGGATCCGTCGGAAGGCTTTCGGCCAGTTCCAGGACGGATCACCCGGTGGAACTTCCCGCGCAGCCCGGGTCTGCGTCTCGACGCCGGGGTCGAGACGGGTACCACCGTCACCGAGTTTTACGACTCGATGCTCGGCAAGCTCATCGTCACCGGCAAAGACCGAGCCACCGCGCTTGCACGAGCGCGCCGAGCACTTGAGGAGCTTCATGTCGAGGGCGTGCCTACCGTGCTCACGCTCGATCGGGCGATCCTCGCGCATCCCGACTTCACCGCGCCAAACGGCACGTTCGGGGTGCACACAGGTTGGATCGAGTCGAACCTTGACCAGCTACTCGGCGAGGACCGCAGCGGCGACGACTCGTCCAACATCGTTGAGGTCGCGATCGGGCGGAACGTCCACCGCATCGAGCTTCCCGGCCTGGCGACGCTTGGTGAACGCGCTGACTCGATCCGCTCCAGCGTCAACCGAAAGATCGCGACCGTGGAGTTGAGTGACGCGGTCGTGACGCCGATGCAGGGCACTGTGGTGAAAGTGATGGTCGCCGAAGGTGACCGCGTGGTGCAGGGCGACATAGTGGCTGCTCTCGAGGCAATGAAGATGGAGAATCCGGTGCTGGCCCATCGTTCCGGCACGGTGCGCAACCTGAAGGTCGTGGTCGGGGACGTGTGCGGTCAGGGGGAGCAGATCTGCGTGATCGAGTCCGATTCCTGAGCGACAGTAACGTTGAGGTAGTCGCCGAATCCGCGGTTGGTGAAGCCGAGTGGCCATGCGCGGCGACCGGGGAAGCGAGGCGTCTTCCGGTGCCGGCTACGGGGGCATGTCCACTAGTTACATGTCGAAGATGACGGCCAGCGTAGTGCGAATCTGTTGGAGTACAACTGGGCCCACGTTTCCAAGATTCGACCGCACTCTGCTGACGGCAACGGAACGCACGTGCTCCACACCAGTCTCCCGGATTGTTCGAGTGAGTGGCACGACCAGCACGACGTTCGGGCCACCACGCAAGATCCTGCCTGCAGTGACGATCACGGCAGGCCTAATCATCCCCGCTTCAGACCCAGATGGCGCGTGGTCGTTTCGGACATATACCGTCCTACGATCGTGTAGACAAATATGTCTACAACCTCAGTCGTCGGCGCGGTCGCGGAGGTAGTCGCCGAATCCGTTGATGGTGAACCCGAGCTGTCCGTGTCCGGTGACACGGATGATCCCCTTCGCGATCAGTCGGTCGCGCGGTTCGCTCAGGCTGCGGCTCGCCACGTGTAGTGCGGTCGCGATGTCCGTGCGGCTCACCGACGTACCGCCGATGTCGGCCATTGCTTGAAGGAACGATTGTTCGGCAGGTGTGGCAGCGTTCCACCGAGCCCGGTGCAGCGTCTCAAGATCGGTGGCGATCGTCTGTCGGGCCGTGTGCACGTGCGCGAGCGTGATCTGCCGTCCGGCGTCAGGCCTGCCGGCGGCCCGCCAGGCGGCGTCTCCGAGAAGCTGCAGCGTGAACGGAAAGCCCTCGGCGTATTCGACCGCGGCTCGTAGTCCATCCGGTGCCCACGTGACGCCAAGTCGTTGTGCCGGGCGGACGAGCGCGGCTATCGCGGCGTTCGGCGATAGCAGGTCAAGCGGCTGATAGTCCCACCGCTCGGTGAAGCTGGCGGCGGCGCGCAGCACCGTGTCGGAGTTCGGTAGGCCGGCGGCGAACACGGCGGCCGGAGCGGCGCCGCTACCGGGGAGGTGTTGCAGGTTTTGCCAGCCGTGCGCGAACGAGCTCAGCCCGACCTTGTCCGCGTCCTGAATCTCATCAATGAGTAGGACGAGCCCGCTGTGCTTTTCGCGCTGCGCGGCCTTAGCCGCTTCGGCGAGAAACGTGGTCAGCTCACCAGCGCCGGCCGGGGCTCCCGGATCGTGAGCGGAAGCGTCCGGCGCAGCAAGCTTGGCCTCGGCACCGACGAGACCCGGTACGCCGACGCGGACCTTGAAGCTGGCCCTGTTGGCAAGGTCGTGCAGCTTGCGACGGGTCCGCGGCGCCCAGCCGTCGGTGGCGATCTCGAACTGCGCGGCGATGTCTGCGATCAGGCTGCCGCCGCCACCGGCGACCCAGATCGTCACCGCGCCACGTTGTTCGGCCATCCGTCGTACTTGGGCCAGCATCGACGTCTTGCCGACGCCGCGCGGCGCGATGTCGATGCGGGGCCGGCCGATAAACTGTCGCAGGTCGGCCATCAGCGACAAGCGCTCGTCGAACTCGGCGAGTTGGTGGTCGCGACCTGGCACTTCGGGCGCGATAGCCCCAGGCGTGTACGGACTCGGCTGCACGTCCTTCTCCCGATACTTTACGATAGTTCAGCCAAAGTATCACAAAGTATCGGTAGAAGTCACTGCCCCGACAGTTGAGCGAGCACCGGAGCGAAGTCGTCAACGAAGTCCTCGGCCACGACGATCTCGTCAACGCCCCAACGTTCTTGGCGTCCTTGCAGTACGTCGACAATCGCGGCCGGATCGGCCGGCAGCATGCCGATGGCGCCGCCGTTGAGCAGCGCATCGCCGTTGATGCCGGCCCGGGCCATATACGCCGGCAGCCGTCCGCCGACGCCCATCGCCTGCAGGGACAGCGGTACGGCGGGTGCAACAGCACGCACCTGTTGCACCGCGGCGTCGAGGTCTTGCTCGGTGGCGGCCGGCCTGAGCGCGAGCGCGACGCAGTCGACGACCGGCGCCGCGGCCGCGATCATCTTCTCGCCGCTCGCGGTCACCACGATCGGTGGCGCCGGCGACACCTCGGCTCGTACGGCGCCCGCGACGTCGAGTAGTTGCTGCCGGCGCTGCGACCCGGTCGGCCACGGGAGACCTAACTGGGTGGCTTCCTTCTGCGCGTCGGGACGTCCGGTCCCCAGACCAAGCTCAAAACGCCCGTCCGACAGGACTTGTAGCGCGGCGGTTTCGCGTACGACGGCAGCCGCCGACCGCAACGGTATGGCGAGCACCCAGGTGCGCAGTCGCAGTGTCGTTGTGACGGCCGCCGCGGCGGCGAGCGTCGGAAACGTGGACGGTATGGCGCCGGCGTCCGGCACCAGGACCGCCTGCCATCCGGCACCCTCGAGCCGTCTGGCTCGCTCGGCCCAATCGGCGCCGCTTGTTGTGGGCGTGGCTATAACGGCAAACTTCATGATGCCTCCAGGGGTCATTGTCGAGGCTAACCCTGCTATCGCCTGTTGCGGAGGTCATCAGTACCGTGCGGATGTGAAGCAAACTGCGTCGTCCGCGAGCGATTCGGTGGACGGGCGCGGGCGAAAACCGCGCGTATGGGCGTTGTACGCCGGCGGGTTTCTTGGCCCGTTCGGCGGCGGGATGACCACGACGATGTTGCCCGAGATGGGACACAGCGTGCACGTCGGTGTCGCCGACGCGGCCCTGTCGATCACCGTCTACATGGTGCCGTTCGCCGCCGTACTGCTGATCTCAGGTTCGCTTGCCGAACGCTGGGGCAAGCAGCGCACCCTGAGGGCGGCGTACGCCGTCTACATCGCCGCCTCGGTGCTGATTTTGTTCGCGTCGAGTCTCGGACTAATACTGCTGGGACGGGGACTGCAGGGGATCGCAAACGCATTCGTGACACCGGTCTTGCTGGCCGTGCTCTCGGACATGGCCAGCTCCGAACGGCTAGGCCGCACTCTCGGGCTGTTCGGGTCGTGCCAGGCCGCCGGGCAGGCCATGGCGCCGTTCGCCGGCGGGATCGCGGCCGAACTCGGCTGGCGATGGGCGTTCGCGGCTTCGGCCGTGGTGGGTCTGGTGCTCATGGTGATGACGCCATCCGGAGGCGCGCGTACGGCGCCCGCCGTCGAGAAGGGATCGGGCAACGTCCTGCGCCGCGGAGTGATCGTCGCGGCACTCGCGGCCGCGGCGGCGTACCTCACGATGATGGGCATGTTGCTGCTCGGCGCACTCATGGCCTCCGACACCTTTGGCGCAAACCCCACTATGCGCGGGCTGGTGGTCGCCAGCTGCGGTGTCGCAGGACTGGCCGCGGGTCCGCTGGTCGGGAGCTTCACCGACCGCGTCGGGATCCGGGTGGCCGGCGCCGTACTCGCGCTCGTCCTAGCCGGCGCCGCAGTGATTGCCGGTCTCGCGCCGGCACTGATCGTGATGGTGCTGGGGATGCTGATCGGCGGCGCAGCGAATACCGGAGTCCGCGCGGCAACCAGCGTGCTGGCCGTGCGGACCGTGCCGAACAACCGGGGCGGCGCGGTGTCGTTCGTGCTGGCCTTCCAGTTCGTCGGCGCCGCGATCGCGCCGGTGATCTGGGTGCCGCTTTACCACGCGAACGGTGACCAGGTCCTCGCCTGGGCCGCGGGCGGAGCCGTCGTTGCCGCGATCCTGCTGGGCGTGTTTTCGGGTACGTCTCGCAAATAGCGAGCGAGTTGGGGTAGTCGGCTTGCGGACGTTTCGCGCCCATACAAATGCTCACATACGTGCCGGTTCGCATCAGGTCCGAAGGGAATCAGTGTGCGCATCGGCACATGTGTACCGGAATGTCACGGGGGTCTGATCGCGGCTAGGTGGCGGTGTCGACGGGGCGGCGTACCGGCAAGATGGCCAGCAGGCCCGCGAGCAGGACGAGCAGGATGCCGATCGTGCCGGCCCGGTCCGAGCTGAACAGGAAGCTGAACAAGCCGAACAGCGCCGGTGCGAGGAACGACACGGCGCGTCCGGTCGTGGCGTAGAGGCCGAACATCTGTCCCTCCTGGCCGACTGGCGACAGGCGCGCCAGGAAGGTGCGCGACGAGGATTGCGCTGGTCCCACGAATAGGCACAGGAACAGCCCGAAGATCCAGAACATCATGCTGCCGGACACGAACAGCAGCACGGTGCCGGCGACCAGCATCCCGACCAGCGAGACCACGATGACCGTCTTAGGTCCGGTGCGGTCGTCGAACCGGCCGGCGGTGAGCGCACCGAGCGCGGACACCACGTTGGCGGCGACGCCGAAGATCAGCACGGACGCGGCGGTAAAGCCGTAGACGTTGACGGCCAGTACGGCGCCGAACGTGAAAACGCCCGCCAGTCCGTCCCTAAACAGCGCGCTCGCGCCGAGGAAGAACACCGTGTGCCGGTCCGAGCGGTAAAGGTCTCGGATGTCGCGAAACAGCTTGCGGTAGGCCTGGAGGAAACTAGGTCGCCGATCGGCGGGGATCCCCTTGACCTCAGGCACCTTGAACAGCACCGGGAGCGCGAACACCGCAAACCAGACCGCGGCAAACAGTGCGACAACCCGGAAGTTCAGCCCGCCGTCCGTGCTGACGCCGAACAGCGCGTCGTCCTTGATGAAGCCGACGTAGCAGACCAGCAGCAGCACGATGCCGCCGAAATAGCCGAGCGACCATCCGAACGCCGACACCCGGCCGATGTTGTGCGGCGTCGAGACCTGCCGCAGCATCGCGTTGTAGGACACCCCGGCGAACTCGATGAAGATCGATCCCGCGCCGAGCAGGACCAGGCCGATCCACAGATAGTGGTAGTCGTCCTTCACGGCGAACAAACCCACCGTGGCCAGCACGGTCAACCCGGTGAATACGCCGAGCGACAGCTTGCGGTGCCCGCCCGCGTCCGCGCGTTGTCCGGTGACCGGTGCGAGTACGGCGATCAGGAAACCCGCGATGCCGAGGGCCCAGCCGAGCCACGTACTGGCGCTGATTCCGCCCGGCAGGTCGTCGCCGACTGCTTTGGTGAGGTACGGGCCGAAAACGAACGTCAGGATGACGGCATTAAATGCGGCCGAGCCCCAGTCCCACAGTCCCCACGCCGCGACCTGACCGCGGGTCGCGGGGCTACGTATCTCATCTGGGCTCATTAGGGCGCTCACCAGCGAAGCGTAGCCGAGGGCGTGCTCCGTTCGTCTCAACTTTCGATGAACACACAGGGCATGTTGTACGCTTAGGAACTTGCATGGGCCAATGTCGTCCCGCGCTCTAAAAAGCACATTAACTGTATCCATCGAGATGCACTTGACGACGGGAGAATGCCGCTATGCAAGCATTCCCGCCACCGCAGGGTTTGTACGACGGACGCCACGAGCACGATGCTTGTGGCGTGGCTTTCGTCGCGACACTGACGGGCGACGCCAGCCACGACATCGTTGCTAAGGCGCTGACTGCGCTGCGCAACCTCGAGCACCGCGGAGCCTCGGGCGCCGAACCAGACTCCGGCGACGGCGCCGGGATCCTTCTGCAGGTTCCGGACGCGTTCTTGCGTGCAGTTGTCGACTTCGATTTGCCCGAGGCCGGGGCGTACGCCGTCGGCACCGCCTTCCTGCCCGGCGATGCCGAGGCCGTGGCGCAGACCCGCCGCCAGATCGAGAAGATCGCCGGCGAGGAAAATCTGACCGTTCTGGGCTGGCGCGACGTACCGATCGAGCCCGGCATGCTCGGCGCGACCGCGCGCGGCGTCATGCCCGCCTTCAGTCAACTGTTCGTCAGCGCCGCAGGCGCGGCGCTGACCGGAATGCCGCTGGAGCGGGCGGCGTACTGCCTGCGCAAGCGTGCCGAGCACGACTCCGACGTCTACTTCCCGTCGCTGTCCTCGCGCACCCTCATCTACAAGGGGATGCTGACCACCGACCAGCTCGACAAGTTCTTCCCTGACCTGGTCGACGAGCGGTTGGCCTCGGCGATGGCCGTCGTACACTCCCGGTTCTCGACCAACACGTTCCCCAGCTGGCCGCTGTCGCACCCCTTCCGGTTCATCGCGCACAACGGCGAGATCAACACGGTGATGGGTAACCGCAACTGGATGCGCGCCCGCGAAGCGCTGCTGCAGAGCGAGCTCATCCCCGGTGACATGGAGCGACTCTTCCCGATCTGTACGCCGGGCGCGTCTGACTCGGCGTCGTTCGACGAAGTGCTCGAGCTGTTGCACATGGGCGGGCGTTCGCTGCCGCACTCGGTGCTGATGATGATCCCCGAGGCATGGGAGAACCACGCCGAAATCGACGAGAAACGCAAAGCGTTCTACGCCTTCCACGCCGCGATGATGGAGCCGTGGGACGGCCCTGCGTGCGTCGTATTCACCGACGGAGCACAAATCGGCGCGGTCCTCGACCGCAATGGTCTGCGGCCCAGTCGCTACTGGGTCACCGACGACGGCCTGGTCGTGCTCGCGTCGGAGGTCGGCGTACTCGACCTCGACCCGGCCACAATTGTCCGTAAAGGCCGGCTGAAGCCGGGCCGGATGTTCCTCGTCGACACCACCGAGCACCGGATCATCGAGGACGAGGAGATCAAGAACGGTCTTGCCGCCGAGCATCCGTACGGCGACTGGCTCAAGACCGGCCAGATCCGCCTTGATGAGGTGCCCGACCGTGAACACGTCGTGCACACTCGCGCGTCGGTTACTCGCCGACAGCAGGTCTTCGGCTACACCGAGGAGGAGCTGCGGATACTGCTGACGCCGATGGCGAACTCGGCCACCGAGCCGATCGGGTCGATGGGCACCGATACGCCGATCGCCGTGCTGTCCGCGCGCCCGCGGCTACTGTTCGACTACTTCTCTCAGTTGTTCGCTCAGGTGACCAACCCGCCGCTCGATGCCATCCGCGAAGAACTCGTCACCTCGCTGCACGGCTCGATCGGCCCAGAGGCCAATCTGCTCGAGCCCTCCGAGGTCTCGTGCCGCCGGATCCTCGTGCCATTCCCGGTCATCGACAACGACGAGCTGGTCAAGATCCGGCACCTCAACCGTGAAGGCACTCTGCCGGGGTTCATCACGCACGTCTCCCGCGGGTTGTATCCCGTGGAAGGCGGCGGCGCGGCGCTCCAGCAGCGGCTCGACGAGATCTGCGCCGAGGTCTCGACCGCGATTGCCGAGGGCGCGCGAATTATCGTGCTGTCCGATCGCCATTCCACGGGCGAACTGGCACCGATTCCGTCGCTTCTTATGACTTCAGCCGTGCATCATCACCTTGTGCGTGAGAAGACCCGGACCCAGGTGGGGCTGGTCGTCGAGGCCGGCGACGTACGCGAAGTGCACCATGTCGCGCTTCTCATGGGATACGGCGCCGCCGCGGTCAATCCGTACCTCGCTATGGAGTCCGTCGAAGACCTCGCGAAGGACGGCTACTACGTCACCGAGGAACCGCATCTCGCAGTGCGCAACCTCGTCAAGTCGCTCGGCAAGGGCGTGCTCAAGGTGATGAGCAAGATGGGTGTCTCGACCGTCGCGTCGTACACCGGTGCTCAGATCTTCGAGGCCGTCGGGCTCGCGCAACCCTTGGTGGACAAGTACTTCACTGGTACGACGACCAAGCTCGGCGGCATCGACCTCGACACCATCGCCGAGGAGGTCGCCCGGCGACACCGCACGGCGTACCCCGTCGACGGTCTTGCGCCCAACCACCGCACGCTCATCATGGGTGGGGAGTACCAGTGGCGCCGCGAAGGTGAAGAGCACCTGTTCGACCCGCAGACGGTCTTCCGGCTGCAGCATTCCACCCGTAACCGTCGCTACGACATCTTCAAGCAGTACACCGACCGAGTCAACGAGCAGTCTGAGCGACTGATGACCTTGCGCGGTCTGTTTAAGTTCAAGGAAGGCCGCGAGTCGGTTCCGATCGACGAGGTGGAGCCGGTTTCGGCGATCGTCAAGCGGTTCTCGACGGGCGCGATGTCGTACGGGTCGATCAGCATGGAGGCGCACGAAACGCTTGCCATCGCGATGAACCAGCTCGGCGGTAAGTCCAACACCGGTGAGGGCGGCGAGGACGCCGAGCGGCTCTATGACCCGCAACGGCGGTCGGCTATTAAGCAGGTCGCGTCCGGCCGGTTTGGCGTGACGTCGGAATACCTCACCAACTCCGACGACA
Source organism: Antricoccus suffuscus (assembly GCF_003003235.1). NCBI lineage: Bacteria > Bacillati > Actinomycetota > Actinomycetes > Geodermatophilales > Antricoccaceae > Antricoccus > Antricoccus suffuscus. Next base: position 409,750 of record NZ_PVUE01000001.1, read on the forward strand.
TCCAGATCAAGATGGCGCAGGGTGCGAAACCCGGCGAGGGCGGACAGCTTCCCGGCAACAAGGTCTATCCGTGGGTCGCCAAGACCCGCCATTCCACGCCCGGCGTGGGACTGATCTCGCCGCCGCCGCACCACGACATCTACTCGATCGAGGATCTCGCTCAGCTGATCCACGACCTGAAGAACTCCAACCCATCGGCGCGGATCCACGTCAAGCTCGTCGCCGAGGTCGGTGTCGGCACGGTGGCTGCGGGCGTATCGAAGGCGCACGCGGACGTCGTACTGATCTCTGGTCATGACGGTGGCACCGGAGCCGCCCCCATGACGTCGCTGAAGCACGCCGGCGGTCCGTGGGAGCTCGGGCTCGCCGAGACGCAGCAAACCCTGCTGCTCAACGGATTGCGCGACCGGATCGTCGTACAGGCAGACGGTCAGCTCAAAACCGGACGTGACGTGATCGTCGCGGCGCTGTTGGGTGCTGAAGAGTTCGGCTTCGCGACGGCTCCACTTGTGGTGTCCGGCTGCATCATGATGCGTGTCTGTCATCTCGACACCTGCCCGGTCGGCGTCGCGACTCAAAACCCGGTGCTGCGCGAGCGGTTCAGTGGCAAGGCGGAGTACGTCGTCAACTTCTTCGAGTTCATCGCCGAAGAGGTGCGCGAACTGCTCGCGGAACTAGGTTTCCGCAGCATCGAAGAAGCGATCGGGCACGCTGAGGTCATCGACGTCGAGCGTGCGGTCAACCATTGGAAGGCGTCCGGACTTGACCTCAGTCCGGTGTTGTACGTGCCGGAACTCGCCGATGGCGCTCCGCGGCACAACACCACGGGTCAGGACCACGGCCTGGACAAGGCACTGGACAACGAGCTCGTGAGGCTCGCCGAAGACGCGCTCGAACGCGGTGAGCCGGTGCGCGCGCAAGTGTCGATCCGCAACGTCAACCGCACGGTCGGCACGATCCTCGGGCATGAGGTGACTAAGCGTTACAAGGGCGCGGGTCTGCCCGACGGCACGATCGACATCACGTTCACCGGGTCCGCCGGGCAGTCGTTCGGCGCGTTCGTGCCGGCCGGGATCACGTTGCGACTCGAAGGTGACGCTAACGACTACGTCGGTAAGGGACTTTCCGGAGGCCGCATCGTCGTACGCCCAGACCGCGCCGCGACATTCGAGGCGCAACACCAGATCATTGCCGGCAACGTGATCGGGTACGGCGCGACTTCCGGTGAGATCTATCTTCGCGGTCAGGTCGGCGAACGCTTCTGTGTCCGCAACTCCGGCGCCACCGCGGTCGTCGAGGGCGTCGGCGACCACGCCTGCGAATACATGACCGGTGGCAAGGTGGTCATCCTCGGATCAACCGGCCGCAACATCGCGGCTGGTATGTCCGGCGGCGTCGCCTGGATTCTCGATCTCGATGAGGCACGGGTCAACCGCGAGCTCGTCGAGCTGCATCCTGTGGTGGACGAAGCCGCGGATGAGCTGGAAACCGCCGTACGACGGCACTTTGAGGAGACCGGGTCGCCCGTCGCCGAGGCGCTGTTGAAGGACTGGTCCAACAGCCTGACCCGATTTACCGAAGTAATGCCCCGCGACTTCAAGCGCGTACTGGTCGCGCGTGCCGAAGCGCTTGAACAAGGTCTCTCCGAAGAAGAGGCCGCGACTCGGATGATGGAGGCGCTCCATGGCTGATATTAGAGGTTTCCTAAAGCACACACGTGAGGAAGCGGCGCACCGACCGGTAGCCGAGCGCGTCAACGACTGGAACGAAATCTATCCGGACGGCATTCGCCGTGCGTTGCTGCCGATCATCTCTACGCAGGCGAGCCGCTGCATGGACTGCGGTATTCCGTTCTGCCATCAGGGATGCCCGCTCGGCAACATCATCCCGGAGTGGAATGACCTGGTGTACCGCGACGACTGGGAAGGCGCTTCGGAGCGGCTGCACGCGACGAACAACTTCCCGGAGTTCACCGGCCGGCTGTGCCCCGCGCCCTGCGAGACGGCGTGTGTACTCGGGATCAACCAACCAGCGGTCACCATCAAGAACATCGAGGTCTCGATCGCTGACACGGCTTGGGAATCGGGATTCGTGCGCCCTCAGCCGCCCGAGTGGCTTACCGGCAAGACGGTTGCCGTCGTCGGGTCCGGGCCCGCTGGGCTCGCGGCCGCGCAGCAGCTGACCCGCGCCGGTCACACCGTCGTCGTTTACGAGCGCGATGACAAGGTCGGTGGTTTGTTGCGTTATGGGATCCCCGAATTCAAGATGGAGAAGAAACACCTCGAACGCCGTCTCGACCAAATGCGTCGCGAGGGCACGATCTTCCGCCCGGGCGTCGACGTCGGGCTCAAGCCGACCGGACTGGAGCTGACGAAGCGATTCGACGCCGTCGTACTGGCGATCGGCGCGACGGTACGTCGTGATCTGCCGGCGCCGGGTCGTGAGCTCGATGGGATCCACCAGGCGATGGAGTATCTGCCGCAGGCCAACAGGGTCGCTTCGGGCGAAGAGGTCGAAGATCAGATCGTCGCGACCGACAAGCACGTAGTCATTCTCGGCGGCGGCGATACCGGTGCGGACTGTCTTGGTACGGCGCACCGGCAGGGCGCGAAGTCGGTGACCCAGCTGGAGATCATGGCAGAGCCTGGCACCGAACGTTCAGAAGCTCATCCGTGGCCGACGTATCCTGCGATCTTCCGGGTTTCCGGTGCTCACGAGGAGGGCGGCGATCGGGTGTACGCCGTCTCCACAAAGGAGTTCCTCGGCGACGATTCGAGTCATGTGCGGGCGCTTCGGTTGGTCGAAGTTTCTATGCAGGATGGGAAGTTCGAGGAGATCGCGGGTAGCGAACGTGAGATCCCGGCCGATCTGGTGCTCTTTGCGTTGGGCTTCACCGGGCCGCAGCAAGATGGTGTCGTCGAACAACTCGAGACTGAGCTCGATGAGCGGGGCAACGTCGTACGCGATAGTGACTACATGTCCACCACAGATAGGGTTTTTGTGGCTGGTGACTGCGGCCGTGGCCAGTCGTTGATTGTCTGGGCGATCGCCGAGGGTCGCGCCGCGGCGTCGGCGGTGGACAAATACCTCACGGGTGCGACGACGCTGCCGTCGCCGATTCTGCCGACGGAGCGCTCGATCACCGTTTAGACCTGCGCGACGGCGTACCTATTCAACGATGCCGGCCTCGATGGCCGGTTCGCGGTACGCCGCCGCGAGGCTGGCGACAGTTTCGTGGGCATTGAGCCCGCTCGGGTTGGGCACGATCCATAACGGTCTGTCGGCGATCCGCTCTTCCTGTCGACCGGTCTTCGCCTTGGTCTTGCCAAACGCGGTCCGGTACGCCGTGATGCCGGCGATCGCGACGACTCGAGGCTGGTGCGTCGCGACGAACCGCGTGAGCTTTTCAGCGCCTGCTCGAAGCTCGTCTTTGGTTAGCTCGTCCGCGCGAGCAGTCGCGCGAGCCACGACGTTGGTGATGCCGACGCCCCGCTGCGTCAGGTAGTCGCGGTCAGCGTCAGGCATGCCGCTCGACCACGTGAGGTCTCGCTCAGTGATGCCAGCTAGCCGAAGCGCCGGGTAGAACCGGTTGCCCGGATACGCGAAATGCGTCTGGGTCGCGGCAGACCACAGGCCGGGGTTGATGCCGACAAAGAGGAGTTTGAGGTCGGCTGGAATGAGACCGTTCAGGGTGGCGTCGCGGAACGACTCGAGCTCACTCCTGCTGAATCCCACAATCTGCCTCGTCTCTCAGAATCCTCGATTATCCTAAGGCCGTGAATACTCCGCAGCAGCCCGTCCCGCCGGATCTTGTTTTCAAGAGCGGCCTGTATTGGCGCCAGAGTGCGTTCCTCGGCAACAAGACCGTGCCGGTGATCTTGACTCTTGCGGGCGGCTGGCTCACGCTGACCACTCGCACCGAGCAGGTCTTTCAGGTGCCGTTGCCTCAGGTAGCCGTGAAGTTCAGCAAGCTGTCGACCATGTTTCTGACGGTTGCCGGTAAGAAGTATCCGATAGTCGGAATCGGCGCGGGAATCTCACCGAAGTTCTCAGAAGCCCAATTGCAAGAGCTCGCCAATGCTCACGCGACGGCGACGAGCCGGTACGCCGGCAGCGTGCCGGGCCTCATGCAAGGTAGCCCGCTGGGCGGTCTCGCGGCCTCAGTCGCCGACTTCTCGAGGATCCGCGCCAACATCGCGCCGTGGAAGGAAATCTTCGGCGCGCACGGCCTCTAACCGCCGACATTCTCACCCGCAAGCGAGATATTGGCGTCCGGACCCTAGCCGGATCTTAGGTTGCAGCCGCGAGATCAACCGGGATGCGTTCGATGTTGGAGTAGTCGAGGTGCGCGGTGTGCGGTGGTGCCGGGAGTCGTACTCGAGACCGGCCTGTGGATAGACGCGAGACCGTCCGCGTGCAGTGCAGTCCGTGGTCGGGGACCGGATCGGCATACGGAAGCGACGGACGGCGAGAAATTCGTGACGGACGAGCGGACATTCGTGATCCTTCTATGTTTGTCAAGCCGGGTTTGGGGCCGGTTTCGTCTTGTTGAGGGTTCGGTAGATCTGTCGGGCGAGGTAGCGTTTGAGGACCCGTTGGATGTCCCTGGTTGTTTTGCCTTCGGCGCGGCGTTTGTCGACGTAGGTCTTGGTGTCGGGGTCGCGTCTCATGCGGGTGATGGTGACGAAATACAGTGCCCGGTTCAGGCGCCGGTCGCCGCCGCGGTTGAGGCGGTGTCGTCCGGTGGTGTTGCCCGAGGACGCCGGGATCGGGTTCACGCCGGCCAGGGCGGCGAACGCGGCCTCGGAACGCACCCGGCCTGGATGCGACCACGCGGCCAGGCAGGTCGCGGCGGTGACCGGCCCGATACCGGTCTCTTGTAGCAGGGGCGCGGCCTGGCTGGATTGCACTGCCTGGCGCAGGCGCGTGGTGTTCTCGGTGAGGTCGCGGTCGAGGGCGTGGATCCGCCCGGCTAGGCGGTTCGCTTCGGCGCGGGCGGCCTGATTGGCCAGTGGTTCTTTGTGGACTCTCCAGCGCGCGGCCTGGCTGACCTGCGCGGCGGTCAGTGGCCGGCGGGCGTCGATGCCCAGGTCGTGCACGCGCAGCAGCGCGGTCAACGCGTTCACCGCGCGGGTACGCTCGCCGGTCATCGCTTCGCGGGCGGTCAGCAGGATCTGCAGCGCGGCGCGCACGCCGCTGTCGGCTCGGGGGCGGCGCAACGTGGTCACGTCCAGGCCACGCACGGCGTCGGCTATCCGCCGCGCGTCGAGGGGGTCGGACTTACCGATCCCGTGCTGGGCGCGGGCGTTCATCGCCGGCGCCTCGGCGACCTGCCAGCCGCCGGCAGCGACCGCGCCGGCTAACAACGCGCCGTAGGAGGCGATGCCCTCGATCACCCACAGCGTGTCGGTGACCGCGCCGGTACGGTGTGCTACCCAGTCGATCGCGCGCCGCAGGCCCGCGGCGGTAGTCGGGAACTGGCAAGTCTGGATGTGTTCGCCGGTGTCGGCGGCGATGAGCGCGTACACGTGGTTGCGGGCGTGGGTATCCACGCCTACCACGAATCTGAAGTGATGCGCGACGATACTAGACATAGCGGTCTGATCCTCTCCGTTGCAGGAATGTGCGGTCCGGCCGTGACGGTCGGCGCCGATCCTGGGGTGGATCACTTCGGAACAGGTCTGTGATGAGTCACGCCACGGGTGTGGTGGACAGCCTTCTGATCAGGTCACCGTAGTGGGCCAGGCAGGCGCCGGCCGCCAACCCCGGGGATCGGACAGATCACGAACAAGGCACCCTTGCGAGGCCAGACGGATGGAGAGTCACAACCACGGAGCAGAACGGTCAACGCCTACCCTGCCAGCCAGTCCCAGACCAGCCACCACCACACTCACAGACGGATCGCGCTGGGCGAGTGTGACGAATCAGCGTGTCGGCTGGGCGCTTGACCAGAGATTCGCTTAACAACTGTCGACCTAGCATGCTGTCATGACAGCAGCCAAGGTCTACACCATTCGCGTCCCCGAGAGCGATGCGCAGCAGATCGAGTTCGTCGCACGCGTCGAGGGTCTGTCCATAAATGAGCTCTTCCGGACGGCCCTTGATCAGTATTTTGAAGTGCTGAGAGACGACGCCGGCTTCGTCGGTAGGGCAAAGGCTCAGCTGGCCCACGATCGCAAGATTGCTAAGCGGCTCGTATGACGGAGGCGATCGCTGAGCAGCCGGCCCGGCTTCCGGGGCGAAGACCGTTGTTGTCGCGACCGCCGGAGTGGTTTGACAGGTTCCTCGGTTCCGACCCGGGCATGACGCGGCTGCGGATGGCGCTACAAGGTGTCATCACGATTGCGTGCGCGTTGCTCGCCGAATACCTATTCGTGCATCTGACAGGCGCCCTCGAAATCGATCCGGGCCCGGTGGATCTTCCGCCCGCGCAGGCCGCGGCGATCGCGGGGCAGCACCATGCGGTTCTCGTCATCGCCATGATGCTCGGTGCAGTGACCGCCATGAACGGCTCGTTCATGGCTGGTAGCGCGTCCAGCCCCGGCGAACAGCTGATCAACTATTTGCTTATGCCGATACCGCTGGTGGCCGGCCTCGCAACGGGTCTGGCGCTCGGCGCGTATCGCACCCTCGCGCTTCTCTCACTTGTCATCTTCCTCGCGGTCGGCGCCTACTGTCGCCGGTTCGGGCCACGAGGGTTCTTCGGCGGCACATTGCTGTTCATGGGCGGCTTCTTCGGGTTCTTCTTACACAGCGCGATCGGGCTGGCCGACATAGGCTGGCTCGCCGCGGAGATCTGCGTCGGCGTACTCGTCACCATTCTCGTCAACTTCGTGTTCTTCTACCCGAGGCCGCAACGTGCGCTCGACCGGCTGCGGCGCAGCTATACGGTCCGGGCGCGATCGGTCGCGGCGTACGCCGCCGCCCTGTTTGAGACGGACCACGACCTGGAGCGCGCGGCCACCCGCTTGCATCGACAGCTGATACGGCTCAACGAGACGGCGCTGATGATCGACGCACAGTTGGGACATCCGAGGTTGAGCGCGCCCGGCTTTCCGGCCACCGCGCTGCACCAGCGGCTGTTCGACGCCGAGCTTGCGCTGGGCAACGTCGCTCGGTTCTCCGAGGCTATCTGCCGGCTTGAGACAAGGCCTCATGTCCTCGACCGGGTCCATCGGGCACTCACCGCAATCCGCGATGGGGACGGGGCGAGCGCGCGCGCTTTGGCCAACCAAGTGCTCGACGAGCTTCGCGCCACAGCAGAGTCCGAACAGTACGGCTCCCGAGGCCGGGTGCTTCTGCATCGTTTCGGTACGTCGGTGATCACGTTGATCGATGCACTCGAGGCGTGGCGCACGGTCGGCGTTGAGGAGCCGGCGACCGAACCCGATGAGTTCACGCCGTCGGTGGAGTTGATGGCAGGGTGGCTGCCAGGATCGCGGTCGGTCAGCGCGACCGCCTCAAACGAACGCGGCGTGGGCCGTCTGGACCGCATCGCGCTGACTCCGAACGTCCGAGTTGCGATCCAGATGGCTGTCGCGGTGACCATCGCGATCCTGCTCGGCGAGTTGCTGTCCGAACGCCGGTTCTATTGGGCACTGATCGCGGTATTCGTCTCGTTTATGGGCACCAGCAACGTACGCGAGCAGGTCAACAAGTCTTTCTACCGTGTGGTGGGTACGTTCATCGGAATCATGCTCGGCGCCCTGGTGGCCCACGGCGTCCGCAATCACACCAGCCTGGGAATTGTGGTGATCCTCGGTGCGGTCTTCCTCGGCATGTACCTGATGCGCATCAGCTACATGTTCATGGTTATCGGGATCACCGTGATGGTGTCATTGCTGTACGTCCAGTTGAACGAGTTCTCCGACTCGTTGCTTGTGCTGCGCCTCGAGGAGACCGCGATAGGCGGCGCGGTTGCCATCATTACCGTGCTCTGCGTCTTCCCGTTGCGGACCGGTCGGGTGCTGCGGGTTGCCGCCCGCGAATACATCAGCGCACTGTCATCGGTGGCGACCGCCAGCGCGCGGTTGCTCATCGACCCAGCCCACGCGGTCGACCTGCGCCCAGCAGCACGGCAGGTCGACGCGGCGTACCAGGCACTCGACACCACCGTGCGCGCGATTCGACTGCCATTTTGGTCGCCGCAAGGGGACGGCAAGATCACCGAGCTGGTGCAAATCGCCGCCGCGACACGCAACTATGCGCTCGAGCTCGTCTCCGAAGCCGCACACGTGCAGCCGGTCGAGTGCGCCCGCACGCAGCTGGAAGACGCCATCGGAACGTTCGAGACGTCGCTGTCGGCCGTGGTTGTGAAACTCGGCGGTGAAGCAGAAGGTGACAATGAAGGGGAAGGCGACGGCGTCTACATTCGATCCGCGTCGCTGTTCGACCAAGTCATGACCTCGATCCCCGAGCATTTCGAATCTGGTCCGGGGCGCCGGATCCTGCGCGACCTTGTCCTCATCGACTCCGCTATGGCCTCCATCGCGGAGACCGCGGGGATGACCGTACGGGCACTGGACACGAACGCTTCGGCTATCGACGTCGAACACCGCGCGTAGACCGGGCCCGGCCGCTCAGAATTTGCGCGCAGCCTCGCCCGGCATCCGCTCCTCTGCGGCACTTGGTGTGTTTGGCAGGCTCGTCAGAGTTCCACGTCGCCGGAGCGGAGCGAGGCAAGGATCGTACGCAGGAGAATCTCGTCCGTGCCGTCCGCGACCCGCAAGGCCCGGAACGTGCTCAGCGCTTCGACGAGATGCAGCTCGTTGGAGAACCCGATCGCGCCGTGCGTCTGGATGGCGCGATCGACCGCATAATTGGCGGCCTCGATCGCGAGGTACTTCATCATCGGAAGCTCCTTGCGAGCAGGCCTACCTTCATCAAGAAGTCGAGCCGTGTTGAGTGCGACGAGATGCGCTGCGTGAAGTCGCGCCGATGCCTCAGCAAGCGGGTGACCAATTGCTTGCCGGTCGAGCAGCGGCTCGCCGAACGTCTCACGCTGAGCCCCATAGTCAAGCGCCGTCTGGAGGGCCCAGGTGCCGGTGGCGACTGCGCGCGCAGAGTTGTAGATCCGTCCGAGCGAGACTCCCTGCATCGCGGCGCGGAACCCTCGATGCTGGGTGCCGATCAACTGCCATGGCTCAAGTCGGACATCCTCAAAGACGGTCTCGCCCTCGTTGCCGCCGATCTCGCCCCACATCTTGATGATCGAATGCAGCTCGAGTCCGGGACTGTCCATCGGGACCAGGAAGGCGCTGATGCCGCCCTTGCGCGCGGCTTGGGCGTCGGGGTCGGTCACGGCGAACACGACCATCCAGTCGGCGATCGGGACGTGCGTGGTCCAGATCTTGCGACCGTTGAGCGCCCATCCATCGCCGGACGGCGTGGCTCTGGTGGTCATCGCCATCGCATCCGAGCCGGCTCCGGGTTCTGACATTCCGAAGCAGAGGATTTGTTCACCGCTGATCAGGTTCGGCCATACTCGCTCCTTGACCTCATCGGTGATTCCCTCTAGAGCGATGCTGGGCCCAAAGGCCCAGTGTGAGATGGCGAACTGGGCCAGCCAGTTGCCGGGCGGGCACAACTCGTACACCCGTTTCCATGCTAGGTAGTAGGCCAGGTGTCCGAGTCCCGAACCTCCGAGGTGGGTCGGGACAGCGAGGTTGAAGTATCCAGCCTCGGCAGATGCCATGCGTATGTCTCGAATGATCTGGACGACCTCCGGAACGAGACGCCCGTCATTGTCATAGTGCTGTCGTGGGTCCTCGAGAAGCGCGCGGTGCGTCTCGTGTCGCCCAATCACTTCCTTCCGGACAAATCCGTCCAGTCCGGACACGAGGTCGGCGAGGTAATCAGGGATGAGATCCGACGTTGGGCTGCTAGACATGGGGAGGCGCTGCCTTTCGGGTGACGCTGGGTTCTGATGCCGTTTCCGCTTAAGTCCAATCTGTCATATCAAGGTCGTAATGTCCGGCCGCCGCAGAAGTTGTGCCGGCGCTATAAGAACGCGCGACGCTCACCCGCAACCGGCATCCTGTGCGTTCGCCGTTACCAGGGATTTACGCGTGACGCGGATTTCTGAAACATCGCATTCCTAGCCTCATGACTATCACCCACGACGTGGGTCATAGATGGAGGCCGAATGTGACCACCCAAAGCGTGAACCAACAACCGTCCGAGACCGCACCCAAGAACCCGGTCCACCGCAGTGGCCGCTGGATCGACAACTGGGACGCCGAGGACGAGACCTTCTGGCGCAACGGCGGCAAGAAGATCGCCAACCGAAACCTCGGTATCTCGGTCTTCGCGGAGTTCCTCGGGTTTGGGATATGGGCGCTCTGGAGCATCGTCGTACCGCAGCTGAACTCTGTGGGCTTCGCCTTCACCATCGACCAACAGTTCTGGCTGATCGCCGTGCCCAGCCTTGTCGGAGCTACCCTTAGAATCCCTTATACGTTCGCGATCCCAATGTTCGGGGGGCGCAATTGGACCGTTGTCTCGGCGTTATTGCTCCTGGTGCCGACCGGGTTGCTTGCTTACTTTGTCTCCCGTCCAGAGACATCGTTCGGCGTCATGCTCCTCGTGGCTGCGACGGCCGGCGTCGGCGGTGGAAATTTCGCGTCGTCGATGGCCAATATCTCGTTCTTCTACCCGCAGAAGGAGAAGGGGAGAGCGCTTGGGCTTAACGCGGCCGGGGGCAACGTCGGTACGGCGGCCGTTCAGTTCGCCGTACCGATTGTGATCGCTATCGGTGCTGGCATCGCGCTGGAGCGCGCTGGGCTGATGATGATCCCGTTCATTCTGCTCGCCGGGTTCCTCGCATGGCGTTTCATGGACAACCTCACGTCCGCCAAGGCCGACTTCCGGGCGTTCGCCGCCGCGGCCCGCAACAAGCACACCTGGATCATCTCCTTCCTCTACATCGGGACATTTGGGTCGTTCATCGGTTACTCCGGCGCATTTCCGACCCTGCTCAAGGGCCAGTTTCCGCAGATGACGCTGTCGATCGCTTTCATGGGGGCACTTGTCGGCTCCCTAACCCGCCCGCTCGGCGGCATTATCGCCGACAAGGTCGGCGGTGCGAGGGTGACGATTGCGTCGTTCATCGTCATGGCCATCGGCGCGTACGGCGCGATCCTGGCGCTTGGGTCAGGGAACTTCATCTTGTTCTTCCTCTCATTCATGCTGCTGTTCATCGCGACGGGGGTCGGCAACGGTTCGACGTACCGGATGATTCCGGCCGTGTTTACAGTGAATCCGAAAGCGGCGGCCGGCTGTATCGGCATCGCGGGCGCGATTGGCGCATTCGGCGGCTTCCTCATTCCGCGTGGATTCGCGGTCTCTAACCAGATCGCGGGAAGCCTCATACCGGCGCTGTATGTCTTCATCGGCGTCTATCTGGTGATGGCCGTGACGACCTGGGCGGTCTACCAACGCCGTGGTGCCCCGATGGCGACTGCGAAGATCTAATGTCTCGACCGGATCCCACCAACACGCACTGCCCGTACTGCGCCCTGCAGTGTGCGATGTCCCTCGCTGGAGACGACGTCTCAGAGCTCGAGGTCAAGGGCCGAGACTTCCCGACCAACAACGGCGGAATGTGTCAGAAGGGTTGGACGAGTGCAGCGGTCCTGAGTACGCCGGACCGCATCACGAGCCCACTCATCAAAGACGCGGACGGCGAGCTGCGCAGCGCGTCATGGGGCGCGGCGCTGGACCTTGTGGCAGCGCAAATCCGCGTGACGCAAGAGAAGTACGGCGAGGACTCCGTTGCGGTCTTCGGCGGGGGCGGCCTGACGAACGAGAAGGCCTACGCGCTGGGCAAGTTCGCGCGCACGGTGCTGCGCACGCCGAACATCGATTACAACGGCCGGTTCTGTATGGCCAGCGCGGCCGCGGCGGTGAACCGATCCCTCGGGATCGACCGCGGACTACCCTTCCCGTTGACGGATCTGGGTGGTGCGCAGGCGATTCTCCTGCTTGGAAGTAACGTCGCCGAGACGATGCCGCCGTCGTTGCGGCACTTCGCCGGTGCGCGTGAGCGAGGCGGACTGGTGGTCGTCGACCCACGTCGGTCGGCTACCGCGGCCCTGACCGAGGACGGTGCGGGAATGCACCTGCAACCGGTCCCCGGCACCGATCTGGTCGTTCTTCTCGCGCTGTTGCACATCGTGTGGGCGGAGAACCTCGCAGACCGGGACTACCTGTCAGATAGGACAAGTGGCGCCGGCGATGTACGCCGAAGCGTCGCGACCTGGTGGCCGGAGCGTGCAGAGCAGGTATGTGGAATAGCGGCCGACGAGCTGCGCCAGGTGGCGCGGGCCTTGGCGGCGGCGTCCGCGTCACGAGGCGGGACAGGCGCCTACATCCTGACCGGACGAGGTGTGGAGCAGTCGACGCAGGGGACTGCGACCGTCACGGCGGCGATCAACCTCGCGCTCGCGCTCGGTCTACCGGGGCGTCAGGGCAGTGGGTACGGCGCCATCACCGGCCAGGGCAACGGGCAGGGCGGACGTGAGCATGGGCAGAAATCCGATCAGCTGCCCGGTTATCGCAAGATCGACGACCCGCTAGCACGCGCGCACGTCGCGAAGGTCTGGGGCGTGGACCCGGCATCGATCCCGGGTCCGGGTAAGCCCGCGGTGCAGCTACTCCAGGACCTTGGAACCTCTGGCGGCCCGAAGATCCTGATGGTCCACGGCAGCAATCTCGCCGTCAGCGCACCCAACGCCGGCAACGTCATTGACCGACTCAGGTCGCTGGACATGCTCGTCGTATGCGATTTCGTCCCGTCCGAGACGGCACTTCTCGCGGACGTCGTACTGCCGGTCACCCAATGGGCGGAGGAAGAGGGCACCATGACCTCCCTCGAGGGACGGGTGATCCGGCGCCGTAAGGCACTCGATCCTCCGGAGGGCGTGCGATCCGAACTGGAGGTCCTCGCAGAACTTGCCGCCAGGCTCGCGCCGTCGGTCAGCTTCGACACCGACCCATCAGTGGTGTTCGACGAACTTGCCCGGGCCAGTGCGGGCGGGCCGGCCGACTACAGCGGGCTGAGCCACGAGCGCCTCGACAGCGAGCCCGTGTCCGGCTACTACTGGCCGGTACCGCGGCCGGATCATCCTGGTACGCCGAGGCTCTTCCAAGACGGGTTCCCAACTACCGATGGGAAAGCGCGCATGGTGGCCGTCGATCACGTGGGCCCGAACGAAGATCTGCGCGCCGATGCGCCGATCTACCTCCTCACCGGGCGCGTGCTGTCGCACTACCAGTCGGGCGCGCAAACTCGCCGCATCTCTGAGCTCAACCGAGCCGAGCCAGCGCCGTACGTCGAAATGCATCCGCTGCTGGCGATCCGGCTCGGGGTCGATGACGGTGACGCCGTACGGCTGACCACGAGCCGCGGATCGATTGAGGCGGTGGCGCGGTGGAACGACAAGATCCGGCCAGACAGCGTTTTCATGCCCTTTCATTGGGGTGGGTCAGGCAGCGTCAACCAGATCACGAACGATGCGACAGACCCGATCTCCGGAATGCCGGAGTTCAAAGTGTGCGCGGTCGACGTCCAATGCTTAGCAAAGGTCAGCCGATGACAGACAAAAAGGTTGTCGTCGTCGGCAACGGCATGGTCGGCTCGAGGTTCGTCGAGGACCTTGTGGCCCGGGACCCGGATGAGCGGTTCCAGATCACCGTGCTCGGAGCGGAGGAGTACGCCCCTTACAACCGAGTGCTGCTCAGCGAGGTCGTGGCGGGCAACGTCGGTGTGGCGTCATTGACGTTGCCGTCGACGAACGATTCGCCTAGAGCACGCATCATGCGTGGGACGACGGCCATTGCGCTGGATCGACGTGGCCGGCGCGTCATCACCGCGGACGGGGGTGTCCATCCGTATGACTACGTCGTACTCGCCGCCGGCTCGAAGGCGAGAATCCCGGCTACTAGGGGACTATCGCCTATCGGCGGACTTCCCGCCGGCGTCCACGCACTGCGCACCCTTGATGACGCCCGTGAGATCGTGGCCGCGACCGTGAATGCCCGGCGCGCAGTAGTCGTGGGCGGGGGAGTGCTCGGGCTCGAGGCAGCCTGTGGGTTAGCGAAGCGCGGGCTCCGGGTGACGCTGCTTCACGGTTCGTCGAATGTGATGGGTCGCCAGCTCGGACCGGAGGCGGCCGCCGTGGTCGCGCGCGCGGTCGCGGGCCTGGACATCGATCTGCGCACAGATGTCGTGACCGAGCAATTCGTCCTCCGGGACGGCCGGGTGACAGCCGTGCGGTTTGCCGCCGAGCAGATCGATACCGACCTGGTCGTGCTGGCGTGCGGCACGATCCCGGAGACCGTGATCGCTTCCAGCGCGGGCCTTTCGGTCGCAGAGGGTGTCGTGGTGAATCGCAACCTCGCGAGCCCGGATGATCCGTGCGTCTTCGCCATCGGCGATTGTGCGCAACCGTCCGAGGGCTCGAGCGGTTTGATTGCGCAAGGGTGGGAGCAGTCGCGGCGCCTTGCTGCCCAACTGACACGTTCACGCGCTCCGGAGTCGCCCACGCTGATCCGCGATACGCCGCGTCGACCGAGCATGGCGCTGCGCATCGCAATGGAGCACCTATCTTCTGCTCAGCTCGACGCGCGCGGCACCGACGTCGTACGTCTCAAGGCGGCCGGTCTCGACGTCGTGACCATGGGCGCCCGCCCGGATGCGGCGAATTCTGCGCAACGGGTCGTGCGCCTCAGCGATCCTGCGGCGGGCCGTTTCCTTGAAGTGGTCGTCGAAGACGGCCGACTCACAGGGGCCGTCTGTGTCGGGTCGGGTCAGGTCGGTGCCGACCTCGTCGTGACCTACACGCGGGGTACGCCGGTGCCGACCGACCCTGCGTACCTCCTGCTGCGGTCTTTAGGTGGTACGCCGGCCACGGCGAACGACCCCACCGCCATGCCGGAGGACACAGCGGTCTGCCGCTGTAATGGGGTGACGAAACGAGACATCGTCACCGGATGGCGAGACGGCGCGGCTACGCTTGATCAGATTGCGTCCGTCACGCGGGCGACCACCGGTTGCGGCGGCTGCAAAGAGGCGGTGGCCGGCCTTATCGACTGGATGGCGAAGTCCGACCCCGACCGGTCGTCCTCTCCCATAGGCGGCGCCGGCGGAGAGAACAGTGTTACGGCCCCGAAACACGCGGTTACGACGGCGAAACCGTTGATGCACTCGGCCGAAACCCGCCGTGGATAACGTTTCGCGCATGGCACCACTACCTACCAAGCACCTCGTCGTCGCGGGCGGCGGCATGGTCGCGCACCGTCTAGTCGAAACACTGCGCGCCCGCGACGAGTCCAACACGTGGCGGATCACCGTGGTCTCCGAAGAGCACGCGCTGCCCTACGACCGGGTGGCGTTGACCAGCTTTTTCTCGGGAAGCACGGCCCACGACCTCGCGCTCGGTGACGTTGCACTGTGGGACGACCCGCACGTCGATCTGATCCGCGGCGGGGCCGTCACGACGATCGACCGGGGCGCCCGGACCGTGGAGGTTTCCGATGGGCGTTCGCTCGCGTACGACGAACTTGTCCTCGCGACCGGCTCCTACGCTTTCGTTCCGCCGGTGGACGGGCACGACTTGCCCGGTGTCTTCGTCTACCGCACGCTCGACGATGTTGCTTCCATGCGTGAGTGGGTCGAGGCCAAAGCTCGCGCGATTGGCGGCGAACGTCCAGTGCGCGGCGCCGTCGTGGGCGGCGGGCTTCTAGGACTCGAGGCGGCGGGAGCGTTGCAGGCGCTTGGTGCGCAGAGCACGGTCGTCGAGTTCGCGCCGCGGCTGATGGCCCTGCAGGTCGACGATGGCGGCGGTCAGGCACTCGATCGGCTCATTACCAGCCTGGGCATCGACGTACGCGCCGAGACCGCGACCGCACAGATTGCAGCCGGAGAGGACGGTTGCGCGGCGACCATGGAATTCGCCGACGGTGCCCGCCTCGACGTCGATGTCGTGGTCTTCGCGACCGGCGTACGCCCGCGTGACGAGCTCGGCCGTGACGCGGGTCTCGCGTTAGGCGAGCGCGGCGGGATTGTGGTGGACGACTCCTGCCGCACCGAAGATGAAAATATCTGGGCCATAGGGGAAGTGGCGTGCATCGATGGCCAGTGCCTCGGCCTGGTCGCACCCGGAAACGCGATGGCCGACGTTGTCGCCGACCGGCTGCTCGGCGCAGAGGCAGTGTTCCCCGGCGCCGACATGTCCACCAAGCTCAAGCTGCTGGGCGTGGATGTGGCGAGCTTCGGTGATGCCTTCGCCGCTACGCCGGGCGCATTGGAGATCGTGTACGCCGATCCGATCGCCGGTGTATATAAGAAGGTTGTCCTCTCCGACGATGCGCGGACGCTACTCGGCGGCGTACTCGTCGGAGACGCGAGCGCCTACGCGGCGTTGCGACCGATGGTCGGACGAGAGCTCCCGGGCGATCCCGCGGCGTACCTGCTCCCTGAGGGATCGGCGCCGGCCCCGGGTGCTGACCTGCCAGACGACGCGACCGTGTGCTCGTGCAACAACGTGACTGCAGGGACGATCCGGTGGGTCATTACCGACGGCGAATGCACCGACCTCGCCGGTGTTAAGGCGTGCACCAAGGCGGGGACCAGTTGTGGATCCTGTCTTCCGTTGGTCAAGAAGATCGTGACGACCGAGCTTGAGAAGTCTGGTATCGAGGTCTCCAAGGCGCTGTGCGAGCATTTCGACCTTTCCCGAGCGCAGTTGTTCGACGCGATCTTGGTGTCGGATCTGCACACCTTCAGCGAGACCATCGCCCGGTTCGGCCGCCGCGATGGCGATCGCGGCTGCGATATCTGCAAGCCGGTGATCGCCTCGATCCTGGCGTCGCTCGGCAACGGGCACATCCTGTCCGGCGAGCAGGCGACGTTGCAGGACACCAATGACCACGTGATGGCGAATATCCAGAAGGACGGCACTTACTCCGTCGTACCGCGGATTCCCGGTGGCGAGATCACGCCGGACGGTCTGCTTGTCATTGGTCAGGTCGCCAAGGATTTCGGTCTCTACACCAAAATTACTGGCGGGCAGCGCATCGACATGTTCGGCGCGCGCATCGAGCAATTGCCCATCATCTGGAAACGCCTCATCGACGCCGGTTTCGAGTCCGGTCACGCTTACGGGAAGTCGCTGCGCACGGTCAAGTCGTGCGTCGGGTCGACCTGGTGCCGGTACGGCGTACAGGACGCCGTCGGGATGGCGATCGAGCTCGAGCTGCGCTATCGCGGACTGCGCTCACCGCACAAGATCAAGCTCGGCGTGTCCGGCTGTGCGCGGGAGTGTGCCGAGGCCCGCGGCAAGGACGTCGGCGTGATCGCCACGGACAATGGCTGGAACGTGTACGTCGGAGGCAACGGCGGCTTCACGCCCAAGCATGCGCAGCTGCTCGCCGAAGATCTCGATTCACCGACTCTCATCCGGACGATCGACCGCTTTCTCATGTACTACATCCGCACCGCCGACCGACTTCAACGGACCGCGGCGTGGCTCGATGATGTGGAAGGCGGCCTTGATGAGGTCCGGGCGGTCGTGCTGGAGGACTCGTTGGGCATCTGCGCCGATCTCGACCGCGCGATGGACGCGCACGTCGAGGACTATGAAGACGAATGGAAGGCGGCGCTGGACGACCCAGAAACCCTGCGGCGCTTCGGTTCTTTCATTAACGCGCCCGACGTGGCAGATCCGACGCTCGCCTACGTCGTCGAGCGTGGGCAGCCACGCCCCGCGACGTCGGTTGAACGTACGGCGACCGGAGATCGCGGCGTACTCATCGCTGGAACAACCCTGGAGGTACGCAGATGAACACGATGGTCCGGACGAAGCTAAGCCAATGGCGGCGGGTGTGCGACATCGAGGAACTGGCGGTCGAGCGCGGTCGTGCGGCACTGATTGGCCGCGAACAAGTCGCGCTGTTTCGGACCGCGTACGGCGATGTCTACGCGGTGCAACAGCTCGACCCGTTTAGCGGGGCCAACGTGATCTCCCGAGGCATCGTCGGCAGCCGAGGGCACGTCCCGACCATCGCATCGCCTATGTACAAGCAGGTTTTCGACCTTCGGACGGGCGACTGTCTGGATTCCGCCGGCTATGCGGCGGTGGACGGCGGGGACGGCTCGCTGAAGATCTGGGATGTCTTGATCATCGACGGCGATGTGCTGGTGACCCAGATGCCCGTCGAACCGGTGCCGCAGTTGCGCAGCTCGGCATGACCACGCTCGTCGGCCTGGAGCTTGCTGGCCGGGCCGTCCTTGTGGCCGGAGGCGGGCCGGTGGCCGCGCGCCGGATCGCCCAGTTCGTCGCGGACGGGGCCGACGTACTCGTGGTCGCGCCGGAGATATGCGAGGACCTGACTGCGCTGGTCACAGACGGCGCAGTGGCGTGGCGCCCCGATACGGTGCGCGACAGTGACCTTGACGGAGTCTGGCTGGTGCACACGGCTACAGGCGATCGTTGGGTCGATCGGCAGATCGCCGAGTGGGCCGAGAACCGACGCGTGTGGTGCGTGAACGCCGGCTCGGCTGCGCACGGCACCGCGCGCACTCCCGCCACTACGCGCAGCGGAGACGTGCTTGTCGGTGTGGTGACCGATGCGCGCGCCGACGGTGATGGCGGTGATCCGCGCCGGGTCGCAGCGATCCGGGATGACCTCGCCGATCATCTACGCTCTGGCGAAGTAGACCAACGGCGGCGTCGTACTGGCCCTGGGCGCGTCGTACTGGTGGGCGGTGGGCCGGGCGCGTCCGATCTGTTGACGGTTAAGGCCCGGCGATTGTTGGATCAGGCTGACGTCGTTGTTACAGATCGACTCGGCCCGATCTCAGCGCTTGACCGGCTGCCGGCGGATGTCGAGGTGATCAACGTCGGCAAGGCGCCGGGCGACCATCCGGTGCCACAGCACGAGATCAACCGCATCCTGGTCGAAAGGGCACAACGAGGACAGTTCGTCGTACGGCTCAAAGGCGGCGACCCGTTCGTGTTTGGTCGCGGTGCAGAGGAAGTCTTCGCGTGCCGTGAAGCGGGAATCGCCGTCGAGATGGTCCCCGGGGTCAGTAGCGCGCTCAGTGTTCCTGCTCTTGCCGGGATCCCGTTGACCCACCGCGGGCTGGTGGCCTCATTCCAAGTTGCCAATGGGCACGATCCACTCGGGCCCGGGGCGCTTCGCAATATCCGCGACCGGACCGCGACGCTGGTGGTGTTGATGGGCGTATCGATGCTTGCGCACATTGTCGAGCAGGCCATTGCCGCCGGTGCAGATCCCGAGCTTCCCGTGGCCATCGTCGAGAACGGTGCCAGCGACCGCGAACGTGTGACACGAGCGTCGCTTAGTCGGATCATCTGTCGCGCAAGGGAAGTCCGTGTGGTCGCGCCGGCAGTCATCGTCATTGGTGACGTCGCTGAGCTTGATCTGCGCGACTTCTCTGGAGCGGCGTGAGCGGGGCGCCCCGGTCCTCACTCGGCCAAGTAATGGCCGGATGCACCGTGCTGATCACGGCGGATCGGCGTTCGGCGGAGTTGGCGGCCGCACTGGCGCGCCGGGGAGCCGACATCCTGCACGCTCCGGCGCTGAGCATGATCCCCAACCACGACGACGAAGCACTTCTCGCTCGGACTCGCGAGATCATTGACGAACCGCCGGATGTCCTGGTCGTCACGACGGGTATCGGGTTTCGTGGCTGGATTGAGGCCGCGGACGCGCACGGCATTGTCGACGCGCTGCTCGCGGTGTTGGGTCGCGCCCGGATCGTCGCTCGGGGTCCGAAGGCGCTGGGAGCGATCCAGGCCGCGGGCCTGACGGTCGACTGGGTCGCGGAGTCGGAGACGTCGGCTGAGATCGCGGAACTCCTCTTGGCCGATGGGGTCGATGATCTGCGGATCGCGGTGCAGCACCACGGCGCCGGTGCGGATGGCCTCGACGATGTTTTCGCGGCATCCGGCGCGAAGGTCGTCAGCCTCGTCGTCTATCGCTGGGGTCCGCCGCCGGACGAGGACGCGTTACGGGAGTCCGTGCATGCCGCCGCGTGCGGCGAGGTCGACGCCGTCGTATTCACCTCCGCGCCCGGCGCCGAAGCGTGGCTGCGTGTGGTCGAATCGAGGCGCGTCGCGGACGCCGTCATCGCTCGGTGCGTCAGCGGCGACCTCGTGGCGGCAGCCGTCGGCCCGGTCACCGCGAGGCCGTTAATACGCCGAGGAATCACACCGCTGATACCCGAACGTGGCCGGCTCGGTGCGCTTGTGCGAGCGCTCGTGCGCCACTACGAGGGGACCGAAACCCAGGCTCTCGATACAGTCGCCGGCCGGTTGCAGGTCCGTTCGCGGGTCGCCGTACTCGACGGGGAAGTCCTGGCACTGTCGCCCAGCGGGCTGGAGGTGCTGCGGCTTCTCGCGACCGCGCGCGGCGACGTCGTACCTCGTGATCAGGTCCTCGAAGTGCTACCCGGAGACTCGCGGCACCCGCACGCCGCCGAGGTCGCCATCGCGCGATTGCGCGAGGCGAGCGGTGCACGGCAATTGGTGAAAACCGTCGTCAAGCGCGGCTACCGTTTGGAATTAGGAGCGCGTGAGAATGCCTAGCCTCATTGGATGTTCACACGGCACCGACAGCGTCGACGGGCGCGCTACCGTGCGCGCGCTACTTAACGACGTCGCGACCCTTCGCCCAGATCTCGATGTGCACGAGGCGTTTGTCGACGTACAGGAGCCGCGTCTCGATGCGGTGGTCGATGGCCTCGCCGGTCCACACGCGCGCAAACCGCACGAGGTTGTCGTCGTACCGCTGCTCCTGTCGGGCGGGTATCACGTCAATGTTGACGTGATGGAAGCCGTCGCCGCGGTGGGAGGCAATGCCGTGGCCGCAGGCGCTCTGGGGCCGGACCCTCGTCTAACGGCGGTCCTTGTCGATCGCCTCAACGCGGTCGGCGTACGGCCAGGAGATGCGGTCGTGCTCGCGGCCGCCGGTTCGTCGGACCCTCGCGCACAAGCCGACATTGAGCTCGTCGCTCAGGACCTGCGCGCGCATCACCAGGGACCGGTGACAATCGGCTTTGGGTCTATCGCTAAGCCCGCGCTTCCTGACGCGGTATCTGCTGCGCGCCAGGCGTTGTCAGGAAATGCCCGGGTCGTGGTTGCGGCGTACCTGCTGGCGCCCGGCTTCTTCTACGACAAGATCCGCGCCGCGGGCGCAGACCTGGTAACCGCCCCGCTCGCTCCAGACGCCCGGTTGACGGCGATCGTCCTGGATCGCTTTTCAGCTGCCGTTCGGGCGCGTGGTCACCGGCACCCTTCTAATCCAGTCATCGTGGGATAAATTCGTTTCCCGATTAGATAAGTATCTGCCCATCGCGAACGACGACGCGACCGGCGGCCATCACCAGCGACCGTTCGGGAGCCCGCATGAGCGCGTCCTGTGGATTCTCGGCGTCGACCAGAACGATGTCGGCTCTGGCCCCTTCGGCCAAACCATGTTGCGTGCGGCCAACGAAACTACGGCCCTCGGACGTCCCGATCTCGATCGCCTCCCGCAGCTCCTCGTCGTAGCGGAACCCCGATACCTGGGCCAGCAGCCGCGCGAGATCGAGCATGTCGCCCGTGCCGTACGGCGTCCAGAGATCGCGAATTCCATCTGTTCCCAGTCCCACGGGGACACCGGCATCTCGCAGGGCTCGGAGGGGGAGCGGGGCGGGACGGACCGGGGCCACCGTCGTCATCGAGACCCCAGCCTCGGCGAACTGCGCGATGATCTCCGCGCGTCTTGAGGCAGCGACCTCTCCAATCGCGAACCCGTGCGCGACGTTAACCCGGCCGGCGAGCCCTGTGCGGCGTGCCCGGTCGGCGATGAGCTCCATTTGAAACGCGCCGAGCTCGCCCGCGTCGTGCAGGTGAATGTCGATACCGACTCCGCGATTTTCGGCGATGCCGAACAGCGCATCGAGCTGACCGACCGGGTCGCGGTCAATCCCGGCCGGGTCAAGGCCGCCGATGTAGTCCGCGCCCTCGCGTGCGGCCAGGTCCAGCAACTCGACCACGCCTGGACGGCGTAGCACGCCATCCTGCGGGAACGCGACAATCTGAGCGTCAATGGCGCCGCCGAGCTGGGCGAGCCCCTCGCGGACCACCTCGATGCCGCGGACGCCGATACCGAGGTCGACGTCGACGTGAGTGCGGATAGCCGTTGTGCCTGTTCGGAGCGATTCGCGCAGCACAGCGAGCGTCACTTCGACGCCGGGGATGCCGAGGCGTTCGCGGTGCTCACGCTCGTGGGCGATACGTCCCTCGGTGGTGGCTTGACCTCCGTAACTGACCCACGGCTGTCCCCACCAACTCTTGTCCACATGGGCGTGGGCGTTGATGAACCCGGGCAAAGCCAGCAAGCCCGCCCCGTCGATGTCGATCGCGGACAATCCGTCATACGGGCGGATTCCGATTATGTGCCCGTCGCGGATGAGTATGTCGGCCGGTGCGCCGCCCCAGGGACGGACATTGCTTAGGACCCTCGTCGCCGCGGACCTGGCCGCACTGTCGGGCATTAGGCCGCGCCTTCGTCCACGTTCTTGCGTGGGATGTCCACGGTTCGCTGCGTGTAATCCATATCGCTCCTCTGCTCTCCCGATGAAGGTCGATGACGTCGGCCGTGCGGCCGTTCCCGGACAGGTGGGTGTTCGGTGTCGTTCAGACGTCTGGCGACGATTTAGGGTACGTCGCCGCTCAAAGAGTCGACACCGTTGGCCGACCTAGACGGCCGCGATGCTTTAGGGTGTCGGAGCCTGAGTTGGACACTGATCGATCTGCTCGCGCAGGATGTCACCATGGCCCGCGTGCCGGGCGAACTCTTGAATCATGGCGACCAAAGTCCAGCGCATGCTGACTGTTCCTTCTCGGGGATTGTCCTTGATGTCGTCGAGGGCGAAGCCGGAGGCGATCTCCCGCGAGCGCTGGCTTGCGCGCTCATACTCGGCGATCACGTCGGCCAGCGTCTCGTCGTCTGCGACGCTGAAGGTGCCTTCGTCTCGCTTTGAGTAGCCGTCGCATTCGGACTCGTCGAGTCCCGCCCAGAATCGTTGGAACCAGATCCTTTCCGCTGCTGCAGCGTGTTTGACCAAGGATATTGGAGTCGTCAGTGATGTCACTAGTCGTCTGCGGGCGTCGATTTCGGACAGGCCGCGCACGGTATTGATGAGCGCTGCACGGTTACGATCGAGCATGTCGTCAAGTATCGCTCGCTCATTGCCGGTAGCGATCGCTTTGGTATTCATGGGCATTCGTTCCATTCTTTTGCGGGTCAAACTTGAGTCGTCCGCCGGTTGGCGGATGACTTGGGTGCGTGGTGGGGTTTAAGCGAGGGCACATCCAGTGGCCGAAGATGTAGCCAAGAGTCGGAGTGTGCAAGTTGTCCGAACATGCTGTGCCGCAAGAAATGATCGATGGCGGCGACGCAGGAGCAACGATGGCGGTTTTGCCCTGTCCAAAAAACAAGGTGTCAGAGACGCCAGCCCGCACTATATCGCAATGAACGTCCGCGCATTCGTCACTGACTTGCGGTGGCTAGCTGAGACCGTTGTCAAGCGGGACTACCGTCTGGAATTAGGAGCGCGCGAGAATGCCTAGCCTCATTGGATGTTCACACGGCACCGACAACCTCGACGGGCGCGCTACCGTGCGCGCGCGGTCCCGGACAATGCCGTAGCCGCAGGAGCTCTCGGGCCGGACCCGCGGCTAACGGTGGCCTTGTCGATCGCCTCAACGCGGTCGGCGTACGGCCAGGCGACGCGGTCGTGCTCGTGGCCGCCGGTTCGTCGGACCCTCGCGCACTCGCCGACATGGAGACTGCGCAGCAGGCTGTGGTCTCGGAGTACGAGTTCGTTGGCCGGGACACTCAATGCTCGTTCCGTTGTAGTTGGGTTGCGGGCAGGTCCGAAGCCTCGTGACGCGGGAGAATCAGCCAAGGGATGAAGTGGTTGCCGGCGGGTCGCCGAACGCTGCCAAAGATGTGGGCTGCCATTCGCGCCAGGTGTATAGGCGCTCGGCGTACTCGGCCTCGATACCTGCCAAGGCACGACCGAAGACGACGCGTGGCGGCGGGTTCGGGGCATCGACTACCGCGAGAATTGCTTGCCGGGTCGCAGCTGGGTCGCCTCGCAGCCAGCTACTCCGGTCGATGCCGTCACGCACCCGGTTGTACGCGGGAAGTGCCGCGCTGCGACGTAGGCCGGTGCTTCCGAATCCTGTTGCATAGGGGCCGGGCTCGACGCAGGTCACATGGATGCCGAAGTCGGCGACTTCTAGTCGAAGCGATTGGGACAGGCCTTCCACCGCCCATTTGCTTGCGTGATAGGCGCCGAACTGTGGGAACGCGACGATCCCGCCTTCGCTGGTCACCTGGACGATGTGTCCACTGCCTTGCGCCCGCAGAATCGGCAGGACGGCTTGGGTGACCCAGAGCATGCCTAGGAAGTTCGTCTCGAGCGATGTGCGTATCTCATGCTCGCGAAGCTCCTCGACCATCCCGACCTGACCGAACCCGGCATTGTTGATCACCACGTCGAGACGACCGAAGTGCTGATGAGCCTCACCCACGGCGTGGGTTACCTGTGTTCGGTTGGTGACGTCGAGCTGTAGAGGCAGGACTGCGTCGCCGTAGCGGACGACCAGGTCGTCGAGCCGGTCGACTGAACGCGCGGTGGCGGCCACCTGGTCGCCGCGCTCGAGTGCAGCCTCCGTCCATTCGCGTCCGAACCCGTTCGAGGCGCCGGTGATGAACCACGTCTTGTGATTTGTCTCGGTCATCTGTCTCCCAATCGGTTGAGGGTTTCCTCAACCATGCGCCACTTCTGCTCTGTTCTGTAGCGACGATTTGGCACTCATGCCCTGCGCAAAACGCATGGCACAATTGGCTAATGATCGACGATGTGACACTGTTCGGCCTGAAGGTGCTGCGGCAGGTGGCAGCCACCGGGTCGTTCGCCGCCGCCGCGAGCGAGTTGGGTTATACGCAGTCCGCAGTGTCTCGGCAGATGGCCGCTCTTGAAGCGGCCGTCGGGGAGCAGTTGTTCGAACGCGAGCGGCGTGGCGTAAGACTAACGCCGGCCGCCGAGATCGTCCTTTCCGGCGCGACGCGCGCCCTCGCCGAGCTGGAGACGACAGGCCAGCAACTCGCTGGCCTTCGCGACCGCGCAGCCGGCCGTTGGTGATCGGGGCCTTCCCGACGGCCTGTGCCGTGCTCGTTCCGCGTACGGTGGCTGCGCTGCTCAACGCCCATCCGGCCCTGCAGGTCGTCATCGACGAGGCGGCCACCCCTGTCTTGCTGCGCCGACTACGAGCCCGGCGTCTCGACGTAGCGCTCGTAGCGTTGGGGACCGCGCCGGCCGAAAGCGATGTCACCAGCTTTCGTGCGCACGCCCTACCCGTCGTGGGACTGCGGATCGCAGTCCCTGCTGATCACCGCTTGGCGCGCCGCCGCACCGTCCAGCCGCGCGAACTCGCCGACGAAGCCTGGATCGCAGGCGTGGGAAGCCCTGGCGAACCGCAATTCGGCGCCTGGCCCACCGTTGGTGAACCCCGCATTGCTTACACCGTGCGACATTGGACCACCCGGCTCGGCCTCGTGGCCGCGGGCCTCGGTATCACCGTGCTGCCCGGGACGATGGCCAGCACGGTTCCCGCCGATGTCCGCGTGTTGACGGTGCACGATCGTTCCTACGCCGGGGGCAACAGCACAATATTGACCCGCAGCGACCCGGGACGCGCGACGGACTTGGCCGTCAACGCCCTACTCGAGCAGGCCAGTGCACTACGAGCTCAAGCGAACGACTAAAGAACGTGTTCGTATGGCGCTGCGAGTTGTGAGGAGCCTGGCACTCGTACCCGCGTACCGATTGTCCAGCCACGGAAGCCTCGGATCGCTGCAGCATCCGATAGGTTCCCGATATGGCGCTCAAGCCGGATGCCGCGGATGCCGCTGTGTGTTGATCTGGTCGAGGCCGACGATGTAGCAAGCCAGCGCGAGCGCGAAGCATCCCGCCATGATCATCGACGAGTAGTCCTTGTTGAAGCTGAGGAAGCTCGCCCCGTTGAATGCCGCGCCGATGATAGCGAGCAGTCCGACGAGCGCGGCAGCGATAGGGCCACGCTGGCCGTAGCGCACCGCCGCAATGAGCCCGGCGATGCTGGCGAGCACCATCGCCAGGCCGAGAGCGACGTGCGCGGCCAGCCACACTCCACCGTCCGGCACTGCCCAGCCGATGCTGTCGGCGATCCCCGACAGGTAGCCGGCAGGGTGCGCTCCGGGATGCTTGGAAGGGATAGGGACGAACAAGTTCACTATCATGCCCAGCACGAATTGGATCAGCAAAAGCAAACACAGCGTCAGGTCCAGGCGCCGCAGCACGACGTGCGCGTCGCCGATAGCGCGTCGGCCGGAGGTTGCCTGTCTTGCACTCACGCCCCTCAGTATCGTCCGACGTTTGCGCGATCACCATCGGAAGTCGCCCTGATCCCGCCACCGGTCTGGCTCGTCGCCGCAAGCGGATCGCGGTGTGGGTTGCTCGCGGTCCCGTCCGGGTCAGCCCGGCGTACTACTCGAACAGGCCGCCACGGCGGACAGTCCAATAAACGTCAAGCCAGTGCCGACCACGGCACGGCGGGTGAGAGGTGCTGCTTCGGTCATGGCGGTAGTCCTTCCGTCATAGACGTCGGTCAGATCTCTACACCGACCCGGACCGAGAACGTTCAACTACCGGCGTAGCGGAATTGATCGAATCGGCCAGATTCTTGCGGGAACTGGGCGTTCACCCTACGTTCAATCAGAAGCCAGAGTTCAACGAGAAGCCGCGAGCAACTAGGGAGCCGACATTTCATGCTGACCAAGGCCGACGACTACCCGATCCACCAGACCCCGGATCCCGTCGCTTTCGCGGGCACGGATCGCAACTTCTACGATCGCTACTTCTTCAACGGATATACGCGCACTGGTGATGTCTTCTTCAGCGCCGCACTTGGGGTGTACCCGCAGTTGAACATCACGGACGCGTCGTTCTGCCTGGTGCACAAGGGTGTGCAGCACAACGTGCACGCCTCGCGGCATCTGGGTATGGAGCGGCTGGACACCGAGGTCGGGCCGATCAAGGTCACGGTCCTGGAACCGCTGCGGTCACTGCGGGTTACGGTCGACAGCAACGATCAGGGCATCACCGCCGACCTGACCTTCCACGCGCGCGCCGTACCGGTGCAGGAACCACGGTTCACTCGCCGCAACGGACCCCGCGTATTCATGGACGTCACGCGCATGACGCAGAACGGCACGTGGGAAGGCTGGATCGAGATCGCCGGCGAGCGGATCGACGTATCCCGCGACCAGTACGTCGGCACCCGCGACCGATCATGGGGTGTGCGCCCAGTCGGCGCACCCGACGCGCAACCTCTCGCGCCCGCGATGCCGCCCCAGTTCTACTGGCTCTGGGCACCGCTGAACTTCGACGACCGGATCACGCTCTTTCATCAGAACGACGACGCGGCGGGCGATTCGTGGAATATCAGTGGGGTCATGTGTGGCCTGGACGGTGCCGAGCCGGAGAAGATGGAGAAGAGCCGCGCAGAGATCACCTACCTGCCCGGCTCGCGGTATGCGAAGTCCGCGACGATCTTCTTCGACCACAAGAGCGGCGGTCAGACGCGGATCGACCTGACGCCGAAGTGGAATTTCTACATGCTCGGCCTGGGTTATGGCCATCCGGATTGGACGCACGGTGGGCATAAAGGGCCGCTCGTTGTCGGCGGTGAAAGCTTCAAGCTGTCCGACATCACCAGCTACCACCCACCGCATCTGCATATTCAGGCGTTCGTGACCGCGACGCTGACCTCGCCGGACGGTACGACGCGCGACGGCTGCGGCGTACTCGAGCAGCTCATCATCGGGCCGCACGCGCCGTCTGGCTTCAAAGACGTCCTCGATCCGTACGAAGGCTGAGGGGCTGGCCGTGGAAGATCTCGCTGGGCGGCTCGCCGCCTACCTGCAACATCGGATGCCTGCGGTCTCGAACGTCGATATCCGCGACCTACGCCGCATGCACGGTGGCGCGAGTCGCGAGACGTACTGCCTGACGGCGACGTGGGACGACGGCGGAAGCACGGTGTCGCGGCCGCTGGTGTTGCGCCGCGATCCAGTGGCGAGTCTCATCGAGACCGAGCGCGATCTCGAATACAGCGCCTACCGCGCGTTTCATCCCACTGGGCTGCCGGTGCCCGAGCCGGTCTTCCTCGAGACGGACTCGAAGTGGCTCGACCGGCCGTTTTTCGTGATGGAACAGATCGAGGGCTGCCTGCCCGGGTCCTTCCTCGCACCTGAGCCGTACGGCGAGAAGGCCGCCGTCGTCGGAGAGCAGTTCTGGACCCACCTTGGCCATATCGCCAAGGCCGATCCCGACGAGATCGGCTTCGCGATGGCTCGGCTGGAGCCGAGTGAGTGCTGGAAGCGTGAGCTGGCGAAGTGGGAGAAGGTCATCGACGAAGATGAGCTTGCGCCGCAACCAATCGCGCGGGCCGCCATCCGGTGGCTAAGGAGTTATCCTCCATCGCCGGCGGAGAAGATCTCCGTCGTGCATGGGGACTACCGCACCGGCAACTTCCTGTGCAACGACGACGGTGAGATCAAGGCGATTCTCGACTGGGAGATGTGCCATCTCGGTGACCCGTTGGAGGATGTCGCGTGGGCGTCCGATCCTTTATGGGCCAACGAGAATCCAGAGCGGCCCGGCGGCATGATCGCTCGTGATGAGGGGGTTCGCCTGTGGGAGAAGGCAAGCGGGCTTACCGCTGACCCGTCGCGGCTGCGGTGGTGGGAGATCTTCAACTCGCTCAAGGCGCTCGCCATCTGGATCTCGGCCGGCAAGGAGTACCAGATCGGCGCGAGCGGTGACCCGCTGCTGGTGTTCTCGAGCTGGTACCCGATGAGCGTGCACAACCGGCACCTCGCGAAGCGGATTGCGACGTTACGTAAGGAGGCACGCGCATGAAACCCGACGTACCTGTTGTGATGGGCGGCTTCCTCGCCGCCTTGGCCACGGAGATCGCGCCGAACCTCGGCGGCGAGTACTCGGCTGGAAACGCTTCGACTATGGGACTAGCGCTGTTCTTCGCGGGGCAGGAATTCGAGCGTGCGGCGGAAATCCGGGTGCGTGAGAATACCGAGATGCGAGAGTTGTTTGCGGATGCCCAGGCCAGCGACGTCGTTGCTGATGAGGCACTGCGCGCCCGACTGCGCGAAGCGTCGAAGGGTACGGACGAGTCGCTGGCGATCAGCGCCTTGGACCAATCGAACGCGGAGCTCAAGACGCTACTGATCGATATGCAGGTCGCGCTCGAAGCATCGACCACGACTTCCGCGGCGCAACTCGAGGACAAGGTGTGGAACCACCTGGTGGGTTCAGCGGAACGCCGCAAGCTGGTGCTTCCGCCGACGGCCTAGCGACCGTCTGCTGCTAGGCCGTCCAGTCCGGCGAGCGGCCCAGCAAGGCGAGGATCTGGTCAAGTGGCGCGGCGTGCGAGGGCACCGATTGGGCCGGGGCGAACGCGGCACCGTCAGACTTGCGTTCGTCGCCGTTGGGTACGGCGGCGGCGATTTTCAGCGCTATATCTGCGATGTCGGGATCGAGCTCGACACTCTCGCCGATCGACTGGGCGACATCCCAGCTGTGTACGACGTAGTCGATGAGGTGGAAGCCGATCGCCTGCTTACCTGGAAACGTGATGTCCTCGCTGATCTCGGGCAGCGCGAACTGACGCTCAAGAACGTCCTCGAGGGAAAACGCGGTGACGACGTGCTCGGCCGCGGCGGCGTACTCCGCTACCGGATGGGTGCCCACCGAACGCAGTTCCCAGACGCCCCGTTCCGCGCCGTTGCCCGCGGCCGCCGCCGCAAAGCCGTAGTGCTGCGTGATCATGTGCTCGAGCAGGTCACGCAGCGTCCAGCCCGCGCACGGTGTTGGCCGGTCGAGATCGCTGGCGCTGACGTTGGAGACCGTGTTGGTGCTCAGTTGGATGACGCGTTCGTGGACTTCCCGGATGTCGCTCATGGAGTCTCCTTCACTAGTGCTCGGTGGTGCCGTTAGGACCAGCTGATGCGTGACCGCTCCCGCCACAGGTCGAGTACGTCGGCTTGCCCGCGGACTGTGATCTCGGCGCCCCGATTCCACAGGCCGAGCAGCAGTTGTGCCGCCGTACCGGCAAAAGTAGCGTCTGGGTAATTGGCCCGCATCGGCTCAGTGACGATCCGCTCGGCGATCGTAAGTGTCCACGCTCGAGCGGCGTCGTCTGGAGCGATGGAGAGCGTCACGGGATTCGCCCGGTCCCATTGCGCGTCATGCCGTGTGACAAATCCGGAGACAATCTCGTCGATCCCGTCGAGCGCGACTGCCGAGTCGAGCGCTACTTCAGCCGCCACAGGGACCCTACCCAGCCGCGCGGATAGGGCATCGACGCTGTGGATGGTTGTCTCGAAGGCCTGCCGGCGCGCCCAGAACCGTCGTGGGGGAGGGGCGTCGTTGAGGAACACCATCGCCTCGGCATCGTCCGGCGCCGACTCCAGCGTGGTTAGCAGATCGCGGACCCCCTCGGCGTACCACTCGAGGAGGCGGGGGCGCGGAATCTCCCGGAGATAGTCCGTGTGATCGTCTGGTTCGGCGCCCTGTTGGTGAAACTGCCACGCAGCCCATCGATGGACCATGCCTTGATGCGCCACCAGATCCGCCACCGTCCAGTCGGGGCAGGTGGGCACGGATGCATCGAGTCCGGCGGTCGCCGCATGGTCGGCGAGCAACGCGCCAGCAGATCGAATCACATCCAGATGCGCGGCGAGCTCAAGAGAAGTGGGCACGAGAATCAGCATGTCATGCAGGTCATTTGTGTGCCAAGCCGATTTTCGGGGGCCATAGCCGACAGTCCAATTGGACTGTAGATTGGCGTGAACCTGTCAGACCATGAATTGGGGACCTCATGATCACCGCCGAACTAATCCGGCGCGGCGCCGAACGGTACGCCGACCGCACCGCCCTTGTGTACGTCGATGGCGTCAACGCCGACCGTGCTCTGACCTACCGCGAGGTCAATGACGCGTCCAACCAGATCGCAAACGTGCTGATCGCGCGCGGCATCGCCAAGGGACAGCGTGTCGCTCTGCTAATCGGCAACGGGCCGTGGTCGGTGTCAGTCGACTTCGCCTGCGTCAAAGCGGGAGTGACCCGAGTGCCGCTCAACGGGCGGCTGTCGCTGGCCGAGCATCAGCACATGCTCGAGGAGACCGAGTCGACCGTGTTGATCCACGACGAGGCGTTGACCGGCCGCGCGGAGGAGCTTCTTTCGCACCTGCCGCAAATCACTGCTCTTGGGCTTGGCGCGCCGGCGGCGGGCGGCGGTGACGACCTGCTTGAGGTGATCGCCGACGTACCGGCCGACGACCCGCGCGTCCCGCTGGACCCGAGCGACCCGCTGATGTGGCTCTACACGTCCGGTACGACGGGCAAGCTCAAGGCCGTCGAGCACACGCAGGGCAGCTACGCGGGGATCGTCGCCAACATTCTCGCCAACCTCGTCTCACCTGGGCTGAGCTCGAGCATGCTGCATGCCGCGTCCCTCGTGCACGCCAGCGGCACCTTCGTGGTGCCGTACTGGCTCCGCGGCGGGCTGTCCGTCGTACTTCCCGGGTTCGATCCCAAGCTGTACGTCGCAACGATCGAGAAGTACAAGATCACCGAGGTCAACCTCGTCCCCACCATGATCGGGATGCTGTTTACCACCGGCGTACTGGATGGCGCGGACACGACCTCACTGGACACGATCGTCTACGGCGCGAGCCCGATGCCGCGGCCGGTCCTGCAGAACGCTATTGATCACTGGGGCCCGAAGCTCGTGCAGTACTACGGGCAGACCGAGGCGCCGCTATGCATGACCGTGCTCGACAAGGACGATCACGCCGATCCGGCGTTGTGGGCATCGTGCGGTCATCCGACAGTCGATGCCGAGATCGAGCTGACCGACGATGACGGCAACGTCGTACCGGATGGTGAGATAGGCGAGATCCGGGTCCGCGCGCCGTTTGGCATGTCTGGCTATACGAACGCCCCGGAGCTCAACGCCGAGATGCTGGCGCCGGGTGGCTGGATCCGCACCCGCGACATGGCTCGCCGCGACGGCCGTGGCTATCTTTACCTGGTTGACCGACGTAGCGACATGATCGTCACCGGCGGTTACAACGTGTATCCGCGTGAGGTCGAGGACGTGCTGTTGACGCACCCCGCCGTCGCCGAGGCCGCCGTCGTCGGCGCGCCGGATGAAAAGTGGGTCGAGGCGGTGACTGCATTCGTCACCCTCAAGCCAGGCTCCGAGGCGACCGAGGCGGAGCTTCAGCAGCTCGTGGCCGGCGAGCTCGCTCGCTACAAGATCCCGAAGTCGGTGACATTCGTCGATGACATCCCGAAGTCTGCGGTCGGCAAGATCTTGCGCCGTGCGTTACGCGATCCGCTGTGGGCCAACGAAGAAGGGCAGAAGTAATGAGTGACCTGGTTACCGTCTCGTACGACGGGCCCGTGACGATCATCAGCATCAATAGGCCGGAGGTACGTAACGCGGTCAGCCGGCCGACCGCCGAGGCTCTTGCCGACGCGTTCCGCGCGTTCGATGCCGATGAGGACGCCGCCGTCGCGATCCTGACCGGCGTTGGCGACACGTTTTGCGCCGGAGCCGACCTTAAGGCCTTCAGCGAAGGCAATCCCAACCGTGTCGAACCAGACGGCGACGGCCCGATGGGAATTTCCCGCCTTCGGCTCTCGAAGCCAGTAATAGCGGCGATCCGCGGTCATGCGGTCGCCGGCGGACTGGAGCTCGCGGTCTGGGCAGATCTGCGCGTGGTCGACGAAACGGCCGTGTTCGGCGTTTTCTGCCGGCGCTGGGGGGTCCCCCTGATCGACGGTGGCACTATTCGGCTACCGCGGTTGATAGGTCAGAGCCGCGCGATGGATTTGATCCTGACTGGCCGCCCGGTCGACGCGGACGAGGCGCTCGCGATCGGCCTGGCCAACCGCAAGGTGCCGGGCGGCGAGGCGCTCACCGCGGCGGTGACGTTGGCAAAGCAGTTGGCTGCCTTTCCTCAGGTATGCATGCGCAACGACCGGCTCTCGTCGCTGGAGCAGTGGGGGATGAGCGAGGAGGACGCGATCTCCGTCGAGTACGGGTACGGCGTGGGCTCGCGCAACGCCGGCTCTCAGGACGGCGCCAAGCGCTTCGCCGACGGCGAGGGGCGACACGGCACCTTCGCCTAACCCGCGATCCGTCACAAAATACCCGACGATCCGTCACAAAATACCCCGCGATCCGTCACAATGTCTCCGTGCATCCGCCACCGAGTCCCCGCCCATCCGTCCCACTCGAGATTCGCGTGCACGAGGGGATTTTCGAGACCGTGCTCATCGTGGACGGCGTCGTACGCGAGTTGCCGCCGCACATGGCAAGACTCCGGCGTTCGTTCTGGGAATGCTATCGAGTCCCGCTCGACCTCGACGCGGATGCCGAGGTACGCCGGACCGCCGCGCCGTACGCCGGATACCACCGCGCCCGCATCGTGGCCACGCCCGAGGACCCGACCCGGCTGCGCGTCGAGGTGCAGCCGTGCGATCCGCCCGTGCCGCTTGAGCAGCAGCCCGGTCTGATGCTCCAGGTACGCCGCGCGCACGCGCTCGCGCCGCATAAATTCGTCGATCGCGATGCGCTCAACCACGCCGAAATCGGACTCGGCTCAGACGAGGCGGTCGTGTTCGCCGACTACGACGGGCTCGTGCTCGAGGGCAGCCGCAGCAACATCTTCGTCGTACGCGATGGCCAGATCTGCACGCCACCGCTCGACGGGCGGATCCTGCCTGGCGTCAGCAGGCAGCTGATCCTCAACTATGCCGACGATATCGGCGTACCGGTGGCGATCGCGCCCATCTCCCTTGACGAACTAGCCGCCTCGGAGGGTGCGTTTCTGACCAACTCAATCCGCGGGGTGCAGTGGGTACGCCGCACCAGCGGGGCGGAATGGGTCGAGCCGCACCCGCTCACTCGGCTAATCGCGAGTCACGATGCCGGGTGACCGCGGCCGCCGACTATCGTGGCGTGGTGACTGAGCCAGATCCCCTTACTGCCGACGACAGCGGTGGCATTGACCCGCAACACCTCGCGCTGTGCCTCGACGTCCTATCGCGAGTCGAAGCGCTGCACCCTGAGCATCCGGACGCAATCGCCGTACGACGAGCGACCGGACGCCTCTACAAGCAAGTCAAGTTGGCCAGGCGCTATGAGCGACGTGACGCGATCCTGGCCGCCGACCGGGCAGTTGTGGCGGCGACCGCGACCGGATCACCCAACCGGATCGACGATGAGACTGAGGGCATCCCGCTCGTCTCCAACGCTGCTGGTGCGCTCGCCGGCAAGCTGATTAAGCCGCGCCCGTGCTACATCTGCAAGCAGGAGTACGTCGAGGTAGATGCGTTCTATCACCAACTCTGCCCGAGGTGTGCGGCACTCAACCACGGTCGCCGCGCCGCACGGACCGATCTCACCGGGCGTCGCGCGCTGCTCACTGGTGGCCGCGCCAAGATCGGCATGCATATCGCGCTGAGGCTGCTGCGTGACGGGGCGCACACCACGATCACGACGCGGTTTCCCAACGATGCGGTACGCCGTTTCACCGCGATGCCGGACAGCGCCGAGTGGCTGCACCGGCTGCGGATCGTCGGCATCGACCTGCGCGATCCTGCGCAGGTCGTCGCGCTGGCCGACTCGGTTGCACAAGCGGGGCCGCTCGACGTACTGATTAATAACGCCGCTCAGACCGTACGACGCTCGCCAGGTGCATATGCGCCGTTAGCCGCTGCCGAGTCCGACGTACTGCCGGACGGGCCCCTGCCGGAGATCCTGACGTTTGACCGGATCTCGGATGCGCACCCGGCCGGATTGACCGGTTCGCTGTCGTCACATCCTGCGCCACACTTGCCCGAGAACGCGAGTGGGCACGAAATCTCCAGGCTCGCGATGATCGCCGGGTCGGCGTCGCTGGAGCGGATCGCCGAATCCACAGCCATCGACGCCGGCGGCCTGGTGCCCGATCTCAACACGATCAACAGCTGGACTCAACGCGTCAACGAGGTCGACCCGCTGGAGCTACTCGAGGTCCAACTATGCAACATGACGGCGCCGTTCATCCTCATCAGCCGGCTGCGTGCCGCGATGGCCGCGAGCACGGCCCGACGCAAGTACGTCGTCAACGTCTCGGCGATGGAGGGCGTCTTCAACCGCGGTTTCAAGGGTCCCGGGCATCCGCATACCAACATGGCCAAAGCGGCGCTCAACATGCTGACTCTGACCAGCGCGAAGGAGATGCTCACTGACGGCATCCTGATGACGGCTGTTGACACCGGCTGGATCACCGACGAGCGCCCGCACTACACAAAGATCCGGCTCGCCGACGAGGGTTTCCACGCCCCACTCGATCTCGTCGACGGCGCCGCGCGGGTCTACGACCCGATAGTGCAGGGCGAAGCCGGCACCGACCTCTACGGCTGCTTCCTCAAGGACTACGCACCCGCGAACTGGTGACCGCGTTAGTTCGGGGTCACGATGTTGAATGACGGACTGAAGTTGTCCAGCAGGGACAGCAGTTTTTCGAACGCGCCGCGGTCTCCGGCGATATCGATCGAGCCGTCGGCAACGGCATCGTCGAGGGTCGCGGCACCGCGCACGATGGCGCCGAATCCCTGACGGGTGGTCGTTATAGTGGCGTCGGCGTCCGGCGACTGCTTGTCGCGGGTGTGGAAGAGTACGCCGTTCTGCACCGTCACCAGGTAGCGCTCGGACGGCTCCGTAGTGACGAGGTTGAGGTGCAGCACGGTGTCGCCGGCCTTGGGCGAGTTGAGCCGGATGCCCATGAAATCGAGCAGCATCTCGGTCGTCATCGCCAGCGGGATCTCGGTGCCGCCCGCTCGGCGTTTGCCGCTGACCTGGAGTACGCCGTTGCGCAGCTCATGGGCGCCGGTGAGATAGAAGTTGCGCCACGGACCGCTTTCGGCCTGGTAACCGAGTTGCTCGAACGTCTCGGCCTGCAGCCGTTTGGCGTCGTCGTTGTCAGGTTCGGCGGACAACACGTGCTTCAGAAGCTCAGCGCCCCAGCGATAGTCGGCCTCCGCGAATGCCGC
This sequence comes from Antricoccus suffuscus, assembly GCF_003003235.1. Classification (NCBI taxonomy): domain Bacteria; kingdom Bacillati; phylum Actinomycetota; class Actinomycetes; order Geodermatophilales; family Antricoccaceae; genus Antricoccus; species Antricoccus suffuscus. The sequence goes on from NZ_PVUE01000001.1 coordinate 446,003, forward strand.
GGTCGCTTTGTCGATGACGGCCGACGCGCCACCGAGCGCGGCGACGTACCGCTCACCCATCTCGCGTGGCGGTAGCGGATTGAGGTTGGCGGGGTTGGCGTCAAAGAAGCCCAGATACCTTTGATAGACGGCTTTGACGTTGTGGTTGAGCGATCCATAGAGGCCGCGGTTGGCCCAGAAGCTGGCCAATGGCGCCGGCATCTGGATCATTTCGGCGATCTCGACCATGGTGTAGCCGTGGTTCGCCAGCCGCAGGGTCTCGTCGTGCATGAACTTGTACAGGTCACGCTGCTTGCCGATGAACTCCCGCACCGCGTCCTGACCCCATACCGGCCAGTGATGGCTGATGAACATTACGTCCGTCTCATCGATGAACAGCTCGATGGCCTCGTTGAGGTAGCCGCTCCAGGAGCGTGCGTCGCGCACCTGTGCGCCCCGCAGCGTGTAGAGGTTGTGCATGACGTGCGAGACGTTCTCGGCCATGCACAAAGCCCGCAGTTCGGGGATGTGGAACGTCATCTCGGCCGGTGCTTCGCTGTCCGGCGTGTATTGGAAGACGAACCGCAGCCCGTCCAGGGTGAGCTCCGAGCCGGTCGTGTTGATCGAGTGCGTGGGGGCGATGAGCGTGTTGGTGCCGCCGGGAGTGGTGACGCCGAGGCCTGTGGTGACTTGGCCGAGGGGGCCGCGGGGGAGCAGCGGGCCGAACATATACATGGCGCGGCGCAGCATCGCGTTTCCGGCGTAGACGTTTTCGCTGATGGCCTCGTCCATGAAACCGGTCGGTGCCACGATTGGTACGCCGCGCGCCACGAGGTCGGACTCCTCAACGATCCCGCGGACACCACCGAAGTGGTCTACGTGGCTATGGGTGTAGATGATCGCGGTGATGGGCCGCTCGCCGAGATGTTCGTGGACGAGCTGCATTCCCGCGGCCGCGGTCTCGGCGGTGGTGAGCGGGTCGATCACGATGTAGCCGGTGGCGCCCTCGATGATCGTCATGTTGGAGATGTCGTAGCCGCGCACCTGGTGGATTCGGTCGGCAACGGTGAATAGGCCGTGTGCCTGGTTGAGCTGCGCCATCCGCCACAGGCTGGGGTGCACGCTGTCGGGAGCCTCCGCACCGATAAACGCGTACTGCTCCAGGTCCCAGACCGGACGCCCACTCGCACCGGCAATCGTCGGCGGCTCGATTGACGCGATCCGGCCGCGCTGGGAGTCCTCGAACGCCTGCCGGTCGCCGAATGGCAGAGACTGAACCGCCTGGGAGTTCGCCGCGCGGGTGGCGTCACTCGCCGGCCGCGGGCTCGAGTTGGCGCTTACCTTGTTGTCGGTCGTCATCGGGTCGGGCCTTTCGTCGGTTCGTTCAGATGGTGTCATGCGGCGCTCACGGAAGAGACATCGTCGCGCTCAATTACGGCGTTCTGCCGCAGTCGCAGGGCATCGCGCTCAGGCCGAATAAAGACTGTGGCGATGACCCCAGCGACAATCAGTAACAGTGCAGTGATCAGGAAGCTGATCTCGTAGCCGTTGTGTGCGCCGATTGCGTCGATGAGCCTGCCAGTCAGGTAAGGCGCGATGATGCCGGACGTTGCGTAGATCGCGGCGTACGTGCCGAGCACGCGTCCGCGCTGCTTCGGCGGCGATATCTCAGAACAGACCGTCAGCGACAGCGCGAAGATGATGCCGGCGAGGTTGAACCCGATCGTCATGAAGACGATCTTCACCCAGCCGGTCGGGACGAAGATGAAGCCGAGCATGGCCAACCCCGAGACCGTCACACAGACGCCACCGAGAATCCCGCGCGCCTTCCGGCTGGACATTCCACGTCGCATCATCCGCCCCGTGAACCCGCCTTGGAGCAGTTGCCCGAGCGCGCCCGCTGCCCACGGCAGGATGATCAGCGTGCCGGTCACCGTGGTGCTGTAACCCAGTTGAGTCTCCAGATACTTCGGCAGCCAGGCGACCAGAAGTGCCAATGCCCAGTACGCCGCAAAACCGGCGAACACGCTCGACAGCCACGTTCCGCTCGTCAGAATCCGCCAGGTAGGCATCCGTGTGGACTCGACCTCCGCGGTCGAGACCACGAGTGAGTCGTCATTCTTGCCGTCTCGCCCCACGAAGATCCAGACGACCGACCACACTAGGCCGATCACCGCGAGCAGTAAGAATGCGGCGTGCCAGCCGTGGTGCACGATCACCCATGTGATCGCCGGCGCGCCGACGATCACGCCAAGCGGCGCGCCAATGGTGACGATGGCGCTCGGCAGACTCCGGCCGGCATTGTTGAACCATTTGTGCACGGCGTAGTTGGCGACCGGAAAAGCGGGTCCTTCTGCCGCCCCGAGCACGATCCGGCTGACCAAGAGCGTCCCGAAACCGACTGTCCCGATGAGTGGCACCTGACTGACTGACCAGATCAGCGCCATCACGAGGATGATCCATTTTGTCGGCACCCGGTCGGAGATGATGCCGACGGCGAGCGCGGCAACGCTGAACAGGAAGAAGAACCCGCTGGACAGCAAGCCATACTGGCTGTTGGTGAGGCCGAGGTCCTTCGTGATGTCGACGGCGGCGAGTCCGAGCGCCGCCTTGTCGGCGAAGTTGATCAGCATGAACACCAGGAGCATCACGGTAATGACCCAGGCCCGGCCCGTACGGCGTCGCGGAGAGGACGCGATCTGCGTTGAGCCCTGCACTTGCGCATTTGCTTGGGTCGCGGTCACGGTTCTCCCTAGTTCGGTCGCCAGCTTGATGGCACCCGCTGATTTAAATACCGCGCGAGTATTACGTCAAAGACCAGAGTTGGTATAAATGCATAGGCATTGGCTATATGAATCAGGGTGTAGGACGAGACGACGTGGGATGGCGTGACGTGGTCGATTCGTGGATGACGGGGTCGGTCGACGTACGTCGGCTCGAGTACTTCCTTGCCGTCGTCGACTACGGAGGCGTGGTGAAGGCGGCGGCCGCGATTCCCGTCGCCCAGCCATCGCTGTCGCGGTCAATCAAGACGCTCGAACACGAGCTCGGAGTCGCCCTGTTCGACCGGAGCGGGCGACGGCTAGAACTAACCGACGTCGGTCGTGCGCTCGTTGCGCCCGCCCGACAGATGCTTGCAGACACGGCCGCGGCGCGCGCGGCCGTGGACGAGGTCTCGCGACTTAGCGGCGGCCGGCTGGATATCGTTGCGCTTCCCACGCTGGCGATGGGTCCGCTGGCCGAACTCACCGGCGAGTTCCGCCGTCGCTACCCGCGAGTCGGCGTACAGATCCTGGCGCCGAAGGACTCGACAGACCTCCTCGAGATGGTGCGCACCGGGGTGTGCGAGGTCGGCCTTACGGTGCTTCCTATCGGCGCCGGTGGCTTGGTGCAGCACAATCTTCCGAGCCAGGTGTTCGATCTGGTCGAGCCGCCCGACGGCAAAGCGCCGCCCCGGCCCGGTGACCGACCGGTCGCGAGAGCTGATCTGGTGGACATCGACTGGGTCGCCACGCCCACCGGTCGGTCGAGCCGCCGGCTGCTGGAGCGAGCGTTGGAGAGCGTCGACGGGATACCGAATATCGTGGTCGAGACCGATGCGGCCGAGGCCGTCGTACCGCTGGTCCTCGCCGGCGCCGGAGCGGCACTGTTGCCTCGTCGAATGGCGTTGCACGCGGCCGAACAAGGCGCGCGTGTGCGGGCGATCGTGCCGCCGGTGTCGCGAGACATCGCGGTGGTCTGCCGCCCGGGCGCCCTGTCGCCGCCGGCGGCCGCGTTCGTTGAGATCGTGCGCACTCTCTGATCAGGTGTCGCTGCCAGCGATCGCCAAAAGCGCATGGGCTGCGGGCGAAAGGTCGCCAGCGCGATGGAAAAGCCCGACCTTGCGGTAGATCTGAGGCTCGAAGCGACGTTTAATTGCTCCTCGCCGGACCGCCTCGTCGGCCCGTGGCCTTGGCAGGACCGACGGCCCGGCACCAGCCAGGATCATCGGGACGACAGCCTCCCGATGGGCGACTTGAACCGGGATGCCCGTCCGTACGTCCGCTTCCAGCAACATGCGTTCGAAGAAGTCCCGCTGTGCTGTTCCGCGCGGTACGGCGATTATGCCGATTCCGCGCAGGTCGTCGAGTGTGATGGGCTCGCTGCTCTCCGGCGTACCGGGCGGCTGGACGAAGAAGAACTCGTGTGATGCGATGACTTGCATCTGGAGACCATCGAGCGGTTGCGGAAGGTAGCCGAAGCCCAGTTCTGACGAGCCGCCGTGGACCATCTGGATGAGCGAGGACTCGGCTTGCGGGGCGGCCAGGCGGACGTGCACATTGGGGTTCTCACGACGAAATCGACCGATGAGTGGCGCGACTGGATCAGACAAGAGGGCAGCCTCACCGACCAGATCCAGCCTCCCGCCAGACAAGCCCAGAGCGCTCGCCACCACCGACCGTGTTGTTATGGCGTCCCGGATCATTCGGCGGGCGGGCGTGATAAACGCGTTACCGGCGGGCGTCGGGATCATTCTCCGGCCGACCCGGTGGAACAGCTCGGCGCCGAGGTCACGTTCGAGCGCCTGCAGGCCCTGAGAAAGCGACGGCTGAGCGACCCGCAACGCGAGAGCGGCACGATGGATCCCGTCGTGGTCGAGCACCGCTAGGAAGTACTCGACCTGGCGCAGCTTCATACCCACAACTAACCGTGATCAGCCGACGGAACTTGGAAAACGTGCTTCCACGTCGGGACGACCACGTAGCTTCTCGGGGAAGCCGGGACCGATCTCCCGGGTCACATTCTCCGAGGTGAGCGGCTCTCCGCAGTGGTCGCAGACCACCCTGGCCTGGATCTGGTGACCGCACGTGTCGTGCCGCGTGATCACCGGTGGGCCACTCTCTTCGGCCAGCCACTTGTCGCCCCACGCCATGATCGCGGACAGGACAGGGTAGAAATCGCGGCCCTGCTCAGTCAGTACGTAGTCGTAGCGGGCCGGGTTCTGCTGGTAGGGCACTCGGTCGAACAGGCCAGCCTCGACGAGACGCTTGAGACGAGTGTCGAGGGTGTTGCGTGCAAGGCCAAGAGACTGCTGAAAATCGTCGAACCGTTGCACGCCGGCGAACGCTTCGCGGAGCACTAACGGCGTCCACCAGTCGCCGATGAGGTCCATTGTGCGCGCGATCGAGCACGGCCAATTCGCCAATGAGGTTCGTTTCATGCTGTCCATCATAGCGAGTTGCTCTACAAGACTGACTCTGCTACCTTCCACTGAGTTGTTCTACAAGACTTACTCCGTCACTTCCCTCTTACGGATTGGATCGGTTCATGCCCTTCTATACCTGCTATACATCCGAAGACGCTCTCTCGGCAGACCAAAGAGCACATATCGCGGAGGCCATCACCCGGATCCACGTCGGGCACACCGGTGCGCCGCGAGGCTTCGTACGCGTGCTGTTTCAAGAGTCGGCCAAAGGCGACTGCTACACCGCCGGCGAAGTCGCTGACTTCGGGATGATCCGAGGAGTCATCCGCGCCGGCAGGTCAGCACAGACGAAAGAGGCCTTGCTTCGCGACCTGTGGGAACTGTTGCAGACCGTCACTGGGCTCGGCGACCACGAGCTTCTCGTGTCTGTGCAAGAGAACCCGGCAAGCAACGCGATGGAGGGCGGCGAGGTCCTGCCCGAGCCGGGCCAGGAGGCGCAGTGGATGGCGCGTCACTGACGCTCGACTTCTGTAATACCCACGAGGTGCATCGGAGAACGCAATGACTACAGCAATGATCGAGCTTGACGTATACACCGCCAAGGGTAGGGACTTGCCCAACGGCGGGATCTTTTCCCCGACTACGTCCACCTTGGTCATGGGCCCGCGCGAGGCGGTGCTGGTCGATACGGCGTACATGAAGGAAGACGTCGCGCGGATCGCGCGACGCATCGAACGCTCCGGCCGGCACCTGACCACCATCTACATCACCCACGGGCACGCCGACCACTACTTCGGCATCGAGTGGCTGCTGAAGCGATTCCCGGATGCTCGCGCCGTCGCGCTCCCGTCCGTCGTCGCGGACATCGAGAAAACACACGCGGCGTCGAGCAAGCAGTGGCACGACTACTTCGGTGACGACACCATGCAAACCACCGTCTTCCCCGAGCCGCTCGGCAGCGAGGCCCTTACCGTAGATGGCGCTGAACTTCTTCCGATCGACGTCGGCCAGGCTGACATCGACCCCAACACGATCCTGCACATGCCGGCCATTGACGCGGTTATCGCGGGGGATGTCATCTATAACGGCATTAATCCGTTTCTCGCGGCGTCCGGTGCGAGCGAATGGCCGCTATGGATAGAAAGCGTCGACAAAGTCGCCGCACTCAAACCCCGCATCGTGGTGGCCGGTCACAAGCGGGCGGATCTTCCCGATAACGACATCGAGGCGAGTGTCGGAGCTACCCGCGCCTACATCTCCGACTTCATCGCCGGCGTCGAGAAATGCACCGACTCACGCGAACTCGTCGCCAGGATGCAGCAGCGTTATCCCGACTACGGCAACCCGAGTGCCCTGATCCTGTCGGCCGTGCTGGCCATCAAAGGCAAGAAGTCAAAGTAACAATGAAGTCTAGTAACACTCAAGCGCATCAGCGGTCAGAGGTTCGCCCTCGACGGCGGGGAGCCTCGTCTAGTCCCGGGCCATCCGCGCAGTTGACAAATTAAGCCACAACCAGCCAAACCCCAACAACACAGGAGCACAGATGAGCACCGACGCACCGGTAGGCGAAGTCACGATGGAGACCGATGGTCACATTGCCGTCATCACCGTCCGCAATGAGGCGAAGAAGAACTCTTACACGCCAGAAATGATGGACCAGTTGAGCGATCATCTGACCGGGTACGAGGATGATGACAGCCTCTGGGCCGCGGTGCTTTGTTCCGCTGGAGAGCACACGACTGCGGGACTGGACATGCCGAAATTCTTCGGCCCCAACGCGACTGCGGAGCCGCGAGACCCGAACAAGGTCGATCCCTTCGGCTTGGGGCGTCGTACGACGAAGCCGCTGATCGCCGTTGTGCAAGGGATCACGTTCACCGTCGGGATCGAAATGATGCTGGCTGCCGATATTGCGGTCGCTGCGGACACCGCGGTGTTCCAGCAGTTGGAGTCCAAACGCGGGATCGCACCATTCGGTGGAGCGCACTTCCGGTATTTGACCCGCACCGGCTGGGGTAATGCGATGTATCACCTGTTCCTATGCGACAAGTTCGACGCTGCTGAGGCGCTGCGCCTTGGTTTCGTGCAGGAGGTTGTTCCGTATGGCCAGCACATGGATCGTGCGATGCAGCTTGCCCGCGAGATCTGCAAGAACGCGCCGATTGGTATCCGCGCAACGAAGATAGCGGCGCAGAAGTACATCAATGCCGCGGAGCGGGCCGCCATCGACTGCATCCCAGAGATCCGCGAGACGGTGTTCGCCACCGAGGACTCCAAGGAAGGCATTCAGTCATTCATCGAGCGCCGCGAGGCCAACTTCAAGGGCCGCTGAAAGCGTCGCTACTTAAGCCGATCAGAATCGAGACTCTACGTTGACTGGTATCCAGGTAGCGAGGTCGAATGACATCTTGACGTTGACATTCGACCGTGCCGATAAGAAGAATGCAATTACCGACACGATGTATGGGACCCTCGCTGATGAGATCGCCGGTGCAGAAGGCGATCCCGACACGCTGGTGATTCTGCTGCGCGCGGAAGGTGACACGTTTACGGCTGGCAATGACCTCGCTGATTTCAGGCAGTCCGAGACGGAGAACGTCGATTCCCCCGAGAAGAATGTACGGCGGTTTTTGCACGCTCTGACCACCGCGAGCAAACCAATAGTGGCGGCGGTGCAGGGTAAAGCTGTCGGAGTGGGCGCCACGCTGCTGCTGCACTGCGACCACGTCGTACTGGCTGAAGGCGCCGCTCTCGTGACGCCGTTCGTGGGCCTTGGTCTGGTCCCCGAAGCGGCCTCGTCGCTGCTGCTGCCTGCTCGAATCGGTCACGTGCGGGCGTTTTCGATGTTCGCGCTCGGCGAGCCCGTCCCGGCGGAGTCGGCGCTGGCGTGGGGCTTGGCTAACAGCGTCGTACCCGTCGCCGAACTCGATTCTGCGGCGTACGCGATCGCGGCACGACTCGCCGCACAGCCGGCCGGCGCGGTTGCGGCTACAAAGCGGTTGATGCGATCGCCGGAGGCGCTACAGACACGAATTGATGAGGAGAGCGCGCGGTTCTACGAGCGACTCAAAACGGCGGAGGCGCAGGAGGCTTTCGCGGCTTTCGGCGAACGGCGCCCGGCAGACTTCAAGAAGTTCCGCTAGCTTGTGTCGCCTGATGGCATGCATTTAATTCCCATAAGACTCGAAGGTGGCGGGACGAAGTGACGCAAATCAGATCGGTTGAAGGCTCCGTCGTTTTCGTCACGGGCGCCAGTGGCGGGCTCGGGCAGCAGTGGGTGACCCAATTCCTCGAACGGGGAGCGGTCAAGATTTACGCAGCCGGCCGGACTCAGCGCGACTGGAACGATGAACGGGTCGTGCCAGTGCACCTAGACGTCACCGATGAGGAATCGATTGTCGACGCCATGCGAGTCGCCGGTGACACGACTGTCCTGGTCAACAACGCGGGGGCCACGCTGTGGGAGCCGATCTCGACCGTCGAGCCGGACCTGCTCCGCCGTGCCTTTGACGTCAACTTCTTCGGTCCGGTCGCCTTGGCCCGGCACATGGCCCCGGTGTTGAAGGTCAACGGTGGCGGCGCTGTCATCGACGTACTTTCAGTGCTGAGTTGGCTCGCGAAGTCGGCTGGCTACAGTGCGGCCAAAGCGGCGATGTGGTCAGCGACGAACTCGCTGCGCATCGAGCTACTAGAACAGCGCACGCACGTACTCGGTCTGTTTATGGGCTATGTCGACACACCGATGACCGCGTCGCTCGATGTGCCGAAAATTAGCGCACAAGAAGTCGTCGCGGTCACCCTGGATGGCCTGGAACAGGGTGCATATGAGGTTCTGGCCGACGCGGTCTCGGCAAAAGTTCGTGCCGCACTAGGCCAGCCGCTCGAGGCGCTTTATCCAGAGTTGGCGAAACAATAGGTCCATCTGTCAGAAGTCGGCGATCCCACAGATCGGCGTCCAACCGCACACGCCGGACCGACTGCATCGGGCCTGGCCGGGAACTGACCAAGGCCGATTCCGCCCCAAATCCGGTTGATAGGAACGTGAATGAGGGGTACAAACTCACGGACGGTGGGGTACGAAGTCACGGACGGCGGGGTACAAACCTCACGGATCGCAGGATTTCTACGGCGTGCGGGCGCAGAGGGCGGGGAAGACCGTGATCCACGCGTCGATGACCTGTTCCTCGGTGTGGGGGTTGGTGCGCAGTACGCCGGTGAGGGCCAGCCCGCGTAGCAACTGGAGCAGCGAGTCGAAGGCGATCTCAAAGCCAGGTCCACTCGCGTATGGCTCGCCGAACAGCAGACGCGCGATGTCGCCGAGCTCTTTGCCCACTTGGCGCTCGGCCGGCATGAGCGTGGCACGCAGTGACTCGTCCGTGCGCGCGGCGAGCCAGAGCTCGACCCCGGCGAGAAACGTGGCTCCCGACATTGCTTGCCGTACGGCTCCGACGGCCTTGGTGATGCGATCGGTCCCGGCAGGATCGGGCACGGCCCCCGGTAGTCGTTCGGCGAGCTCGCGCAGCTGCGCAGCCTGGACTTCCGCCACGTAATGGATCGCACCGACGAAGAGGTCGGGCTTGGTCGGGAAATGGTGCAGCAGCGCGCCGCGTGAGACTCCGGCCGCGGTCTGCACACGCTGGGTCGTCGTACCGCTGTAGCCGAAGGCGACGAGGCATGCGACGGTCGCGTCGATCAGCTTGCGGCGCGTCTCGGCCGGAGCGATGTGGCGTCTCTTCGTGGGGCGTTCTGTCACGTCGCGCTACGTTACCGGGTGGCGATTACGCCGATCTGCCGCTGAGGATCGCGTCGGCTTCCTCGCTGAGCGATCGCATGATTTCCGCCGCCGGTTTGATGTCGTCGATCAGTCCGCATGATTGGCCGCAGTAGAGCACCTGGTCTTCGAGGTCGCCCTCGAAACCATCCATCGGCATGAAGATCCCGTAGCGGGTCAGCTCGACGTCTTGTCCGGCGACCGGCATTCGGCCAACGTTGTCTCCCTCGCCGGGCCGTTGACCGGAGGCTGGCGAACCAGCGTCTTCCCAGGTTTGTACGACGTTGTTGCGCAGGACGCGATGTGCGGCGTTGGGCCAGCCGCCGTCGAACAGTTTCGTGTGAAGTGTCTGGTCGGGCATCGCGCTCACGATGCGTTCCTTGTAACCGGCCGCGGCGCGAGACTCGTCGCTGCACAGGAACCGAGTGCCCAAAGAGACACCCTGCGCACCCATGTCAATCATGGCCGCAATGCCCCGCCCATCGGCGATCCCGCCCGCGGCGATCACAGGAATCGGCGCGATGGCGCTGACCGTCGCCGGCACGATGACGGCCAGTCCCGTCTCGCTGCCATTGTGTCCGCCGGCTTCGACGCCCTGGACCATGACGGCGTCGACACCTGCCGCCGCGGCGTCCTTTGCCGCCTCGACCGAGCCGACCTGTACGACGACCTTAGTGCCGGCGGCGTGCGCCTTTTCGACGTACGGCCCGGCGTCGCCCCAGAAAAGGATCAGGACCGGCACCTCCTCATCGATGCAGCATTCGACCTGGCCCTCATCGAGCAACGGCATGATGAGGTTGACGCCGTACGGCGCATCCGTGCGGGCCTTGAGCTGCTGGATGAACTCGCGCGTCGCGGCGGTGGGCAGCCCGCCCATCCCCAGTACGCCGAGACCTCCGGCGCCGGATACCGCGCACGCGAGTTCGACGCCCGCGAGACCTCCACCCATGCCGGCATTCCAGATCGGCACTCGGATACCCAATTGGTCACTCAATGGTGTGGTGAACATGGCGCCCCCTCGGCTTGGGGCCATCGTATGCCTCTAGGCCGGAAGGCGTAACCGGTGTTTTTGGATCTTGCCGGTCGCGGTTTTTGGCAGTTCATCGACGAACTCGATCTTCTTCGGCACCTTGAAGCCGCTGAGCTGTTCCTTGCAGTAGGCGAGGAGCTCCTTTTCGGTTATATTGCCGTTCGAGACGACAACGGCCGTCACCGCCTCACCCCAACGGTCATCGGCCCGACCGACCACGGCGGCCTCAAGTACGGCGGGGTTGCCGAGCAGAGCCCGTTCGACCTCGATGGATGAGACGTTTTCGCCGCCACTCTTCACGATGTCTTTGGCGCGGTCGGTGAACCAGACAACGCCCTCGTCGTCGATATGGCCGATGTCGCCGGTGCGCATCCAGCCCCCGCGGAATGTGACCGTGTTGGCGTCGGCGTTGTTCCAGTAGCCGCGCATGACGTGTGGGCCGCGATAGACAATCTCGCCGGTCTCGTTTCGGCCCAGCAGGCTGCCATCGGCATCGACAATCTGCACTTCACAGGACGGGACGGGGGCGCCCCACGATCCTGACTTCTCTGCTTGGTGCGATGGCCACTGCATCACGGTCGGCGGGACACACTCGGTCATACCGGAGCCAAGGATCGCAGCTGCGTTGGGAAAGAGTCGTTCCAGCAACTTCAACCGTGCTTCTGGCATCGGCGCCATCGCGTAAATAGCGACTCGTACGTCGGGAAAGCTCAGGCCTTCGGTCGCCTCGTGGCCAAGCAGGATTGCGTACATGTTCGGCAGCAGCATGATGTGTGTGGCCTTGTCCTCCTCCAGGCTCTTGAGGTAGGAGAGCGGCTCGAATCCGGGGAAGACGATGGCCGTGCCGCCGGTCGCCAGGATCGGTAGGAGCAGGGTGTCCAGGGCTGTGGTGTGGAACAACGGCAGGATGATCGGGTAGACCGAATGATCGTCGCCCCATTTGTGGCCGATGATGATCGCCGTCGACAGGATCGCCGTCACCACGGAGGAGTGGCGAGTGAGTACGCCCTTAGGTGCGGACGTCGTACCCGAGCTGTAGAGGCAATGCACGATGTCGGAATCGTCGATCGCTACCCGTGGCGGCGTGGTGTCGCCCGCGCGGAGTACGTCGAAGTCCGCGACCTCGACTGGCAGCTCAGGCAGCTGCTCGATGCCGGCCACGATGACCCGGGCGACGAGCGGCAGCGACGGCAGGATCTGTTCGAGCAGCGGCACGAAAGCGGAGTCGGCGATGATTGTTTCGACGGCCGCATCTGTAAGCACATAAGTAATGTCGGCGGGACTCTGCGCCAAGTTGATCGGCAATGCGACGGCGCCGGACTTGGCAACACCGAAGAACGCCTCGACAAACCCGCACGAGTTGCCCATCAACATCGCGACCGGTTCTTGATGCCGTACGCCGAGGTCAAGGATTCCGTGCGCGACCGCGTTGCTGACGTTGTCGAGCTCGCGGTAGGTGCGAGTGCCGTCGTCGCCTTTCAGCGCGTTGCGGTCGGGGAATGTGTGCGCCACCCGGGTGATCAAATCCCCCAGCACGTTGCGCTGGGCGAGGTTGATATCAAGCGGGTCGACGCCTGACAGATCTGCTTGCACGATTGGTCCTCCAACAAGTACGACGGCTGCTGCTTGAACTGTGCTGGAGTGCGCGCCAACGGTCAAGTGCCGCGCCGTTAACTCCATATGGCGCCGTAACACACCGCGCATGATCATGACATTAATGGCAGTGACCAATGAGGGAGCGCGCCATGATTCTTAAAGAGGTCTCCGTCGAACGGTTCGCCTTCACGTGCCAGGGATGCTGGCACGAGTGGCAGGCCGACTACGACCTCCAGCATGTCGAGGACAGTTACGGGCACGCGAAGGACTACTTCTTCCGCGACGGAGTGCGGTGTACGGACCCCACCGGCGCAGGTGTGACGTTGTGCCCGCAATGTGGACGCAGCACGGTGAGCGCGCGCTTGACGCACCGTCGGGCCACTCCTGTGGTCCCGGCAGCCGAAGCGAGCAATCCCGATAGTGGCGAGCGACCGACGGCCGCGCAGACCGCAGCCCGCGCGCGCGTGCCGATTCTGCCAGCGGAGAAGCTGGACACCGGCACGCCGCACACGTCCGGGGAGTGACGCCAGGACGCAGCCACGACCGACATTCACCGAGATACAGGCCGCTTACCCAGCCCACGTGTGCTTTACCTTCGTGAGACGGTCCGCGATTTACGCTGCCCACAGGTGCAATCGGTGCGGCAATAGAAGGACATGTCATGTCTGCCCCAAGTTCGGCTGGTTCGGTGTCGGGCGATCGAATCGACGGTCGGCACGCAATCGGCGCGGAGAGCGGACTCGTCGTCGAAGGCGTGCGGGTCGGCTATCCCGGTGGCCCCGACGTGCTTCGTGGCGTCTCGTTGAGCGTGCGTCCAGGCGAGCTCGTGGTGGTACTCGGTCGCAACGGCGCCGGAAAGACCACCTTGTTGCGTGCTATCTCGGGCCTACTTCCGTGTCGCAGCGGCGAATGCCGAATCGGTACGGCGAGCCTGCGCGGGATGCGAGCGTTCCGGATCGCCCGACGCGGACTAGCGCACGTCCCTGAAGGCCGCCGGGTGATCCCGGGCATGAGCGTCGCGGACAATCTGCGCCTTGGCGCCTTCCCGATCGCTCATCGTCGGGACGTGGACGACACGCTTGCCGAGGTGCTTGAACTCTTTCCGTCGCTGCGCCGGACGCTGTCGGCGCGGGCGGGCACCCTGAGCGGTGGTCAGCAGCAGATGCTCGCCATCGCTCGCGCCTTAATGTCGCGACCGCGCGTGCTGCTCCTCGACGAGCCACTGACCGGCCTCGCTCCGGTGATCCAGGACGACGTCATGGCAACGCTGAGTCGGTTACGGGCCGACGAGCGCACGATCCTTCTCGTCGAGCAGAACGCCGCGCGCAGCCTGGCAATTGCCGATCGCGGCGTCGTACTCGTCGAAGGCGAGGTCGGCCTCGAAGGCGCCGCGTCGACATTGGCTACCGATCCTCGGGTCAAAGAGGGCTACCTGGGAATTAGACCGGAGGACAACCAGCCCAATTCGAGTTAGGAAGTCGCATGAAGTCTCGATTCAGTCGACAAATGGTCCTCGCCGCGGGCGCGGCAGTGACGCTGGTCGTGTCCGTCGGTTGCGGTTCTAGCGGTTCGGGGACGAGTGCATCTGGGAGCAGTTCGCCGATCATCGTTGGCCTCGTTCAGCCCTACTCTGGTGCGGAGTCGTACTACGGCAAGTATGCCGACAACGCCTGGACAATGGCGATGGCGAAGTATGGATCGAAAATCAAGGGGCACCCGATCAAACTTGTCAAAGGGGACAGTAAATGTGACCCTGCGACGGCGGTGTCGGTCGCACACAAGATCCTGGCCCAGAAGCCGGTGGCGATCGAAGCCCCCGACTGTTCCGGCGACACATTGGCGATGTTGCCTATTACTACTGCAAAGAAGGTCCCGCTGGTCTCGGAAAACCTCGCTCCGGACATCACCACCAAAGGAAGCAAGTACGTGTGGCGGGTGCAGGCCAGCGACGCGGCGACCAACAAGCTGTTCGCGAAATACATTGTCGACCAGGGGCACAAATCGATCGGTGTCATCAACGACACCACGTCGTACGGCGTGGCTAACGCTGCAACCCTCGTGAGCGGGTTGGCGAAGTCCGCGGTCAAGCCCGACGTCGAGGCGACGTACGACATCGCGGCAACGGATTACTCCGGACAGATTCTCAAGGTCAAGCAAGCCAACGTCGAGGCGGCGTACTTCGAGGGCTACGACCTCCAGGAAGGCAACCTCGTTAAGCAGGCACGTAGCCTCGGGCTCACGATGCCGATCTACGGGCCGACCACGGCCAGTGACGGTACGTTCTTGAAGGCCGCCGGCGACGCCGCCGAAGGCGTCGTGTTCGCGACGTCGTTCCTGCCGGATTGGTCGTCGACCGCGACGACGTTCGCGAAAGACTGGCAGGACCAGTTCGGGTATCCACCAAATATGGACAGCGTCGGCATGTATCAGGCGGCCGTGGTGACGATCAAGGCGCTGCAGAAGGCCGGGCCGTCGGCGACCGCGGACGACGTAAACCGCGCGATCAAGGGACTGACGGTGAGCGGCCTGCCCGAGGGAGCGGTGTCATTCACCTCGACCGGAGATCTCGCACATCCGCTGGTGATGGCGGGCACGTGGCAGGGCGGCGCGACCAAGCTGGTGAAGATACTGGCCAAACCCGAATAGGCCGCCGGTCGTGGTGGTGACGAGGGGGCGCCGATGACGCTGTTGCTGCAGACGCTTGTCAGTGGGCTGGCCGCGGGCGTGGTCTATGGACTGATCGCGCTGGGATTTTCGCTGGTGTACCGCACAAGCAGAGTCATCAACTTCGCGCAGGGAGATCTGGCGGTGCTCGCCGCCTATCTCGCCTATACGCTCCGACAGCTTGGCTGGCCGGTCATCGTCGCGTGCGTGGTGGGTGTACTCGGCACGGGCGTAGTGGCGGGCATTCTCGAGCGTCTCGCGTTGCGCCCGCTTTATCGCAGGCCTGGTGCCGTCGCGATCCTGTGCACCGTTGGGTTGGCGATCGTGTTGGAGGCGTGCATTCGGCTGATATGGGGGAGTCTGCCGCTGTCACTGCCGTCGATTGCGTCAACCTCGCCGTGGCATTTGGGCGGTCTTGCGATCACCCCGCTGCAGGTGTCGATGTTCGTGGTGGGCCTGGCGATCGCGGTCATGGTCACGCTGCTGATCGGGCGCACTCGATCCGGGCGGGCGATGCGCGGTTGCGCGCAAGACCCCGAAGTCGTGGTGCTTTTCGGCGTCAACGTTGATGCCCTCTACTTCTCCTCGTTCGTGATCGGGGGTCTCCTTGCTGGCGTCGCCGGGATCCTGATAATTCCCACACTGGGGCTGACACCGGATATCGGGCTCAACTTGAGCGTGCTCGGGTTCAGCGCCGCGGTCCTCGGTGGGCTGGGCAGCATCTGGGGCGCGCTGGCTGGCGGGGTGCTGGTCGGCGTGATCACCAACGTCGCTGCGGTCTACGTGAGCTCGAGCTACGCCAGCGGGTTCGTGTACCTGATCATGGCGGTGATCCTGTTGGTGCGGGTGCGCGGGCTGTTCGGGGACGAGATTGAGGCGGTGCGCGAGGTATGACTCCAGACACATCGGGTCTCGGCGTACGCCGTTCGTGGCCGCACGACCTGCGGCTGCTGTGGTTTGTCATCGGTACCGTCGCGGTCACGGTGCTGGCACCGGTAATCGTGACCGGGCCCAATTTGCTGACGTTCGACCTGGCAGTCATCTACGCGATCGCCGCAATCGGTCTCAACGTCATCTTTGGACTCGGCGGTTTGCTGTCGGTGGCTCAGGCCGCCGTGATGGCAGTCGGGGCGTACGCCGTCGTACTCACGCTCAATCGGTTCCACATCGCGGTCCTGCTTGCACTTGCGATCGCTTGCGTGCTGGGCGCGGTCACCTCCGGGCTCACCGGGCTCATCGCGATAAGGATCCGTTCGCACTATTTCATTCTCGCCAGTGTCGCCCTCGCCGAAGGCGTCGTCCTGGTCATCACCAACGAGACGAAGCTGACCGGCGGTAGCAACGGGGTGGGGTTCGACGGGCTGCCCACGGTGTTCGGGCTGGACCCATCCGACCCGGCGCAGTTCGTGCTGATCGGTGTCCCGCTGGCCGGTCTCGTCTGGTATCTCGCCGCCTGCTTGCGTGAGTCGCGGCTCGGTGTCGCCCTACACGCGGTGCGCAGCGACGACTACTTAGCGCTCGCCTCCGCGATCCCAGCCAGCCGGTGTCGACTATGGGCGACGGTGATCGGCGGCGCGTTCGGTGGCCTGGCCGGGGGGCTGCTGGCATTGCTCGACGGCTATATCGGGCCGCAAAGCTTTGGCCTCACCACGGCCGTACTGCTGCTGCTGATGGTCGTATTCGGAGGCGCGTCGTCCAACGGAGGAACGGTCGTCGCCGCGATCGTGCTGACCGCGCTCACTCAGGGCCTGTTGACCGCAACCAAGGTCGGCGACCTGGTGTACGGCGTCGCAATCGTGCTGCTGCTCGTTTTCGCCAGCGGTGGACTGGCCGGGCTGGCCCGCGGCGCATTCGAATGGGGCCGGCGACGGGGCCACCGTAGCAAGACGGGGCAGTCGACATGACTCAAGGTGCGCTATCCATCGACGGCCTGAGTGTCCACTTCGGCGGCCTGCAGGCATTGCGTGGCGTCTCGGCCGAGATCACGCCGGGCTCCGTCCACGGTCTGCTCGGGCCCAACGGGTCGGGGAAGACGACACTGCTCAACGCCGTGTGCGGTTTCGTCCGGTCGACCGGGCGGGTGTGTCTTGACGGTGTTTCGTTGACGCGCGCGCCGGCGTACGTACGCGCGCGCAGCGGCCTTCTGCGGACCTTTCAGTCCCCGAAGCTGGTGCCGGACCTGACGGTGGAGGAACTACTGCGCGTTGGAGAGCATCCGCGCGGCTTCCGGCCGTGGTGGCTCGTCACTGCGTTGCCGCTGCGCGACAGTCGGGCCCGCAAGTCGGGCCAGCAGCGGGCATTGGCCACACTCGACCTTCTGGGCCTCGATGGATCCCTGCTCGCGGTGCCGATCCGTGATCTGTCGCAAGGCGTGTTGAAGATGGTCGACATCGCGCGAGCGCTGATGGCCGATCCGAAGGTGCTGCTGCTCGACGAACCATCTTCGGGAATGAGCGAGGCCGAGATCGCCCGATTGCGCGGCCACATCCTGGAGTTGGCGAGACGCGGTACGACGCTGCTGCTGGTCGAGCACAACCTGCCGCTAGTGCGAGCCGTCTGCGATCGAGTTACGGTGCTCAACCTCGGCGAGCAGCTGACCTCGGGTCCGACCGCCGACGTGTTGACCAGGCCCGAGGTCGTCGAGGCCTTTCTGGGTGTCGGCGCCGATGGGAGTGTGCCTAACGCCGTCCAAGAGCAACCCGGCGGCGGGCCTTGACGCGTGCCGCGATTCCGCCGGTCACGAGCGTGGCCGCAGCGATGTCGGTGTGAAGGGCCGGTCGCCTCTCTACGTTTCGAGCGCGCGCTCCATCACGTAGTCGTGGTGCAGTTCAGGGCCGACGTAGAACGTCTTCGGCCCGACGATCGCGAACCCCTGTTTCTGATAGAAGCGAAGTGCGCGGCCGTTTTCCTGGTTGACCCCGAGCCAGATGCCGCGGGCGCCGGCAGCGACCGCCTGCCGCATCGTCTCGTCGAGGAGCGGCCCGGCCAGTCCGCTGCCGTGCGAGTCTTGCAGGGTGTAGACCTTGCTTAGCTCGATGGTGGGCCGGATCGTGATCGCGCCCGCGACGTCTTCGTCGGTTGGGTCGCCCCCGACGAGCATCGTGTAACCGGCGGCGAGTCCGTCGCGTTCGGCCAGTACGACGATCCGGTCTGGGTCGGCCAAATAGTCGGTGAATCGCGCGGGCGTCAAGTGCGCTTGGATGAACTCGGCGATCGCATCCGGCGCGGCGCCGGGCGGGCAGGCGAGTGGAAACGTAGCGGCCGCGAGCTCGCCCAGTGCGTCGGCGTCGGCGGATTCTGCGAGTCGGATGGTCGTAGTCACTTGGCGATAATAGGCGCTACTTGCGGGTGGGCCGGACCGAGATCATGTCGACGGTCGCCTCCTCGGTGGCGTCGACGGCCAGTCGTACCGCCTTAGCGATCGATTCGGGCTTGAGGTAGAGCTCCGGCTGGTATTCGCCGCCGTTGTATTCGACGATGTCGTGCTGCATGTCGGTGTCGACTTTGCCCGGGTGTATCGAACTGACCCTTATGCCGTTCGGCCGTTCCTCCTCGCGTAACACGTCGCCGAATGCGCGCAGCGCCCACTTCGTCGCGCAGTAGATGCTGTTGTCGGGCAGCGTCATCAGGCCGAACCCGGAGTTGATGAGCACGACCTGCCCGTTGGTCGCCCTCAACTGTGGCAGCAAGAGCGTTGTCAGCTGGGCGACGGCAAACAGGTTGACCTCGAACTCATCGCGCCACTGCTGCCGGCTCATCTGGTCGATGGGTCCTCGGGTCGCGACGCCGGCGGAATGGACTAGTACGTCGAGGCCCGCGATCTGCTTCGCCGCGCGCTCGACGTCTTCGTCGTCCGACATGTCCGCCGTGAACGGTTCTGCCGATCGAAAAGTTGCCGCGAGTTCTTTGAGCCGTTGCTCGTCGCGACCACCCAGGAGCAGGTTGTGAGTGGCTTCCAGTTCACGTGCGATGGCCAAGCCAATGCCCCGTGACGCGCCGGTGATCAGGGCTGTTGGTAGTGAAGTCATGAACCCACTCTATGGAACCCGAACGCGACTCTGTTGGAATACGTGTGAGGAAGATGGCGTTGAGGGGGCTAATCAACCGGGACCTGACGGCGTAAACTTGGCACGGTCGATGGCCGTAACTGGCGTTTAGGGTGGGCAACCACCAGGGAGCGGCCGGCATTACTTTCGACTTCGGGACCGTACGCCTGGGCCTCGGGTTTGCCTTTGTATGACGCTGCGGAATTGACACCGCTGCGAAACACTGCCCGAGACCCGCAGGAGCGCGAGTGACGACGACAACCCACGTTTACCGACTGTCCCCCGAGATCCGTGACCAAGTACGCCGCGCCGGCGCCGGCGCAGAAGGATCGGCCGTGCCTAACGAACTTCAGATGAACGCCGCGCACATCCCGAGTGATGAGATTCGGGTGCTGCTGCTGGAGAACATCCACCCCGACGCAGTCACCGTGCTCGAAGGCGCGGGCTTCCAGGTCGAGACCACCTCGGGCTCGCTGTCCGAGGCCGAGCTGATCGAGCGGGTCAAAGGTGTCCACCTTCTGGGTATCCGTTCCAACACGAAGATCACCGAGAAGGTGCTCGACGCGGCCGACAGCCTGCTCGCAATCGGCGCGTTCTGCATCGGCACCAATCAAATCGACCTCGGCGCCGCGACCAGCCGCGGCGTGACCGTCTTCAACGCGCCGTACTCCAACACCCGCTCGGTAGTCGAGCTTGTGATTGGCGAGATCATCTCGCTGGCCCGCCGCCTCCCACGCAAGAACAAGAACATGCACGACGGTATCTGGGACAAGTCGGCGACCGGCAGCCACGAAGTGCGCGGCCGCAAGCTGGGAATCGTCGGCTACGGCAACATCGGGTCGCAGCTGTCCGTGGTCGCTGAAGCCCTCGGGTTCGCGGTGTCCTTCTACGACACCGCCGACAAGCTCGCGCTCGGCAACGCCAGGAAGGTCGACACCCTCGATCAGTTGCTGGCCGAAAACGACGTGATCACCCTGCACGTCGACGGCCGTCCAGGCAATGCCGGGCTGTTCGGGGCGGCGGAGTTCGCGAAGATGAAGGACCGTGCGTTATTCCTCAACCTCTCGCGCGGCATGGTCGTGGACCATCACGCCCTGCGCGAGCATGTCCTTAGCGGGCACATCGCCGGCGCGGCCGTGGACGTGTTTCCGGAGGAGCCGAAGAACCGTGGCGACGAGTTCGTCTCCGACCTGCGCGGCCTGGACAACGTCATCCTGACCCCGCACGTGGGCGGGTCGACCGAAGAGGCGCAGATCCACATCGGCAACTTCGTGGCGGGCAAGTTCAAGGCATTCGTCGAAGACGGCAGCACCTCGCTCGCGGTCAACATGCCGACGCTCGACCTTCCCGAGCGCGAAGGTAGTCGGCGGATCGTGCACACGCACCAAAACACCCCCGGCGTACTGGCCGCGATCAACCAGGTGCTGGCCGATCACGGCGCCAATATCGAGGGGCAGTTCCTGGGCACCCGCGGCGACGTCGGTTACGTGATCACCGATATCGGCTGCGAAATCGAGCCGGCCGTCATCAAGGAGCTCGCCGCGATGTCGCAGACGATCCGGCTGCGTGTCCTTTCGTAGCTCCTCTTTCTTCATAAGGTCATACGCCCTGGTCGCTACTAGCGACCGGGGCGTATGACGTTATTCGTGTGTGCCGTCTTGCGAGGGTTGACACCGTGAGTTATAGTTGAAACATCAACTAAAGGAGAACCTCATGCCTGCGATCACCGTTCCTGACATCACCGTCGTACCTCGCATTCCTGCCGTTGACCGCACCTCCCAGGTCGCGCGTCCGGTGAAGAGCATTACTACGTCGCCCCGCGGTTTCGAGGGTGAAGGTTTCCCGGTACGCCGCGCCTTTGCCGGCGTAGGCCTGCAGGATCTCGACCCGTTCGTGCACATGGACCAGATGGGCGAGGTCGAATACGCGCCAGGCGAGGCGAAAGGTACGCCGTGGCACCCGCACCGCGGTTTCGAGACCGTCACCTACATGATCGACGGCATCATGGACCACGGGGATTCGCTGGGTAGCAAGGGAAGTATCACCGACGGTGACACCCAATGGATGACCGCTGGTTCGGGGATTCTGCACATCGAGGCGCCGCCGGAGCACCTCGTCGTCTCGGGTGGTCTGTTCCACGGGCTGCAGCTTTGGGTCAACCTGCCGGCGGCCGACAAGATGGCGCAACCGCGCTACCAGGACCTCGTGTCCGCGGACACCGCGCTGGCGACAACCTCCGACGGCGGCGCCCTCATCCGGGTCGTCGCGGGTCAGGTCGGCCACATCCACGGTCCGGGTGCGACGTACACGCCGATCACGTTCTCGCACACCACCGTCTCCGCCGGAGCGTCGGTCGAGCTTCCGTGGCGGCAAGATTTCAACGCGCTCGTCTACGTACTATCCGGACGGGGCACCGTCGGGGCCGACAAGCGGCCGATCGAGGCTGGGCAACTCGCCGTCTTCGGCCCGGGCGACTTCATCGAGTTCGCCGCCGGACGGCCGGTCGATGGACGTACGCCGGACCTCGATGTCGTCGTACTCGGTGGGCGTCCGATCAAGGAACCGGTCGCGATGTATGGCCCGTTCGTCATGAACACCAAGGCCGAGCTCATCACCGCGTTCGAGGACTACCAGGCCGGGCGACTCGGTCAGGTGCCCGCCGTACACGGCGCCGAACTGCGCACGACCGAGGACTAAATCGGGCTCGCATTCGTGAGTCGGTGAGTTTCTCCTGTGCTCGATCTGCGCACAGGAGTTCGTCGACCTTTGCGCTGTTCGCGACCGGTTCGAGGCGGGCGAAATACAACCTATGTGGTAAATTTTCGACTAAGGTTGTTTGACAGTTATGATGGCGAGTGATACTGATCAGAGAATTGGCTTGAGTGAATGTCCGAAGATGTATTCGGCGAAGCGTTAGCTCTGATCAAGCGAACCGGGATACGTGTTGCCGACGGCGATCTTGATCGGATGCTGCTCGTTCTACCCAATCGAACCCCGCTGTTCGTGATGCCGCGCACCCAGACAGCTAGCCCTAGTCCATCTCGAATCGCGGCAGACGTGCGCCGCGCGGGGCGTCGGCGTGTTCTCTATCTACTACCCCGGCTCGGGCGCGCCTTACGTACAGCCGCGGTATCTGGAGAAGTCGATGCCGTGTCAACTGAAATCGAACGAGTCATAATTCGCGGCCGTGACTATGTGACGGCGTCCGGCCCGGCGCCGGCCGAAGCGCAATCGGGTCGAACGGCGTGGGGACGGTGGGCGCTGGAACGCGTCCTAATACTCGCCACAGATCCGATGAGCCAAATGGATCTTGCGTCTGCTGTCGGAATAAGCCAACAAGCTGTGTCGAAAATCCTCCGTCAGCACCCCTCCGTTTGGAGAGGATCGGCTGGATGGCAAGCGGAGCCGGCCCTACTCCTTGAGTCGTTGCTACAGGAATACCCGGGCGCAGGTGGCGTCGCGACACACTGGTATCACCTCGACCCTGTGCCACAACAGATACGGCTCCTCGCAGAACTCGCAGAGGAGTTGGCAATCACCGTGCAGACGACAGGCGACATGGCTGCAGATAGATATGCGCCAAGGCGGCTCCCGACGTACGCGGCCGCGTACTCCGCCGAGGCGATCGATCTTACTGTCGCCGGCTTTGTTCTAACGGACTCGGATCAGTCGACGCTAAGATTGCAGATTCCCAGAGACAAGACTATTCACCCAGTCGGCAAGTGGTACCGGACCAGCAGGAAAGAGCCGACGGACGCCTTCGTCGACCCCGTACTTGCGCTCTGGGATGTCCTGCACGGATCGGGTTCAGATTCTGCTGATGCCGCACAGATGCTTCGCGCCGCGATCGTAAACGGCACGCTACGTGCCTGACTCGATCCATATCGTCTCAACGTCGAATGCCAGCGATCTGGGACTAATTGCGCTCGCTGACCTTGCCGTTGCGGCGAGCGGAACGCCGTACCGCGTCGTCGGCGGGCAGATGGTTCGCCTGCTGACGCACATTTATCCGATACCCGGAGTGATGGAGCGGGCGACGACTGACGCCGACGCTGGAGTCGACGAATTAACAGCGACCGGTCTCGGCCTGCACAGTGCATTGCTGGATCAGGGTTACACAGCAGAATCTGGCAATCATTACGCCAAGGAACTCGTGGGACAGGGTCGGCTTGAAGTGGATATCCTGGTTCCGCGATCTGTATCAGCCAAGACGGTGCGACTAGGAGGCCGGGGGTTCGATCCAATACCTGGACTTAATTTTGCGTTGGCGCGGTCGCCTACGTGCGTCGAGGTCAACGTGAATCTGCAAGACGGTCGGCTCCTGCGGTTCGTCGTGCCTATCCCTGACGTAGAGGCAGCGCTTGTCCTTAAACTGCTCGCGTGGCAGAAACGGTTGGCTGAAAAGGACCTCAGAGACGTCGCAGCATTACTCGAAATCGCGCATGCGCACCGTGAGTCATTTAGTCAGCCTTGGTATCTCGATGATGTGGCACGAGCGGCAAGAGGGGAGCGGCGCGATGCGGCGTTAGCCGCTTATCAGACCGCGGATTATCTGGATCGAGGCGGGCCCAAGGACGTGCACATTCAGCCTGCCCGGTTACGTGCGTTGATTGAGCGTCATATCCGCAATCCGAAGTAGTGGACAAAAATGCGAGGTCACCGCTCGCGGCCCGTGGTCTGGACCGAGCGAGACGCAGCGTGTCGAAACGCTCGCCCACCGGCGAGCGATGTGTGGGGTTATGGCGATCACATCGACACGTCCGCGGTACGACGGTAGTCTTCCTATCCATGATGGTCCGTCGCCAGCCGCTGCCTGCGCTGCCAGTCTTGGTATCGCGCCGCGCTGTTGACCTCATGCGGTTCTGCTCCGACCGCTGTTGCTAGAGCGCATCACCTCAGCGCCCACCAACATCACTTTTCTCCATTCAAGGAGCTTTTGCCGTCATGGCTATCGATCTTCAATCACGACTCGCCGATCCGCTGAAGTTCGCCTACTGGGTGCCTAATGTCTCCGGTGGCCTGGTCATCAGCACGATCGAGCAGCGCACCAGCTGGGACTTCGACTACAACAAGAAGCTTGCCCGAATCGCCGAGAACAGCGGCTTCGAGTACGCGCTCACTCAGGCCAGGTACGCCGCGTCGTACGGCGCCGACAAGCAGCATGAGGCGACCAGTTTTTCACTTGCGTTGCTCGCGGCCACCGAACGGCTCAAGGTGATCGCGGCGGTGCATCCGGGCATGTGGCATCCCGGTGTGCTGGCCAAGTACGTCATCACCGCCGACCACATCTCGAACGGCCGCGCGGCGGTCAACATCGTGTCGGGTTGGCTGAAGGACGAGTTCGTGAATTTCGGGCTGCCGTGGCTCGAGCACGACGAACGCTACGTGCGGACCGAAGAGTTCATCCGGGCCCTTCGCGGACTGTGGACCGAGACGGACTACTCGCAGCACGGAAAGTACTACGACATCAGCAATTTCACCCTCAATCCGCCGCCGGTCGACGTGCCTGGTCGGGCCCACCCGGAGGTCTTCTTTGGTGGTAACTCGACCGCCGCGCAGGCGACGGCCGGGCGCGTCGCGGACTGGTACTTCTCCAACGGTAAAGATCTCGAGGGATTCTCTGAGAACATCGGCGGCGTCGTCGCCTCGGCGCAGGAGTCCGGGCGCGCACCCCGATTCGGCTTGAACGGATTCGTGATTGCCCGCGACACCCAGAAGGAAGCCCGAGAGACGCTGCGCGAGATCGTCGCGAAGGCCCATAAGCCTGCGGTAGAAGGATTCCGCGACTCGGTGCAGGAGGCCGGTGCATCCACTACAGACAACAAGGGGATGTGGGCCGACTCGTCGTACGAGGATTTGGTGCAGTACAACGATGGTTTCAAGACCGAGCTGATCGGTACGCCGGAGCAGATCGCCGAACGTATCGTGGAATACAAGAAGCGTGGCGTCAACCTGATCTTGACCTGCTACTTGCACTTCCAGGAGGAGGTGGAGCAGTTCGGCCGGGAGATCCTCCCCATCGTGCGAGAGTTGGAAGCCGACCTCGCGCTCGCAAATGGCCTCGAACTCCGTGCAGTCGAGGCGGCGCCTGCCCTGCCCGTCGGCTAGCGCTCAGTTCTTGCTCAGGTGGCGGCGCGCTTCTTCGACGTACGCCGCAATGCCCGTCTCGATTGGGCTATGCGCGCGGCCGCGACCAATGATTCGGGTGATCGCCGACTCGTCGGTGCGTGAGGCGAGTCCCGACACGTCGCGTTCGCCCTCGCTCGTCAGGCTGATCTCGGCGCCGGGCACCAAGTCCCGGACGATATCGGCCACCTGGGCGATGGTTGTCGTATCGCCGCCTGTATTGGGAAACCAGGTGCCGCCGAAGTCGTCAGGCGAAGTCTGCAGGAGAGCGTGAAGCTGCATCGCCACATCGTCGACAGACACCAGGCTGACGGCCGCGTCGGCGAACCCCACTGAGGCGGGTACGCCGGTGACGGGGTTCTCCACCAACTGCGCCATCCAGCTGGTGGCACCTGCCTTGCGACCGTAGCCGTAAACAATACTGGGCCGCAGTCCCGCTACGAACATGCCGTAGCGCTCACGATAGAGGTCGGCAAGTTTCTCCATATATATCTTGCCCGCGCCGTACGTCGGAAGCCCCGGGCAGCCGTACGGCGCCGCGGACTCGGTGAGTGGGAAGTCCGCCTCGTCGTACATCGCGTCGGAGCCGAAAACCGCGACCGAACTCGCCATCAGCACCTGAGCGGTGCGCGCGGCGCGGGCCGCGTCGAGAAGGTTCGTCGTACCGACGACATTGACGTACGCCGCGGTCAGCGCGTCGTCGCTGCTTTCGGAACCGAGCTTGAAGGCGAGATGTACGACGCGGTCGACTCCATCAAGCGCTGCAGCGAGTGAGTCGAGGGAACACACATCGCCGGTTATCACTTCGGCGGCGGCCAGATCGTCGCTAAGCGGTGACGGCGACGCGTCGAACAGTCGTACCTGATCTCCGGCGTCGAGGAGCAGCTTCGCCAGCCGCGTGCCGATGATGCCTGTGCCGCCAGTGATCAGGACTCTCACTGTGTTGCTCCTCGGGTCGCGACGGTATTTACCCCTACGGCGCCACTCTAACGTCCGGCAAAGTGGTCGCCAGGGCGACCAGTTTGCCGGACGCAACGGAATTCAGCGTTGGGCTAGACGTTGAGTGCGGCGAGCAGGACCACGACTACGGTTGCAACGGCAAACAGCCCGTGTAGACCAACGACCGCGACCGGGAAATGCGCCTCCGCGGGCACCACGGCACCGGTCGACGATCCGGCGCCGACCTTCACCCCCACGGCCTGATGTTGGGTGCGGTACGACGGAACCCACCGCAACAGCATGGTCAGCCCGAGAACGGCCACGACGACAAGGACGATGAAGGAGATCCAGGCCAGCGCGCGCACATCTGCGATCATGTAAATGATCCAGACGACGAGGCCGGCCGCGGCCAGGCCGAAGTGACCGAAGATCACCGCCGGTGGGAATCGGCTAGCGCCCTCGGCCCCTGGACGCGCGCCGCCTTTTGCGATCCAGGTGGCGAGCAGATAGAAACCGCCACCGGCGGCCAAAATCCACAAGATCAATGCGACAACGTCCATGACAATCTCCTCCTGGTTGATGCTCTGTTGAGTCCGGGGCCTAGCTGGTCTACCGGTTGGTGTGTACGGCGGGGCGGACGGACTGGTCCTTCGGGTTGTTGGCGGCGGGGGTAGTGCTGGGGAGGGCCGCGGTTTTTGAATGCCTGGCCTGCCCGGGATCTCTGTCCTTCGCGAACCCTTCGGCCTGGGTGACTTCATCTGCCACCCGTACGCCGTACCGGTACGCGAGTTTGCCGCCGAGGTAACCCGACCCGGCCAGTGTGGCGAGCGATACTGCGGACAGCACCAGTTGCCAGGTGCCGACGGCGTTCCCGTCGCTGGAGAAGCCGAAACGCCAGGCGAAATTGACCCCGTAGGCCACGGTGACGGCGAGGTTGAGGCTCATGTGCAGCAGCGCCGTGCGGAACGCCGGCGTACCGGTCGGAATCGCGAACATGTCCAGGAAGCCGACCATCGCGGCCGCCAAGGCGCCGAGTACGCCGATTGCGATCAGCCATTCCGCGCCCTGAACTAAGAATCCTGGCTTGCTGACGATGAGGGACGCAATGTCAAAGACGAGACTCGCGACCCAGGCGCCGATCGGGACGGTCACCAGCATCGGGTGGAAGGGATGTCCGTATGGGCCCGCGAGCGCGGCGCTCACCGGTTGCTTTGCTTGGCTGGCCTGATTAGACATCGCGGCTCCTTAGTAGTTTCTCCAATCATTATTAGTCTTTTAGTCTAAAAGCGTCAAGGGACCCGTGAAATTGCAGCCAGTTCCGAGTAATACTCTCGCTTGTTGGCGTTATTATTGATCCGTGAAGGAATCGAATTCAGAGGGATCGGTTGACCCCGTTCGAGCGGTGTCGGCCCTGGACGACCCGTCGCGCCGGAAGATTTATCAGTACGCGCGCGATGCTCGGCGCCCGATCAGCAGGGAGCAGGCCGCAGAAGCGGTCGGCATTTCCCGCAAGCTCGCGATTTTCCATCTCGACAAGCTCGTCGAGGTGGGGCTCCTCGTGACGCATTACGACGCGGGCAACCGAGTCCGCAAGGTCGGTCGCACGCCCAAGGTCTATGAGCCGGCCGCCATCGACATTGCGGTAACCATCCCCGAGCGCCAGTACGGCGCGCTGGCGGAAATCCTCGTGCAGGCGCTCGTGACGGAGCGTCCGGGAGAGACTGCCCGTGATGCCGCCTCTCGAGCCGCCCACGAACGTGGACGCCTATTCGGAGAGTCGGCTCGGTCCGATCTGCGCGGCGGGAAGCTGGGCCCTGAGCGGGCACTCACGCTCGCGGAGTCCGCGCTGCGGGGCCGCGGATTCGAACCGTATCGGGAGAGTCCGGCATGTGTGCGGTTGGCTAACTGCCCGTTTCACCCGCTGGCGGAACGCGAGACTGAGGCGGTCTGCGGCATCAACTATGAATTCCTCAGGGGATTCCTCAGCGGTGCCGGAGCCAGCCGGGTGGAGGCGGTCCAGGCTCCGCGACCTGGCGAGTGCTGCGTGCAGCTGCAGGCCGCATCCGGGTAGTGCCCAGCGATGAGTCAAAGTTGCTGGCGTGGAAATATCGCCATTTCCGTAAGGGAACTGCTTGGTTGCTAGAGGTCGGTAGCGACAATGGCCAGCGTGAGTTCGGTCAGGCGATCCGCGAGGTCGGACCGGCGGTTTGTGCGGCCGGTGCGCACGAGGTTATTGATGACGGTGAAGGCGGCATTCACCATCAACTGCAGCTCGCCGGGCTCGCGACCGGGGAGCGCCCGGTCGACAATCCGCACCCACACGTCGAGATAGTCCTTCTGGGCTCGAACAGACGCGGCCCGTTCCTTGTCGGGGAGCTGGTCGCGTTCGCTGATCAGTAGGCCGATCAGGTAGCTGTTCTGGACCGAGAAGTCGATATGCGACCGCATGAGGATTGTCAGCGCGGTGCGTGGATCCGGGGCGGCGTGTACCTGCGGAAGCCCCGCGTGTAACCGCTCGTATCCGCGCACCATAACCGCGGCCAACAGGTCCGCCTTGCCGGCGAAGTGCTTATAGACACTCGGCCCGGCGATACCCACCGCAGAGCCGATGTCGTTCATGCTGACGGACCCGAATCCCCGACGATCAAACAGCTCGGCGGCGGCGTTGAGTAGCTGTTCGCGGCGCGACTCGGAATCGGATCGGTGACTCCTACGGTTGACTAGCTTGGCTGCCGGGTCCGCGCGCACGTCGCAGCGTACGACGGCGTACGCCACTTGCCGGGCCACGTGTTCGAGTCGGCGCGACGGTAGGTCAACGCGCCGCGCGGCCAGACTTGCGAGTACGCCGAGGAGTGACCATGCGACAAGTTCCGCATTGGCATCGGTGAGGTCGTTCCGCTCGGCGCGGAGCAGCCCGGCCATGTGCTTGACCAGGTCGGTGAGCTGAGCCCTCAGCGCCGCATGTTCCTCATCAGGCAGATGACGCGCCTCGCGTTGCCAGAGTCCTGCCAGACCACTGCGCGTCATAGACAGGGTCACCAGAGCCGTCACGAGACCGTCGACGTCGGTGGACCGGCGGGCGGCCCCGTCCAGGGAGTTGAAGCCGCCCTGGACGGTGGTCAAAAGGAGCTCCTGTTTGTTGCGGACATGCCGGTAGAGCGCCGGGGCGGAAATCCCGACCGCGTCCGCTACATCGGCTAGCGCAACGCCGTGATATCCGTGGACCCGGAAAAGGTCGGCCGCCGCGGCCACGATCTGACTCTTGCGATTTCGTGGCCGGGTGGTTTTGACCGCTTCGCTGCTCGACATTCTCGTCCTTTGTGAAGGTGGTGGCGGCATCGGTGTGCGCGGTCAGCCGGTCGTGCCTTCACCGCGGAGCGCGTGCAAGTGTTACAGACCGAGTGACTTAGCGATGATCGTCTTCATGACCTCGCTGGTCCCGCCGTAGATTCGCGATACGCGAGTGTCGGAGTAGAGCTGCGCGATTGGGTACTCGAGTACGTAGCCGTATCCGCCGTGTAGCTGCAGGCATTTGTCCGCGACTCGGCCAGCCATCTCAGTGCAGAACAATTTGCACTTCGCCGCGTCGACGGCGGTCAGCTCGCCCGCATCATCCAGCTCGATCGCCTTGTCGACCATCGCCTCGGCGGCTTCGACCTCGGCCGCGCACTCGGCGAGGACGAACTTCGTGTTTTGAAACCCGGAAAGAGGCTTCTCGAAGATTTGCCGGTCCTTGACGTACGCGATGGTGTGCTCAATCGCCGACATCGCCAGCGCGTAGCTCTGGACGGCGATGGACAGTCGCTCCCGCGGCAGGTTGTTGCCCAGGTAGGAAAACGCCTTGCCTTCTTCGCCGAGGAGGTTCTCGGACGGGATGTGTACGTCGGTGAATGAGAGTTCGCATGTATCGCTTGACTTCAGGCCGATCTTGTCCAGCCTGCGACCCACCTCGAAACCTGTCGACGTGGTGTCCATGACCAGCAGCGACAGGCCCTCACGGCGATTGTCGCCGCTCGGCGGCGACGTACGGGCGACGACGATGATTAGGTCGGCCTGCGAGCTGCCGGTGATGAAGGTCTTGGCGCCGTTGAGGATGAAGTCGCCTCCGTCGCGGCGCGCGTTGGTCTTGATGCCAGCCAGGTCTGAGCCGGTGCCCGGCTCGGTCATCGCGATCGCCAACATCAGCTCACCGCTGGCCACGCCCGGGAACCACCGCTTCTTCTGCTCCTCGTTTGCCAGGTTGAGCAGATACGGCACGATGATGCCGGTGGAGATGTTGTAGTTACCGAACGACACCGCCGCCCGAGCAGTCTCCTCGGTCATGACCGCCTGGTACTTATAGCTGGTCTTGCCGGCGCCGCCGTACTCCTCGGGAACGTCGAACGCCGTCGCGCCGGTCTCGCCGAGCTTCTTGTAGAAGTCGTGCGGCACGTAGCCGATGGACTGCCACTCCGCGTAGTTAGGCGTGACCTCCTTGGCGATGAAACTGCGAATAGTGGACCGGAATGCCTCGTGGTCTTCGTTATAGATCGTGCGTTGCACAGTCGTGTTCCTTTCAAGATGAGGTAATGATCAGGCTAATGGAGATTAACCTGGCTGCAAGCGCTCGCGGGCGGTGGGCTGCTCATTAGGACGGCTCTTCATTAACCTAACGTCCGGCAAAGTGGTCGCCCCGACGACCACTTTGCCGGACGCAACGGTGTTCTAGGGTGCGCGAGAGTGTAAACCTTCCCAGCCGCCACGCCGCAAGAGGCGTCCGGCCTGCGCCATAAATGGATCCGGCCCGATGCGAAACGCGATTACCGGTACCCGCAACACGCGTGAATCTCCCAGAGTCACCTCGTTTTGACGAAACAGGTCGGCGTACGCCGCATCTGGCCCGAAGTGCTGCGCGCCGTCAATCTCAACGACGGCGTCGTACTCGTCCCATTCGGCGTCGAGGTAGGCGCGTCCATTGGGCATCACCCGTACTGTCTGGCGGTCGGGCGGTGGGTAGCCCCACTTGCGACACATCGCGGCGAAGTCGAGTTCCCCGAGGGACTGTGCACCGTCCGCGAGATCGCCGATTGTGCGACGGATCAGCGAACGCCGCACATGTCGCTTAACGGTGTGGGCAGCGAGCCACAGGTCCTCGGCTGTCACGATTCGTTGCTGCACGACCATCGCGAGAATCGTCACCGCCTGGCGATCCGACCGCGCCCAGAGTGCGGCCCGAATTGCGGCGATATGCGGCAGGACCCTCGGCAGGCCGACCGCGGCGAGGTCATTCGGCTGGCGCCGCCGAGTCTCATGGATCCGCACTCCCTTAGTGCGGCGATATCTTGCCGATTTTGGCACGCTGACGTGGACGACGTCCTCGCTGAAGCCGCTGAGACCAACTGCGATCAGCGCGCTAACGCCATCCACGGCGGCGGCGGTCCCTACCTCAAACACCGCTTGCCACAGTTTCGAGTGAGTGCCCGCCGGACCGACTTGGATGGACTGCTGACCGAGCCGGACCCAGCGCCCAGCGGCGAGTTCGGCGCGCACTTCGCTCCGTGTAAGTCCGGCTTGGTAGAGCTGACGGCGGTGCGCGACTCCCTCTTGCGGTGCGGCGAGGGATAGCACCCGCGACCGCCGGAGTGTCCGTGCGCGTGGAGTCGTCATGCCACGAGCGTCCCGCAGATTCGCGCGATTCGATCATCCCGCCGGGCTAGCTGTGGATAACGCCCGTCGTACCTCTAACGTCCGGCAAAGTGGTCGTCCCGACGACCACTTTGCCGGACGCAACGGGGATTGGGACTAACCGGGGGCGCGCCTCAGCTAGTGGAGGCGGACCGTGACGTCGGGGAAATGCGGGAGCCACTCGTCGAGAATGCGCGTCGCGCGGGCAAACGAGCCGTTTAGCGGGTGCATGGCCAGGGCGGCGTACGCCGAGCCGAGACTGCCGGTCGTCGCGGCGTCGATCGTCGCGCGTTCGACGGCCTTGATCTCGCGCATGAGGCCGACCTGGTGATCGGAGAGTACGCCGACCGGCAGCGCGATGGGGCCCGACTTTCCCACGACAGTAGGTATTTCGACGACGGCGTCATTATCGAGATCCGGTACGGCGCCGGCGTTGCGCACATTGAGTATGAGCGTCTCGTCGCCATTGGTGGCGATGGCGCGCATGACCGCCAACGCGATCTGCTCGTAACCCCCGCCCTCGACATCGTCGGGGTGTCGTTCGTCCGCGCCGGCAGCCTCGCGCGAAACCGCCATATAGGTGCGATTTCGCTCGTCCACGGCGCTCTGCCACACGCTCGCCGGTGAGGAGTTGGCCCGCGCGGCCGCGTAGAAGTCGGACTGTTGCGCGCGCAGGTACGACGCGCGCGACGTCGTACCGCTCACCGATGCGAGTACGTCGGCCGCGTAGTAGAAGTAGTGCAGGTATTCGTTCGGGATGCAGCCAAGCGAGCGCAAGAGTTGGGACCCGAACAGCTGCCCCTCTTCGAACGACTCGAGCGAGGGCTTGTCAGCTAGCAGCGCCGGGAGCAGGTCCGGGCCCGAGTCGTGGCGAATCGAGCGCAGCCAGCCAAGATGATTAAGGCCGACGTAGTCGAACTTTTCCTGTCCGACGGGGATATTCAGTGCGCGGCCGACTCGGCGTACCAGAGAGGCGGGGGAGTCGCAGATGCCGATCACTCGATCCCCGAGCACGGAGTGCAGCGCCTCGGTCACCATCCCGGCGGGGTTGGTGAAGTTGATCAGCCACGCTTCGGGAGCCACGTCCACCACCGCGCGGGCGATGTCGAGCATCGCTGGGATCGACCGGAGGGCAAAGAGTATGCCGCCGATGCCGACCGTCTCCTGCCCGAGTACGCCGTGGCGCAGCGGGATATTTTCGTCGTACTCTCGCCCCTCAGGGCCGCCGGGCCGGATCGCGGAGAACACAAATGCGGCACCGGCGAGTCCTGAACGCAGGTCCGTCGTCGCGACTACCCGCGGGCTCCACGGGCGCCCATGAGCGAAACCGGCAAGGACGGACTCGATAACGCCGAGTCGTCGTACGTCGGTGTCAACGAGTACGACGCGGTCGATTAGGCGCGTTGGGTCGTCGAGAAGTGCTCGATATACAAGAGGAGTACGAAAACCGCCGCCTCCGATGATCGTGAGTTGCACGGCACCTCACTCCGGGGCGTCGATGGTCGGGTCGAACAGTGAGCCGTCCTCATCGCCGGAGTCGAGGCCCAGCTGGACCGCTTCGGTGCTCTGCGGCAGGCCCTGGCTGGCACGCAGCAGATCCAGCCAGCCGGTGTTGATCACGGCGGCGAGTGGTACGGCGATTAGGGCGCCGAAGATCCCGCCTAGTACGGCGCCGAGTACGACCAGCAGCAGCGAGGCCAGCGGATGGATCTTGAGCTGGCGGTTCATCAGCAGCGGATAGATGAAGTTGCCCTGGACCGTCTGGATGCCGATCATGACTAGCGCCATCACGATCGCGGTGGTCAGGTTGGTCGACACGAGCGTGAGGAGGACGACCACGATCGAGGAGATCAACCCGCCGAGCGTTGGGATGAACGCGAAGATGAAGGCGATCAAGCCGGCGGACAGGGCCAGTGGTACCCCGGCGATCTTGCAGGCGATCCAGGTAGCGATACCGACGATGAGGGCGACGAGCAGCGTCACGCTCATGTAGGAGACGAGCACGTCCCACGCGCGGCGGCCGGCACGGTTGACCTTCCAGCGCGCGCCGGTGGGGAACAGTTTCGACACCCAGCGCCACATCGTGTCGCCGTCGGCGAGGAAGAAGTACGTCGTGAAGAGCGTGAGCAACAGCCCGGACAGCGCACTGCCTGTCGTCGACACGACGTTGAGGGTGCCGTTAACGACTTCGTCCGGGTTGGCCTGAAGTTTCGCCAGAGCCTTGTTGATTGTCTGGCCGAGCTGCGACGTGTCCATGTGCAGTGGGCCGTCCGCCAGCCAGCTGATGAGCTCGTTGACGCCGCGTTGGACCGTTGTGTAGACGGTCTGATAGTTGCCGACGAACTCCTGGACGATGAGCGCGATCAGCCCACCGATAAAGGCGATTCCGGCGAGAAACGCAAGTATCGCGGGCAGCACTCCGGGAAGTCCGGCGCGTCGCAGCAGCCGCACCAGCGGTGTCAGCAGGGCCGCGACCAGAAGCGAGATCACGACCGGTACGACGACGACCGTGAGCTGGGTCAGCAACCACATCAGCAGGTAGATGGCAATGCCGATGACAACCAGCCGGATCGCCCAGCCGGCCGTGAGTTTCACCGCTCGGGGGATCGGTTCGGCGTTCAGGTCCGGCGCGAAGTCTTCGTCGACGGTTTCCTTGGCGGTCGCGCGTGCCCTCGCGAGTCGCTCGCGAAATTTGCCGGCCGCGCCGGTATCCCGGCGATGCTGCCGGCTTGTCGTGGGGCCGGACTTCATCTCGTCATGTTCGCCGGCCGCGGGCGACTGCTCGGGCATTGCGTTCAGCGACCGGCGCGTTGTCTGCGCAGTGGCGCCGGATGACCCAGTGCCGCGCGCATCGGCTCTGGCACGGGCATGCGGGTGAACTCTTTGGCGTCCACGGTGACGTAGACGGTGCGCGCGGAACAGACCGGCGTGCCGTCCACGATCGCGGCGTAGTCGACGGTGATCGAAGAGTTGCCGATCGCGACAAGCGACGCGGCGATCTCGGCGTCGTTGGGCCAGCGAAGACTGCCATGCCAGTCGATCTCGGAGTGCACGAGCATGACATCCACGCCATCTTCGGCCATCTTCCCGTAGCCGTATTCAAGCGTCTCGAGCCACGCCATGAACGCTTCGTCGAAGTAGTTGAGGTACCAGCCGTGGTAGACGACCGACTGTTGGTCGGCCTCGTAATAGCGCACCTTGAGCGGCATCGTGAAGGTTTCGGTTGATACATGTACGTCGATCGGCACGGTTCGTCCTGACTACTCTTTAACGGGCCTATTACGCAGCCAATCTATCCGTACCGTTTGCGAGCTCCGCTCGCGCCGCTCTATCCGGCGAGGTCCTGCCCCGGGGTTAGGCCTGCGCGAAAGCCGGGTACGCCGTACCGTTGCTGGCCGTCGCCGGCGCGAGCTTGACCGCCAGGTCGGGTCGCAGGTCGGCGCGGTCGATCAGGATCCGGGCCGGAAGCCACGGGCCTTCGGCGAGCTCGACGTAGCCGGTGACGTACGGTTCGATCCCGTTGAACGCCGGATGCGTCGGCCGGTCGATCACGGTCCAGGTGACGAGTTTCGCCGTACCGGAGGCTTCTTCGCCGACGAGGTCGTCACTTTGGCAGGTGTCGCATCGGGTCGTCTCGTACGTCGTCGCGTCGCCGCATGCCTTGCAGCGCTGCACAAGTACGACGCCGCGGCCGAGCGCCTCGAAGAACGGAGCGACCCGTTCTGTGACGTCGATCGTGATGTCTGGCAGGTCGAAGCTCATCGTGCGTTCTCTCCTGGGGTGAGGATCGTCGTACCGTGGTGTTCGAGGATTCCGCCGTTGCCGCTGACCATGATCACGTCGCGCTTGTCGACCTGTCGGTCGCCGCCGTCGCCGCGCGCTTGGATGATCGCTTCGGACAGGGGAGTGAACCCCCACATGTAGTAGCTCGACAATTGACCGCCGCCGGTGTTGGTCGGCAACGATCCGCCGGGGCCGAGTTTGCCGTCGGCGACGAACGCCCCGCCTTCGCCTTTCGCGCAGAAACCGTAGTCCTCGAGGGTGATCAGGACCGTGTAGGTGTAGCAGTCGTAGAGCTCCAGCAGGTCGACATCGTTGACCGAGAGGCCCGCCATCGCCAACGCCTTGGGGCCGGCCTGCGCCGCGCCGGTCTCGATGCCGAATTTCGAGTCGCTGCGAAACGGGTGCGAGAGGTGGGTCTGCCCGTAGCCGAGTACGTCGACGGGTCGTTGTTTGAGGTCTCGGGCGCGTTCGGCCGAGGTCACGATGACCGCGACGCCGCCGTTGCTGACCAGGCAGCAGTCCAGCAGGTGCAGCGGGTCGGCGACCATCCGTGAGTCTTGATGATCCTGCAGGGTCATCGGCTTGCGCATGGTCGCGAGCGGGTTCTTCTCGGCCCACGCGCGTTGGCTCACCGCGACGTGGCCGAACTGCTCGCTCGTCGTACCGAACACGTTCATGTGCCGCTGCGCCGCGAGCGAGTAGTACATCGTCGTCGAGGTCATTCCGCTGGCGATCCGCACCCCCGCGAAGTCGACCGGTGTCACCCGACCGCGGTGGCCGTACGCCTCGCCGGCGCTCAGGCCCTGCTTGAGTGGAGCGTCGGCGAACAGGCACGCGATCGTGGTCGCCTGGCCGGATTGGATCAGCTCGCTGGCATAACCCATCATGACGCTCGCGGTAGCGCCGAACGAGTTGATCTCCGAGGCGATTGCCAATTCGCGCAAGCCGAGTCGGTCGCGCAGCTTGAGGTTGAGCCCGGTGTCGCCGACGCCTTTGCTCACGAGGAGGCCGTCAATGTCGGACAGCTCCAGGCCGGCGTCGTCCACGGCGCGGCGTACCGCGTCGTCCGCGAAGTCGGTCGCGGTGCGTCCGTAGACCTTGCCCATGTCGGTTATGCCGAGGCCGGCGATCGATGCGCGCGGCGTACCGGTTGAAGTAGAAGTCACGTCCCGACACTAGCGCGCGGCGGTACGGCGTACGCAGACGCGCATGTCCCGGCGTACCCGAGCAGCAGAAACCTGCGACAAGGAGCACGCAGACCCCAAGTGCTGAGGGGCCTAATCTGCCCGATCATGCTCGCCAGGTTCGATCGGGGTGAG
This sequence comes from Antricoccus suffuscus, assembly GCF_003003235.1. Taxonomy (NCBI): domain Bacteria; kingdom Bacillati; phylum Actinomycetota; class Actinomycetes; order Geodermatophilales; family Antricoccaceae; genus Antricoccus; species Antricoccus suffuscus. The sequence goes on from NZ_PVUE01000001.1 coordinate 483,105, forward strand.
CACGCTGATGCGGTCGCCGGCAGATAGCCGCAGGCGAGGGTCGGGGGCGACCAGCCGCCGCTGGTGCAGAACCGACACCGGCAGATGCCCGGGTGGCCACGCGATCTCGCTCAGCGCGCGACCGGATGCGGGAGTGTCCGCAGCGAGGGTATGTTCGACAATTTTGTATCCCGCCAGCTGGGTACCGCGATCGTGCTCGGCGTCACCGGCATGTGGGTCGGCCCATTCGGCGGAGCGTTGTGCCGCAGCGATGTCGGGCTCGTCCGCGGCCAGGCGGCGGGCGACCGTCCGCAGCACATTCTGGTTATTGACCCATCCGTCCAGGTGTTGTCCGTCTGTAGACAGCACCGGTAGTCCGTCGCGGCCATAGAGGACAAGCTGCCGGAGCGCTTGGGCGAGGCTGTCGTTGGCAAACAGGGCCTGCGGCTCCCGGGTGTGCGTCACCGGCCCGAGCAGCCGCTCCAGGGCGGCGTTGCTGTCTCGGCCGGCCGCGTCCGTGGTGCGGGCGGTGTCGATCGGTGCAGGGAAAGGATGTACGGCGTCCGCGACGGTCAGTGCGTCGAAGACATGACGGGCGGTCGGCCGGTCGATGTCGGTGCCGCGGCGGATCAACTTCGTGGTGTAGATGGTGCCGTGCGACAGCACGCGCGAAATCGTGGTGGAAATAGCCACGGCGAGCATCACCGGCAGGGTGAGCGTGAAATCTCCAGTCGTCTCGACCACGCTGGCCAATGCGGTCAGCGGGCCGCGCGCAGCGGCTGCGAACACCGCGCCCATGCCCACGATCGCATACAGGGCCGGCTGGCCTGCGGAGGTCCCGAACACGTGGTCAACGATCTCGCCGAAGGCCATGCCGGAGGTCGCGCCGATGATCAGGGATGGCCCGAATACGCCGCCGGATCCGCCGATGCCAATGGTCAGGCCGGTCGCGACCATCTTGCCGAACGTGAGCACGATCAGGAACCACAGGGTGTAGTCGCCGGCAGTGGCGCGATACATCACCGGATAGCCGACGCCGTACAACTGGGGTAACGCCAGTAGGAGCAGGCCTAACACGACGCCACCGACCGCCGGGCGGGCCCACTCTGGGCGATTCCGCCAGAGTCGGTCGCAGACGTCTTCGATCCCGTAGAGCATCTTGGAGAACGCCAGACCGATCAGCGCGGCGACCACGGCAAGGACCGCGACCAGCAGATAGTTATAGGCGTGGCCCAGCACCAGATCGTGCGGCAGCCCGGTGAAGAAGGCGCCAGAACCGAAAAACAACCGCGAAATCACGTCGGCGAGCATGGCCGAGAGCATCACGGGGAGGATCGCGTTGATCGACAGTTCCCGCAGAATCAGTTCCACCCCGAAGAACACGCCGGTGATCGGGGCGTTGAACGTCGCGGAGATTCCGCCGGCCGCGCCGCAGGCGACGAGCACCCGCAGCCGGTTTTCCGGCATCCGCATCCACTGACCCACGGCGGAGGCGAGTGCCGAGCCGATCTGCACGATCGGTCCCTCGCGACCTACCGATCCGCCGGTGCCGATGCATAGTGCAGACGCGAGGGCTTTGACAACGCTGACCTGAGGGCGGATCCGGCCACCGTTCTCGGCCACCGCAATCATCACCTCGGGTACGCCGTGCCCGCGCGCCTCTCGGGCGAAGCGGTAAATCAGCGGACCGTACAGAAGGCCGCCGAGCACCGGCATCACCACGAAGACGCCCCAACCCAGCCACGGCAGGTGGGCGCTGTCGACCCGGCCCTGCTGACCGAACGTGCTGTGCCCCGAAGCCAGCCAGGTGAATCCGAAGATCAGGTAGCGAAACGCCACCGCCCCTAGCCCGGCGCCGACCCCGACCAGCGCCGCCGTGAGTAGCAAGCCCAACCGGTTGCCCCGCATCCAGCCGGCCGCGGTGCTAGCCCTCGCGCGCATCTGCGACCACCACGGCGTCGTACGTCGTCTCGCAGTTGTCGCTGGTTCTGTCATCGCGCACCCGGCGCGTGTAAACGCGCTCTGCCCCTCGCTTGTCGCCGTCCGATCCTGTCGTGTTTTCGCGCCGCGCTGAGCGAGCCCGCTAGGACGGGGTGGCCGGCCAGTCGTGGTCGGGTATCTCTCCCAGCGCCCGCGACAGCGCCCGCAATCCCGCCGCCGCGGCCCGCTGCTGTTCGACCGATAATGTCGACAGCGCGTCGCTGATCATCACCCGTCGGGCGGCGGTGGCTTCGTCCAGCGCGCGGCGTCCCTCGCGATCGAGCGAGACCATCACGATGCGGCGGTCGGTGCGGGAGCGGTGCCGTCGTACGAACCCCTTACGGACCAGCCGGTCGCACATACGCCCGGCGGACGACGGGCTGACCTGAAGATGATCGGCGAGATCCGCAATGCGCTGAGGCCCTCGCGCGGCAAGTACCACTAGGGCCCGATACTGCGCCGCCGAAAGGTCCTCGGCCAGCGCACCCAGCGACCGGGTGCTCAATCCAATCAGCGCCCTGGTCGCGGTCAACACCTCGTCCACGACGTCGTCGCTCGAGCGGGAGGCGGGTTTGGGAGATCCAACCATAGCCGCTCCCTTGTGTTTGCCTATTGCAACTGTTGTACACCGAATTCAATGCAATGTGCTCTTAGCCGTCGCTAGTCTCTCGCGGGCGGATAAAGTCGCGTTAACTAACGCTCGTGTGTGTGGAGGAGATAATGGCCGCGAAGTCACCGCAGCGTCAGCCAGTCGTCGGCGGGCGTGCCGCGGTGAGTCCGACTGCCGTGCGGGAGGCCGCATTGACGTTGTTCGCCGAGCGGGGCTACCACGGTACGGCGCTGAGTCAGATCGCGAAGGCGCTCGACATTCAGACGCCGAGCCTCTACAACCACATGGCATCCAAGCAGGACTTGCTCGTTGCGATACTGCAAGACACCACCGACCGCGTGCTTGCCGAGTACGACGCCGCGGTTGACGGCGTCGAGGATGTCGGGGAGCGGCTCAGTGCGGCCACCTATACCTACGCTCTCCGCCATGCGACGCATCCGCGCGAGGCGGTCATCGTCAATCGCGACGCAACAGCCATCGACGAACCGGTTCGCGCCGCGGTCTACGCGAAACGTCGCAAACATGCCGACGATTTCCGCGAGCTAATCCAGAAGGGCGTCGAGTCCGGCCGCTTCGACGTGGAGAACGCTACCGTCGCGGCGTTCGCGATCCTCGAGATGTGTGTCAGCATCGCGCGATGGTTCGACCCTGATGGGCCGGTTTCGGCCGAGGAGATCGCGCGCCAGCACGGCGAATTCGCCCTGCGCATCGTCGGCGTGAGGTCGGCCCTCTCCGCGTGTTCGGATGGCGCGTCGTAGCTCACTACGGGAGGTCACGCCTACCGTCGACCCGATGGAATCGCTGTCGTGCCGCTATCGCTTCTCGGTCTCTAAATAGACCACCATCACGAGGCCAACCGCTGCGAGTCGACTCCTCCCAGTGGCCATCGTCGCTCGGAAGACTCCCAAATTCCGGTTCGTAGGGATCGGCCCTTGCCGAAAATGGCGCAGCGCAATACAGTCACTAATTATCGTTAGTTAGCGGCAGGACACGGGCTGAGGAGGTTGGAGTGATCCACACCGAGCTGATCCAACCGATCGACGCTCTGCTCAAGAGACATGCGGCGGCGGCTCCGAGTCGGGTTGCATTTAGGGACGAGCGGCGTGAGGCGACGTATGCCGACCTCATCCTGCGCACCGGCCGCCTCGCGGGAAGCCTGCAGGCGCTGGGCATCGAAACGGGTGAAAGAGCCCTTATATACATGGACAACTGCGTCGAAGTCGTCGAGGCGTATCTGGCACTACCACGTGCGGGGCTCGTTGCGGTCTGCGCGAACCCCGGCTCTGCGGCCGCGGAGATCGAGCACATCCTCAGCGACAGCCAGGCGCGGATCGTCTTCACCGACCAGGACCACCTAAGTGTCGTTCGGGCCTTGGCCCCGCCCGATGACGTGCGGATCGTGGTGGTTGACGGCGACGCCGACGACGTACTGCAGTTTGAAGACCTCGCGAAGGCGACCGACGTACCACCGGCTCGCGACAGCCTGAGCCTGGACGACGTCTCATTCATGCTTTACACCTCCGGTACGACGGGCCGGCCTAAAGGCGTCTACCTCACGCAGCGCGGCTGCCTGTGGATCGCGGCCGCCTGCTGGGCGCCGATTCTCGGGCTGTGCGCGGACGACTACATACTCTCCCCGCTACCGCTATTTCATTCATACGCGCTCGTGATGTCCGTGACCGGGGTGCTGGCGGTTGGGGCCACCGAGCGAATCATGCGCAAGTTCAGTCCCGACCAAGTTATCGGCTACCTCGAGTCCGAGGACATCACATTCCTGCCTGGCGTGCCGACGATGTTCAACTACTTGCTGCAGGCCGCCGGCGATCGCGGGCTGACCCCGAAGGCGCTGCGAATGTGCATTTCGGCCGGCGCCATCATGCCCGCTGCGCTGAACGAGAAGTTCGAGAGTGCCTTCCACATACCGCTTCTTGACGGTTACGGCATCACCGAGACTTCGACCATGGTGACCATGAACTGGCCGACCGGCACCCGCAAAATGGGTTCATGCGGGCTCCCGTTACCCGGTTCGACGGTCCGGCTGATCGATCCTGCGACCGGCGAAGACGCGGCACCCGGAGCCGAGGGCGAGATTTGGGTGCAGGGTCCGCATGTCGCGCCCGGCTACCACCAGCTCTCGGAGGCCACGGCCGCGGCGTTCGCCGGTGGTTGGTACCACACCGGAGATCTCGCGCAGCGTGATGAGGACGGTTTTCTGACGATCAGCGGCCGGATCAAGGAACTCATCATTCGAGGTGGCGAAAACATCTATCCGGCCGAAGTGGAGGCCGCGCTGATGCTGCATGACTCGGTCGCCGATGCGGCCGTCGTCTCGCGTCCACATGAAGCGCTCGGTGAAGTGCCCGTCGCGTTCATCGTCCCGGCCGGCGACGGCCTCGACATCGACGCGCTCAAGGCGCATTGTGCGACCCGGCTCGCCGCGGTCAAAGTACCGAGCGAGTACGTCGTCATCGACGCGATACCGCGCACCGGCTCCGGCAAGGTCCTGCGTTTCAAACTCCAAGAAAGGCTCGAAGGATGAAGATCGGTGATCTCGACATCATTCCCATCTCCGATGGCACGGCCACCGAACAAGGCCGCGAGATACTAAGCCGCCCCGGCGTCGAAGACCCGTGGGCATGCCATCCGGACGTGCTCGACGCGGACGGCGCGCTGCATTTCGACCTCGGCGGGTTCCTGCTGCGTACCGGCGACCGGACCATCTTGATCGACGCCGGCGTGGGCCGCATCGACAACGGCCAGTACGTCGGGGGCGGTTTCCTCGACAGTCTCGCCGCGGCCGGCGTGCAGCCGGATCAGGTCACCGACGTCGTACTGACGCACCTGCACTTTGACCACGTCGGCTGGACGACCTCGCGGGGCGCGGTGGTGTTTCCCAACGCGACGTATAGGGCTCATCGCGCCGACTGGGACCATTTCGTCGAGGCGCCGGACGCCTTACCGGGCGCCGTCAAAAAGCTGACACCGCTCAAGAACCAGCTCGACCTATTTGACTCCGAGCACACGATCGCACCAGGTCTCGACGCACGGCCGGCGCCTGGCCACACGCCCGGCTCGACGGTGTACGTCGTGTCCAGCGGCGCCGCGCGCGCATTGATGCTTGGCGATGTCGTGCACTCGGTCGTCGAGCTCGCCGAGCCGGACTGGGAAGCGGTGTTTGACGTAGATCCCACGGCGGCGAGCGCCGTACGCAACACGATCGCCGACGAGGTCCTCGACACCGACACCCTCGTCGCCCCGGCACATTTCCCCGGCCTGGCCTTCGGCCGGGTCGTGACCACCTCCAGCGGCCGCCGCTGGACCGCGATTTAGACGAGAGAGAAACACTATGGACTTGCAGCTTGCCGGAAAGACCGTATTCGTGAGCGGATCGGGCCAAGGGCTCGGCCGCGCGATCGGTGAGGCGTTCGCCGCAGAAGGGGCCAAGGTCGCCTTCCACTACAACTCCTCAGGAGCAGGTGCAGAGGAAGCCGTGGCCGGGATCAAGGCCGCCGGAGGCCAGGCCGTCGCGGTGGGAGCGGACATCCGCGACGACGCAGCCGTCCAAAAGGCCGTCGACACGGCGGAGTCCGAGCTCGGCCCCATCGACGTACTGGTCAACAACTCGGCGGTGACCGGCACCGGCAAGTTCGTCGACACGACCCCCGAAGAGTGGGCCCGACAGGCCGACGTCACGATCATGGGCACCCTGCGGATGACCCAGGCAGTCGTGAAGAAGATGATCGCCAACGGCGGTGGCTCCATCGTCAGCCTGATGGGAGACTCCGGCCGGGTCGGCGAGTCCGGTCTGCTGGTGACCGCGACGACCCGATCGACGACTGTCGGCCTGACCAAGTCTCTCGCCAAAGAGCTTGCGCGCCACCAAATCCGGGCCAACGCCGTGTCCATTGCTTTGGTGCGTACGGACAATTTCGACCAGCACGTCGGGTCGAAGGAGGACGAGCGGATGAAGAAGATCCTGTCGATGTATCCGTTGCGCCGCCTCGGCAAGCCCGACGACGTCACGCCGACGATCCTGCTGCTGGCCTCGCCCCTCTCGTCGTGGACCACCGGGCAGGTGCTGTCGGTCAACGGCGGCTACTCGATGCAGTCCTGATGTCCGTCGGTAGTGCCGGCAGCGTCGGAAAGAGCGTCCGCCGCAAGGAGGACGGCCGGCTGATCACCGGCCACGGCCGGTTCGTCTCCGATTTGCAACTGCCGCGAATGCAGCATGTCGCGTTCTTGCGCAGTCCGATGGGCCACGCGCAGATCACCGGGATCGACACCAGCCGCGCCGACGGATACCGGGTATTCACTGGGGCGCAGGACACCTTCAAGAATGTGGTGCTGCGGGCGCAGTCGGCGCTGCCGTCGTACGTCGAGACCGAGCAGCCGATCCTCGCGTGGGACAAGGTCCGCTTCGCAGGGGAGGCGATCGCGGCCGTCGTTGCCTCCAACCGCTACCGGGCCGAGGACGGCCTCGAGATGATCGACGTCGAGTTCGAACCGTTGGAGGCGAATGTCTGCGCCTGGCGCGAACCGACAAGCGTGATCCACAACGACGCACCCGATAACGTCCTGCTGCACAGGAGGTTCGAGGCCGGTGACGTGGAGGAGGCCATGGGTGGTGCCGCCGTCGTCGTGGACCGTGAGCTCACCACCAACCGGCACGCGGGCAACCCGATGGAGTGCCGGGCCGGGGTCGCGCTGTGGGACGCCGCCGATCGCACGCTGACGTTTTGGTCCGGCACCCAGGTGCCGTTCCTTGTCCGCAACATCATCGCCGAACTGCTGGGCCTGTCCGAGGGTAACGTGCGAGTGATCGCCCCGGACGTGGGCGGCGGGTTCGGCACGAAGTCGGTCATTTACCCAGAAGACGTCGCGCTGTGCCTGATCGCGCAGCAGATGCCCGGCGTACCGGTGAAGTGGCTCGAGGACCGCATCGAGCATCTCGCTTCTGCAACGCACGCCCGGGAGCATCGCTACCTACTGAAGGCCGGCTTCGCCGCCGACGGCGTACTGATCGGGCTCGACGCCGACATCACCTGCAACGTGGGCGCGTATTCGGTCTATCCATGGACGGCGGGGATCGAGCCACTCATGGCGGGAGGCTTGCTTACCGGTCCCTACAAACTTGCCAACTATAGATGCGAAGTTCGCGGCGTCACGACCAACACCTCGCCGTCGGGACCGTATCGTGGAGTCGCGCGGCCGGCGAGTGTCTTTGCGATGGAGTCGATCATGGACGACGCCGCGCGACGGCTCGGCATCGACCCGATCGAGATCCGGCGGCGCAACTTGATCGGACCAGGCGACGTTCCCTACAAAATGCCGTCCCGGCTCGTCGACGAGTCGGGGCACTACAACGAATGCATGGACAAGGCGCTCACGCTCATCGACTATCCCAAGTGGCGCGCCGAACAAGAGCATCGGCGTACGACGGGAGATGCGCCGATCGGGATCGGGGTCGCCTGCTACAACGAGCTCACCGGACTGGGCCGGGCCGCGTCGGCGGGTCCTCGGATGCCGTTTCGCACCGGTCACGACGCGTGCACCGTGCGGATCAACCCCGACGGCCGCGTGACCGTCTTCAGCGGCGTCAGCTCGCAAGGGCAGGCGCTCGAGACGACGATGGCGCAGGTCGTCGCGGACGCGGTCGGGGTCTCGTACGACGACGTCGACGTACGCATCGGAGACACCAACGAGTCGCTGTGGGGGTTCGGCGCATTCTCATCGCGCCAGGCGGTCATCGGCGGCGGCGCCGCGCACTTGGCCGGCGAAGCGGTGCGGGACAGGGCATTGAAGCTTGCCGCGGCGCTCAAGGAGATTGACGTGGCCGACCTGATCTTGCGTGACGGCGTGATCGAAGTAAAGGGCGAACCACAGCCGCTGATCAGCCTCGCCGAGGTGGCCCGCGTTGCCTACCTCGAGTCCAACCGGCTGCCCGACGGATTTGAGCCTGGCTTGGAGGCGATGAAGTTTTACGATCCGATCCGGGGCGCCTTCGCCGCCGGCGTACAGGTCGGCGTCGTCGAGGTCGACACCCGGACCGGGGCGCTGCGAATTCTCGACTACGTATGCGTCGAGGATGCTGGCAAGGTGGTGCATCCGCAGGTCGTCGACGGCCAGATCGCCGGAGCTATCGCGCAGGGTCTTGGCGGCGCGATGCTCGAGCACCTCGTGTACGACGACGCCGGCAACCTGACGACCGGGACACTGATGGACTACCTGATGCCCACCACCGCAGACATACCGGACATCACCATCGGGCACATCTCGCGGCCGCCCGACAACCCGACCGGCGTCCGCGGAGTGGGCGAAGGCGGCACCCTGGGACCGAACGCCGTACTGGCCGGTGCCGTGGGCGACGCGCTCGGCATCCTGGTCGAGGACCTGCCGGTCGATCCGGCCAGAGTGCGCGAGATGGCGCGCCGGCGTACGGAGGTGGCGTCGTGAAGCCGCCGAAGTTCGACTACGTACGCGCGGCCAGCGTCGCCGAGGCCGTCGCGGTCCTGGATGCCAATGAGGACAGCAAAATCCTGGCCGGTGGGCAGAGTTTCGTGCCCGTCCTCGCGCTGCGGATGGCGCAGCCAAGCGTGGTCGTCGACATCAACCGGATCGACGGACTGTCGGGGCTGGAACAGCTCGCCGATGGGACCACTCGCGTCGGGGCCCTCGTGCGGCACTATCAGCTCGTCGAACAGCGGCAGCATCCGCTGCTAGCCTCCGGCGCCCGGTGGATCGGGCACACCGCGATCCGCAGCCGCGGCACCTGCGCGGGGAGTATCGCGCACGCCGACTCGTCCGCGGAGCTGCCGGTATTGGCTACTGCGCTGGACGCGACGGTGCACATCACCGGTCCTGCATCGACGCGCACGTTGGCGGTTGAGCAGCTCTTCCAGGGCGCGATGACGACCGCGCTCGAGGAAAACGAGATGATCACCGCCGTCGACTTCAAGATCGCTGAGCGGTGGGGCTTTGCCGAGTTTGCCCGCAGGCACGGCGACTTCGCGATCGTGCTCGCTGCGGCGGCAGAGGTCGACGGGGAGCTGCGCGTCGTACTCGGCGGTGTCGGTGGCGTGCCCGAGCGCGCGTTTGCCGCTGAGCAAGAGTACGGCGCGGGAGGCCCCGCAGCGATCGACCGGGCGGCCGCGGCCGCTGCCGATCAAATCAACCCGACCGCCGACCTGCACGGCTCGGTCGAGTTCCGCCGCGACATCACCCGCGAGATGGTACGGCGGGCGCTCACTCAGTTCTCGACAGCGAAAGCCTCTTAGGAGCCGGCATGCGGACTCAATTCACCGTCAACGATGCGGCGTACGGCCTCGACGTCGAGCCGCGGCTAACGCTCGTGGACGCGTTGCGGGAGGAGTGCGGGCTGACCGGCACACACGTTGGCTGTGAACACGGCGTGTGCGGAGCTTGCACGGTCATCGTCGACGGGCAGCCGGTGCGCAGTTGCCTGATGCTCGCGGTCCAGGCCGACGGTACGTCGGTGAGCACGGTCGAAGGACTCGCCGCCGCCGGGCCCGACGGCGAGGTGCTGCACCCACTGCAGGAGGCGTTCGTGACGCACCACGGTCTGCAGTGCGGCTTCTGTACGCCGGGGATGCTGATGAGCGCGCTGCACCTGATCGAGACCGAAACGGACCTCACGCGGGACCGGATCCGCGAGGAGATGTCGGGGAACATCTGCCGGTGCACCGGTTATCAGACGATCGTCGATGCCATCGAGTCCGCCGCGGCGACAATGAGCAGCCAAGCCGCGGTTCGATAGCAGTCTGACCCGACAGCCTGTATCACCGACTGTGCACTTGTGTCACCGACCTCGGTAACACAAGTGCACAGTTCACGACACAAGCAACGGCCTCGCGAGTCGCGTTAGCCCTCGGTGCTTTGCGGGGCGACGCCGCTAACTGCGTCGACCAGCCGGGGGACGAGGTGTTCGAGCACGTACTTCTGGCTCAGCGGCGTGAGGAAGTAGATCGCGCCGGCCAGTTCGGCGTCGGTGAAGATCGCGTGGTTGCCGGTGACCGCGCTCAGGCTGGAGACAGTCCCGAATTTGAGCAGGTCGCCGATGCCCTCAGGTGACTCGGTGGCGAAGACGATCACGTCGGCATCGATAAGGCCGATGTTCTCGGCGGAGATCTGAGCCTGAGAGCCTGCAGTGGGGGCGTAGGTCTCGAGGCCCTGCGTCATGTTGAAACCGAGGTCGGTCAAGAAGTCGGTATTGATGCCGTCCGGATACACCCAGAGGTTGCCTTCGTACGGCGTGCCCTGCGAGAAGGTGGCGGTTAGACCTTTGAATTCCGGGTGCGCGGCGGCCGCGTCGGTGTACGCCGATTCCACGCCGGCGATCAGTTTGTCGCCGGCGTCCGAGCGTCCGACGGCGGCCGCTACCTGCCGGGTCTGGTCCCGCCAGTTCGAGAAGTACTCCTCCGAACCCTTGATGCTCGTGACTGTCGGGGCGATCTTCGACAGCTCTTGATAGGTCTCTTTCGTGAGTCCGGCGTTGGTGCCGATGATGAGGTCGGGTTTCAGTGCCGCGATCTTCTCGTACTGTAGGCCGTCGGTCTGGTCGAGGACGGCTGGTTTGGCGTCGCCGAGCAGGTCTGTGGCCCACGGCCAGACCGCGTATGGTTGGTCGCCGTACCACTCGGTGGTGGCGATCGGCGTGACTCCGAGCTCAAGCAGGATGTCCTGCTCGGTCAGACCCACGACGACCACGCGCTGCGGCTCGGCGTCGATCTTGGTCTGGCCGAACTTGTGCTCGACGGTGACGGGGAAACTGTCGGTCGCCTCGGTCGTGTAGTTGGGGTTGGTTTTTTCCTCGCCCGAGGCGCTACTGCAACCGGCGAGGGCGCCTCCTAAGAATGCGAGTGCGGCGACCGCGGTGAGGACGCGCGCGACGACGGAAGTCGTGCGGCGTCCCGGATAGGTGATGTTCATAGGCCCTTCAACGGGTCGAAGTGATTAGTAGCTATTTAGCGTAGCCTAACCTAAGTGTTGGCCTTGGCCGTCGCACGTACGTTAGCGAGGGCAGTCGGGCTCGCGGAGGACTCTCAAACGTTCAGCACGGTGATCGACGCGGCCGATCGGGTGACCTTCACCCGTGATCCGTTCGATCGGATCATCACTGCCCAGGCAATTGCTGCGAAGGATGTGCTGGTCACCAAGGACGCGCGCATTCTGGCAGCCTATCCACGGCAGGCGGTATGGGCCTGAGCCCGCCGGATGCGGCCAACCTCGCCCCGCGTGGGTGGCGAGGTACTGCCCGCAATTACTAGGAGAAGTCGAGGTTGATGCGCCGTTGCAGATCGGTGACCGGCGGCGATGTTAGTGGCCGACGGTGAATCGCTGTCGGAGGTGTGCCTGCCGTTCAATCTCGTCCACGTAGGCGAGGGCGAAGTCGGTACCGGAAATTTCCGAGGAGCCGTCGTCCTTGGTCACCAGCTGGTCGCCGCCGATCCGGTAGGAGCCGGTGGTCTCGCCGGGAGCGACGGCGCCGAATAGGGCCGCGGGGCTGACGTAGAACCAGTCGAGCTCGGTCGGTGCTTGTTGCAGCGCATCCAGGACCTGCGCGTGGGCGAGCGCTTCGGGTTTCCAATCGTCGTGGAAGTCCGGCGTGTCTACCAGCCGCGGTCCGTCCGGTGCCACGAGTGAGGAGCCGGCGCCCCCGACGAACGACAGTCGCGCGTGATGCTGGATCGCGGCCTGCTCAAGCCCGCGAACGTGCGATGCCAGGCCGCCGTCGATGTCGATGGCGCGCAATGCGATGACGAGCTGATCGGCGTCGGCGGCAGCCTGCCGCACGGTATCGGGATCCGTCACGGACCCGATCCGGTAGTCCACGCCGTCGACCGGGTTTGTGGGTGCGTGGCGTGAGTACGACGTGACCGTGTGTTGCCGTCGGAGCGCTTCACGCGCGATATTGCCCCCGGCGTACCCGGTGCCTCCAAAGATAACCAGTTGCGTCATCAGCGCACCTCCTCGTGTAGCTGATGAGCTAACGATATAGCCGGCAAGCGGCGGCGGTGGTGGGCACGCGTTGACGTGGTCGAATCGCGGCCGTGCCAGCCGGCAGGTAGCCGCAGACCGGTCAGCCGTTGCGCGAGGCCACCACGGACCGGGCGACGGCGGCGACGGCGGGGTCTACGCCGGTGAGCAGGCTGCGTCGGGTGTTGCCGAAGAGAGTTTCAAGGACGTCGAGTGTGGGACTGCCAGCCGGTACGTAGTCGGGTCGCAAACTGCCTGATACGCGCCAGCCAAGTTCCAGCAGCAGATCCCTGATCTCGTCCCGCCACTGCTCGGCCGGCACCCCACCGCCGACGACGGCGAGCGCGAGCCACCCCGCTTGTCGGTCAAACTCGGCTTTGCCGATCGGCAGCCGCGACGCGATGTGCCGCAATAGCGCGCCCGGCTGTGCGCGGCACCGCCGGGCGACCGCGGTCGGCGCCAACGTGCCCTTGCGGACGCTCACCAGCCCGAGCGCACGAGCGCTGTCGCGAAGGATCGCGATGGGCGGAGTGAGATCCTCACGGTTTGCCTTGCCGATCCACCAGTCGGTAATACCGGTTCGTTGGGCTACCTCCTCGACCATTCTGGGCGGCAGGTAGCCGGCGTTGGTCAGCCGTGCTCCGTCGTCGATGACGTCGAGGAGCGCCATGTACGGTGCGGTCAGGCGGGCGGCGTCAGTTGCCTCGACCTCGTCGGTGGTTACGTCGCGTGCCAGTAGTTGTGTGAGTCTGCGGTCGCCGCCGCGGATGAGTCGTTCGCGCAGCGCGGCCAACTCCTCGGCCACCGGGACTGGCGGCGCGAACGTTGTTGCGAGTGCTGCGTTGGCCTCGTCGACGTCGAACTGGTCGGGGTCCCAGTCGGCGGGGAGCCAGTCGTGGGCATGGCCGGCGTCCTCAAAAGTAGGAGGGAGTGCCGACGGGTCGTATCCGCTGCGCACCCACGCTGCCAACTCCGCGTAGCCCCAGGTACCGCCGCAGTCCTCGGGTGGGCATGCCAGCCGTCCGGCCACGCAGCGCACCTCGACTGGCGGCTCGTCGGTGACTTCCTCGACGGCGAGCACGTGGTCCCAGCCGTCGCCGAAGTCGTACTCGTACCAAAGCCGGTCGCCCTTGGCGCTGAGGACCTGATCGAGCCGGACGCGGTCTTCGAGTACGCCGTCCTCGCCGTCGTCGATGTCGAAGGGCGTGACGAAGTACGGCGAGCGCCGGTCGCTTCCCGTTCGGAAGCGGTGCAGGTGACTGTCGAACCATCCCATCGCGGCTTGGATCGCGAGGTGCAACTGGTCGAGGGTCAGGTCGCCGGGTAGCTCAAGCCGCCGCCACACTGGCGGCTTGGTGTCGACCAGGTCTAACCGGACCTTAAAGCCACGAACGTCGGCAGGCGCATCGCCGAGCGCTGGTTCCGGTGTGACCAGCGCAGCATCGATCGACGCCTTCGCGCGGTCGGCGAGGATACGCAAGAGTGCCTGTTGCTGCTCCGGGGTCGACTCCGCGGCGAGCTGCTCGGCGAGTCGTCGTACGTCCTCAGTATTCGACATGGTCGCCAGTCAACCATTGCTCATTACGAACACCGCGACTTGGGGAGGGCTGTAGTACGTCGTACTCGTGGAGTCCGAAACCGCTGTCGGTAACTCGGAGGGCTGGTGTGCCGCCGACAGTTATCGGGCAGGTCAGGCCGGCAGATGAGTGCTCGACACCTCGACAAGCAGCTTGTCGTCGTTCCCCAAAATCTGTGTCTGGACGACCGTGAGTCGACGTCCCGCCCGCACAATAGTTGACTCCACTCTGAGCTCACCACCACGTTGGTTTCCCAACATCGAGGCGTTGAGCCCGAGGGTGATCATCCGTGGCCCATTCCCGGATTCATCGCAGTTTGCGAGGTTCGCGGCATGCGTGGCCGTGCTGTCGGCGAGCGTGAGCAGTACGCCGCCGTGGACCATTCCTCCCGAGTTGGTGTGCTCGTCCCGGACGGCAAAAGTGGCCACCACCCGGCCGTCAACAAACTCCGGCTCGGTAAGCCCAAGCAGCTTCGACAGAGGATTGTCGACGACGGACCGTTGCATTCGTTTGCTCCCGAGTTTGCCGTGGTGGCGCTTGCGCCATGCTAGCTGTTCGGGACTAGGACCTGACTGTGCCTACATCGAGAAGGCCGCGACGTACTTCGGTTAGTTCTGTGGGAAGCCGAGGTTGATGCCGCCGTGACTCGGGTCGAGCCACCGGCTGGTGACGACCTTGCCGCGGGTGAAGAAGTGCACGCCCTCGGTGCCGTGCGCGTGAGTGTCTCCGAACAGCGAGTCCTTCCAGCCGCCGAAGGAGTAATAGGAGACCGGCACCGGGATCGGCACGTTGATGCCGATCATCCCGACCGTGACGTCGTTTTGGAACCGCCGCGCGGCGCCGCCGTCATTGGTGAAGATCGCGGTGCCGTTGCCGTACGGGTTGTCGTTGATCAGCGCCAGGCCTTCGTCGTACGACGCCACCCGGATCACTGAGAGGACCGGCCCGAAGATCTCGTCTTTATAGATGTCCATCTCCGGCGTCACACGATCGAAGAGCGTCGGGGACAGCCAGAAACCGCCGTCCGCGCCGTCCACCTTGCCGCCGCGCCCGTCGACGACGAGGTCGGCGCCGGACTCGATCCCGGAGTCGACGTACGACGCCACCTTGTCGCGGTGTGCACCGGTGACCAGCGGCCCCATGTCCGTGCCTTTGGTTCCGTCGCCGGTGGTGAGCGCGCTCATCCGCTCCTTGATCTTGATGATGAGCTCGTCGGCGACCGGCTCGACGGCGACCAGTGCCGAGATCGCCATGCAGCGCTCGCCGGCCGAGCCGAACCCGGCGTTGATCGCGGCATCCGCGGCGAGGTCGAGGTCTGCGTCCGGCAGGACCAGCATGTGGTTCTTGGCGCCGCCGAGAGCTTGCACGCGTTTGCCCTGCGCCGTACCGGTTTCGTAGACGTAGCGGGCGATCGGGGTCGAGCCGACGAACGAGACGGACGCGACGTCCGGGTGGGTCAGTAGCGCGTCGACGGCTTCTTTGTCGCCGTGTACGACGTTGAACACGCCGTCGGGCAGGCCCGCGTCGCGCCACGCCTCGGCGATCAGGTTGGCGGCAGACGGGTCCTTTTCGGACGGTTTGAGTACGACGGCGTTGCCGCAGCCGATCGCGATCGGTACGAACCACAGCGGGACCATCGCCGGGAAGTTGAACGGGGAGATGATCGCGCTGACGCCGAGGGGCTGGCGTAGTGAATAGACGTCGATGCCGGTCGATACGCCGGAAGAGTAGCCGCCTTTGAGGAGGTTCGGTATGCCGCACGCGAACTCGGCGACCTCGAGCCCGCGGATCACTTCGCCGCGCGCGTCGGAGAGCACTTTGCCGTGTTCAGAGGTGATGACCGCGGCGATGTCGTCGGCGCGGGCATTGAGGATCTCGCGGAATTTGAACAGCACCGCTGTGCGGTTGGTGATCGACGTCGCCGCCCACTTCTTCCCGGCCTCGGCGGCCTGGGCGACGACTTCGCCGACTTCGTCGGTCGAGGCGAACGCGACATGCTTGGTCACCTCGCCGGTCGCCGGATTGAAGACCTCGCCGGTCCGCTCGGGCGACTCCGTGCCCCATTCGGATCCGCCCACGAAATGCCGCACGATTGGTGTATTCACTGTGACTCCTCGACGCTCGAAACTCCCTCCCGACACACTATGTGCCGAGAGGGAGTCAACGTACGACGGAGTGCCGGCACGAGCCGCTAGTGGTCGAGGCGCCGCCGGCGGCCAACCCATACGAGCCCGAGTCCCGATGCTAAGAGCAGCCCCGCGTAGGGCAGTAGCGACACGGTATCCGTGCCGGTGTTGGCGAGGCTGCGAGTAGCCGCAGCAGGATCCGTCGCGCCAGCGAGAGATGTAGTGCCGTCACTATCGTGTACGAGATCGAAGTCCAATGACTGGTACGAAGCCGATTGTCCGTCGACATTGCAGACTGCCTCCACGTGATAATGCCCGGGTTCCGCGGGATAGCCGGCCGTCCAGTGTCCGGTGGCATCCGTACCACTATCGGCCGGTCGTGTGAAGGTCTTCGGGAGTTGTGCCGTGACAGTTACTGTTCCGGGGGAACCGCCAATCGCGCAGCCATTGCCGCTAATTTGAACGAATTGTCCATTGGCATCGACGCCCAGTTTTACAGCAAGTGTGTTGTCGCCGGCGAGGAGGTCTGCCGCCGGGCCGGCTGGTTGCGAACTCGCCGGTACCGTCAGCATCGGGTACTCAATGGTGGTGTTGTAGATGTCGCAGACCGCGTGCGCGGTGTAATCGCCGCCGGAACGATCGAGTGTTGCGACGACATACCAATCCCCGCTTCCGGTGACGTTCACCGTGATCGTGGTGCCGGCCAGCACGCCGTTCTTGTCGGCGAATCCCACGATCACCTCCCCGGGTGTCCCGTCCGTGCCGATGCAACCGCCGCCAGCGATTCCCCATACGTCTGGTGTGCTCGCAGATGCTGGCGAGGCCCAAGGGGCGGAAGAGTAGTCGGCGCATCAGCGACTGCGGCTGGGATGGCGGACATCGTTAGCAGCGCTGCCGCCGTGATGATCTGACAGATACGTGAGCGAGCGGTCATTTGGGTCCCCGTCTGAGGAAGTCTGTGGATTACCTATACCTCTCGCACACATTTCGCGAGGTCATAATAGGTGTGACGTAAGCGTTATCTCAAACGGGCGGCTGTTCACCCGATTGTTATCCATCGATGTGCTCGCCTGGTGAACAGGTGGTTCAGAGGGCTCGACATACGGGGGCGAGAGGCTGCCCGGTTGATTTGAAATCACCATCGAATGATCACGAGGCGATAACAATCGGTTGAGATTGAGCGTGAGGTGCGTCCCGCTGACTTGTCCCCATGTGCCCCACCAGTCACAGTAGTGACGGCTTATTAAAACTGAATATCTGCGCGCCCATAGTGTGAGCGCAGTCGCTTCCTCCCCCCGTGAACAAAAGGTCTCGCAATGCGTGCTGCCAATGCACCCAGTCGTACATCGACCGTCTCTCGAGTACTTACGATCGCCGTCTCGGCATTAGTGCTCAGCGGTGCCCTGATCGGCATCCCCATCATCCGCGGTATCGCCGAGGACCCGAAGCCGGTCTCGCCCGCTGTACAGGACATTGCTCTCGGTGCGCCCGCCGCACCGGCTGCAAAAGTCAAGGTGCTGGACTCCGGAGACAATCCGGCACCTGCTCCTAGTGCTCCTTCCGCGCCGAGCGCGAGCGGTACCGCCGCGCCGACGCCGGAGGCAAGCCCACCCTCTAGCGAGTCCCAGTCACCCACGTCGCCCGGTGCTGCGCCTGATTCGAGCGCGGCCCCAGCCGCTCCCAGCACGTCGCCTGCGCCTGGTTCTCCGAGCACAGCCCCGGCATCGCCAAGCACAGCGCCTGCGCCGTCGGCGCCGGGCGCTCCTGCGCCCCCCGCTACGGGCATGCCTGAAGGCAGCAAGACGATGGTGCTTGCCCAGCCGAACACTAAAGGCTTCTCGATGGCCGGTGTGACCTGGGCGGGCGACAACCCGACGACTGGCCTGGCTGTGCAAATTCGCGTGAAGGACACAGAAAAGGGCACGTGGTCCGGGTGGACCGATCTGAGCCTCAATCAAGACGGCGGCCCGAATCCCAACGCCGCGGGCGAACGGAATGGCACCGATCCGTACTGGTTCGGGACCTCGGACGGCATCGAAATATCGGTCACGATTGCGCCTGGCGTCAACATCACGGATGCCAAACTAACGCTGATTGATCCTAAGAAGATCTCGCAAGATGGAAATCCTGGCGCCCCGCAACCGGCAGCGCAGGCGCACGGTGCACCCGGCGATCAGCCACTTGTATATACGCGAGCTCAATGGGGCGCGGACGAGAGTAAGCGGACCTGGGATCCGCAATACGCCTCGACCATCAAAGCAGCGACCCTCCACCACAGCGCTGACGGGAACAACTACTCCGAGGCCGATGTGCCTGGCATCATGCGGTCGATCTACCAGTACCAAGCCGTGACCCAAGGCTGGGGCGACATCGGCTACAACGTCGTCGTCGATAAATTCGGTCGTGCCTGGGAGGGTCGCTACGGCGGACTTGCCTCGACCGTGATCGGTGCACATGCTGGCGGGTTCAATACATACACGTTCGGTGTATCGATGCTTGGCAACTACGACCTGGTAGACGTTCCGGCGGCGACCAAGGAGACGGTGGCACAGCTCATCGCGTGGAAGTTCGGGCTCTATGGCGTCAATCCCACTGGGACGACGCAACTTACACAGATGAATGGCGGTTTCACTACGGCAAAGTTCAACGACGGACAGACAGTGACTCTGAACACGATATTCGGGCATAGGGACACTGGCAATACAGTCTGCCCAGGTCGCTACGGATACGCAGCGCTCCCCTCTATACGTGCCAGAGTCGCGCAGATTATGTCGTCGTATCCAGCGTTTGATCCTCAAGGTGCAATGTCGACCGGAGCGGGGACCAATGGCGAGATCGCGATCAATGGTTGGGCATTCGATGGGAGCGCTCCGTACGGTTCGGCCACGGTCATGTTCACCTTGAACGGGCAGGTTGCGGGATACGCTAGTGCGTCTGGTCCACGCCCAGAGCTTGGGAATTATGGAATTCCGGGCAACCATGGATTTACAACAACGCTGAAACCATCGTCGACCGGTAGTGACACCGTCTGCATGTTTATTTTCAACCTAGGTAATGGAAAAGATGTCTTGGCCCAATGCTCCAAGGTGGTAATTCCTAAGATCAATCCGCAGGCTGCCTTCACCGCGACGAAGGACGCAGCCGGATTGATTCACGCTGATGGCTGGGCGATTGATATGAGCGCACCGATGGAGCCAACTGTGGTGATGCTGACGCTGGACGGTGCTGCGGTCTCGTTCTCCTACGCCAATGGTCCCCGCCCAGAACTTGCGAACTACGGAATTCCAGGCAACCACGGACTGAACACCGTAGTACAGGGAAGTCGAACTTCGAGCAACCTGTTGTGTATGTACGTGTTCAACATCGGCGCCGGTAGCGACATTCTTGCCGGTTGCTTGACTCTGGCACCCCCCCCAATAGACCCACAGGGCGCGATGCAGGCTGGAGTCGATAAGAGCGGCAATATTGTGGTCGACGGCTGGGCGTTCGATCTTAGCGATCCAACAGCGGCGGCGACGGTCATGTTGACGTCAAACGGGCAGGCTTTTGCCTTCCTGTACGCCGATCAACCGAGGCCGGAGTTGGCCAATTATGGGGTGCCGGGCAATCACGGTTTCGTCTACGCGACGAAGCCGTCCAAGGGTTCGAGCCAGGTGTGTATGTACGTCTTTAATATCGGCGGGGGCGCTGATCGACTCGTCGGCTGTGCCACGGTCAAGGTCTAGGTCGTTTGATGCCTTCCGATGAGATGCAGTCCGATACCGATCCGAAAAAGGGAGTTCCAGGAGCCGGGCGGTACATTGTGATCGCTGCCAGCGTTGGGATCGTTGCTGTGCTTGCCGTGATCTTGGTCGCGGTGTTGGGATCGAACGGCAGGACCGACAACGCTGCCGATGGGGGGACCAAGGCCGCGTCGTCCGTCCCGCCGGATAGCTCCTCGCCTTCAGCGCCGGACTCGACGCTGACCAGTACGTCGGCCGGGTCGCCGGGCACAGATAGTTCGTCCGCCACGAAGCCGTCGACATCGGTCTCGACGCCGCCTTCAGCCAGCAAAACTGCGCCGCCGCCGTCGGCTGGTGATGTGTCTGGGCAGCCTGCGCTCCCTCCGATCTCGGGGGCCGAAGTCGTTATCACCAGCGTTACTTCGGCGCCCGGCACGCATTCTATCGATGTCTCAGCCGCAGTAAACGGGATCACTACGCTTGACGGCACCTGTACGGCCACTGCAACAATGGGCAGCGAAAGCGCCAAGGCGTCGGTAAAGGCGCTCTTTGACGGTCGGGGCATGTCGTGCGGTTCCATCACCATTCCCATGCAAGGTAAACCCGGTGGCAAATGGAAGGTGACCGTCGTCTTCACTGCCGCCGTAGGTACCACGGAATCAGCCGCCGCGACTGTGGAGATCAAATAGATGGCTGGTATGACGCAGGCGACCGCTACGACCGCTCGACGTGCCGTTCTAGTCGCGATTGTCATCGCGTTGATGGGTGCGTTCTTCACGTCTACTGCGCAGGAGGCCAGGGCAGTCTCGGCTGGCGATTGGAAGGCCGGGATGATCATCTCGGACGCGAAGTTCTTCGACGGCAATGCTATGTCGGCAAATGATGTGCAGGGATTTTTGAATTCGCAGGGAGCCAATTGCGTCGCCGGTGAGATGCCATGTCTCAAGAACTACTCGATGCCCACACCTCCGATCCCTGCGGAGCCCGGCCTGTGCAGTGCCGTCGGCGCGACCGGCGGACTGTCGGCTGCCCAGATCATCGACGTCGTTGCCCGCGCTTGCGGCATCAGCCAGAAGGTCATCCTGGTCACGCTCCAAAAGGAGTCCGCGCTGATCACCAAGACGCGACCAAGCGCGATCAACTATCGAAGTGCGACCGGTTTTGGTTGCCCGGACACCGCGCCGTGCGATGCACAGTACTACGGGTTCTTCAACCAAGTCTACCGAATGGCTCGACAGTTCAAGGTCTACACCAATAACCCCACCCGTTACGGCTATCAAAAAGGTCGCAACAACAACATCCAGTACAACCCGAACGCCGGGTGCGGATCATCAAATGTCTACATCGAAAACCAGGCGACTGCAAACCTGTATATCTACACGCCGTACCAACCAAATACGGCGGCGCTCAACAACATGTACGGCACGGGCGACTCGTGTTCAGCATACGGCAACCGCAACTTCTGGCGGATGTATACCGACTGGTTCGGCTCGACCACAGATCAAAACGCGATTAACCCACAAGGCGATCTGCAGAGTGTGACCGTAAGCGGTGCATCTATCCTGACATTGACCGGTTGGGCGGTCGACATGAACATTCCGTTGGCCAGCGTTTCGGTGGCCATATCCGTGAATGGCAAGGAATTTGGGTCCGCATTAGCTACAGTTCCCAGACCAGAACTTGCCTCATACGGGATACCTGGTAATCATGGCTTCTCGGTTCAACTCCAGGCGCCCTTCGATGGACCGAACGAAGTATGCGCCACAGCTAAAGACATCGGCGGAGGACAGGACACGTCGCTTGGGTGTAAATCCGTCACAGTGGCGTATCCAAAGATTAATCCGCAAGGCGCCTTGCAATCTTCAAGTCACGATTCGAATGGCAACATCACCGTAGGCGGTTGGGCCGTTGACATGAGCACGCCCGTTGACCCCGTAACACTGATGATCACGGTCAACGGTCAGGCGGTCGCATTTCTCTACGCCAACCAGCCCAAGCCCGAATTGGCCTACTACGGTATCCCAGGAGACCACGGCTTCTCAGTAACAGTCAAAGGAGTCGTTAACGGGCCCAATACCGTATGCGCCTACGCGTTTAACACACTCGGAGGCAGTGACATTCTAACTGGCTGCGCCACAGAGTCTGTCCAACTTCCGGGGAGTCCACAGGGATCGCTGGACTCGCTCACTGCTGACAATGCGGGAAACGTTGCTGTCAAAGGCTGGGTCTGGGACGTGAGTTCACCGACAGCGCCGGTGACTGTGATGCTGACCGTAGACGGTAATGTTTCCGCGTACTTCTATGCGTCGGATCCGAAACCTGAGCTGGCACATTACGGAATCCCGGGAGATCACGGTGCGAATTACACCCTCCGGCCCGGCACCCAAGGTGCAACACAGGTGTGTATGTACGCGTTCAATATAGGGGCCGGCGGCGACATTCTTGTCGGATGTAAAAGCGTCTGGGTGGTGCCGCCTGGCAGCCCGATCGGTAGCGTGCAGTCAATCACTACGGGCAGCGCGGGTTCAATCACGGTTCAGGGGTGGGCGTGGGACAGCGACGTGCCAATCAACCCGGTCGCACTCATGATCACGACGGATGGCATCCCGACAGCCTTCTTGTATGCCGACCAATCTCTGCCGAATCTGACGGCGTACGGGATTCCTGGCCGACACGGATTTGCATATACGTTTGCGCCCAAGAAACTGGGGGCCAATCAAGTATGCGTCTACGCAGTCAACCAGGGCGCCGGCGCCGACGTGTTGCTCGGGTGTAAAACGACAAGCTAGCGTGGTCTAGCTCGACGGACGAGTTGGGTTCGTACACTCGCGAGCAGGGACCGCGCAGCGGTCAGCGGTCTCCCCGCTCCTATGTCGCTGATCGATCCGCCGTCGTCCGACCGCGGGGGCGGTTCGTCTGATTGCTCCGCCTGGTCGAGGCGATCGCTTGCGAGGTGATGCGCCATATAGTTCCCGTGGTATTCGGTGGCGGCCAGTACCTCGGGTCGTCGACCGAACTCGTTCTCGACAAATACGATATTGAACTGATTCTCATACTCGATGTCCCGGGCGATCGGGACGAATCCTTCGGCCAGCATGAACGCGATCACATCCAATGAGAGCCACTGATCGGCCCACATCATGCGTTCCTCAACCTCGATCTTGATCACCTGGCATGAGGACAGAAAGTGACGAGCGCCTTTCAGAACCTGCTTCGAGGCGCCCTCTACGTCAATCCAGATGCACGAACGCTCAACCTCGGGGAAGTAGCTATCCAGCGAGACTGCGTCGACGGTAAATTTCTCGTAGGTTGTCGACTCGTCCGATCGAACTAACAGCGAACTGTTTCCGGTGACCTGACGCATGTCCTGACCGTCGGCCTGCCTGCGGAGATGAAAAGTCTCCTCACCGGGCTGGTCGGTCACGGCGCAATTGAGGTATTCGACACCCGGGGCAGACTCTTTGAGCAGCCCACTGTAGGCAATGAAGTTGTACTTGTTCGCTTCGAACGCTACGACACGGCATTGAGGCAGCATTCGCTTGATCTGGCGTGACGCCTCAGCTTTGTAGGCGCCGGCTTCGGCGAACACGGTCGGCTCCGACAGTTCGACGAGTCTGAAGAACAAGTCGTCGAGATGTCGAGCCGAGTTCGAACGACCCTGATGCATGTTTGAGAATGTGGACACATGATCCCGCAATTGCTGGTCGTACAGCCTCGCCAACATGCGGTTCAACTGCTGGGCATTGGTCAGGTCCACTTGCGGCACAGGAAGAGCCCTCCAGCTCGTATTTGGTGTACATGATGGCGGCGGCCCCGGGAAGCTGCGCACGTTCGCTTGTCCGTCAACTATGCCATGCGCTAGCCGCCGACATCGTGAGCGATCCCTCGTAACCGCGGCGTGCGCACATCCGGCGCCCGTAGCCACTACAATCGACCGAGCGATCTAACGTAGCGATGCCGATCTGGGCCCGTCCATGTCGACCACTAGGCGACCGTTGTGTGTAGGTGAAGTCGAACCGTTTTGGCGCATCGGCGTAAGTAGAGTAGTTCAGAGCAGAGACAAGGTAGGCGAGTGGCAACACGTAATCCGATAAAGGAGATATGGCATTACAGAGGGCTAATCGGCAATTTCGCCAGTCGCGAAATCAAGGGCAAGTACCGGGGGAGCTTACTGGGGTCTGTTTGGTCCTTGCTTAATCCACTCTCCACCCTCGCGATTTACAGCATTGTCTTTGGCTTCTTCTTGAGGTTTCCCAACAGGGTCGCGGGAAACGGCACTCTATCTAGTTTTCCGGTGTATCTATTTACTGCCCTCGTGCTCTGGAATTTTTTTAATGCCCTAGTTACGGGCAGCATTGGTGCGCTAGTTGGTGCCGGACCGCTATTGCGAAAGATCTACTTCCCTCCCTTTACGGCAGTTTTTGGTTCAATGCTTGCTGTCCTAAACCAGCTAATGATCGAAATCGGCATTCTAGTCGTCGTATTTTTGATTGCCTGGAACATCAGTTGGACGATTCTGCTCCTACCGATACTCCTCGCACTTTTCGCGGCGTTTGGTCTCGGCGTTGGAATGTTTTTTGCGATGCTGAATGCGCGCTTTCGCGATGTCAATTATATCATCACAGTACTGCTAAACCTCCTGTTTTATAGTGCGCCCATTATTTACCCTATTGAGCTAGTTCAGGCCAAGTACGGCGAGTATCCTTGGTTGAAACTATATGAATATAATCCCCTGACTGTATTCATAGAATCATTTCGGAACATTCTGTGGGACCTCAAATTTCCCGGATGGCCCAGCATGGCGTATATGGTGATCGTGAGCCTGCTCGTCCTCGCAGGTGGATGGTTCTTCTTCCAACGACGCGCTCACGACGTTAGCGAGGAACTTTAAGATGTCTGGTCTATTTGCGACGAATCAAACGTCGGAGGATATAGATCGCATTAGCGCGGCCCGTGAGTCGGCGATCGAGATCCGCGATGTGTCGAAGCGATTTAAACTCTTCGCGGACCGACGCACCAATCTGAAAGAAATGGTAACGGATCGTCGCCGGAAAGATCGGAGTGATGAGTTTTGGGCGTTACGTGACATATCGCTCGACATACCCAGGGGTAAGACGTTCGGTCTGATCGGGCACAACGGGTCCGGCAAGTCAACTCTCCTGAAGCTGATTGCCGGCATCCATCGTCCGACCAAAGGGAGCGTGGTTGCGCACGGACGGGTGTCAGCCATGCTCGAGCTCGGTGCAGGTTTTCATCCGGAGTTGTCCGGGCGTGAAAATGTGTATCTTAACGGGTCGATCCTCGGAATGACTCGCAAGCAGATCGACCGCGCGATGGAGCGGATAGTCGACTTCAGTGGCTTGAGCGAGTTTATAGACACGCCCGTGAAGATCTATTCGTCGGGGATGTACGTGCGTCTTGGTTTTGCGATCGCGGTCAACCTTGATCCGGAAATCCTCATTGTGGACGAGGTCATCGCTGTCGGCGATGAGGAGTTCCAGCGCAAATGTTTTGATCATTTGTATGATTTGCGCAGACGCGGGACGACCATAGTCATGGTCTCCCATAGCCTCGGCCTGATGGCGGAGATCTGCGACGAGGTCGCCTGGATTGATAGCGGTAGGCTGCGAGGAGTGGGGCCCGCGAGAAAATTGACGGACGAATACCTCGCTTCGGTTAACATAAGGGAAGCCGAGAGCGCCCAAGGCATAAGCCATGAGTCGCCAGCGTATGGTTCTACGGAAGTCGACCCGAGTCGTCATGGATCTGGGGAGGTCCAGGTGACTGATATTGAGTACCTTGACGCTGAAGGTAGTTCGGTGGCGTTTCTGACCAGCGGTCAATCGTGTACGCTGCGGGTTCACTACTCTGCGTCGGCAGAAATTTCGAGCGTGGCATTAGGCCTTAGTTTCGATCATGAGTCAGGCGCACATATCGCTGATACGAATAGCGGTTACGACAACGGATCTTCCTCACTGCAGGCTGGCCGCGGCCACTTTGACTATCGAATGGATAGACTCCCATTGCTTCCAGGAGCCTTTACGCTATCCACTCTGTTGTCGGACAAAGGTCATACGTACGATTCTCGAGAGCGAGCCTTCATAATGAAGGTCCGGGCCGCAGAGTCGAATCTTGGTTCGGGTTTGGTTCGTTTTGAGGGTCTGTGGACCGGACCCGGATCCTCTTAGCCCGCGGTGGGACTATCTGCGCCCGATCGAATCCTAGCGCCAGCTTTTTGGCGCGTTGAGTATTCGCCTCGCGCGTGCTCGCAGTGACTGGGCATTGATCAAGTTCTGTATATGATCGATTCTGCCGTTCAGAATCCCAAACTGGGCGATGAGACGATTCGTCGCGCTGATGTTGGCAGAGTTGATGTTCTCGATAGCTTTTTCAATCCGCGCTAACTCTGCATGCAAATCCTGGCCGAGGATGTGGAGTTTTTGATCGGTATGGCCGGCCAGGTCCGATAACGCGTTGATCAAGCTATTTGTGTGGTCCGTTCGTTCGTGTGCACCCTGGTTGGTTCGGTTAACAAGTTCGGCGACAAAGAGATAATGCCCCAGACCGTTGGCTTGCGCGGTGCCTCTTATATACCGGTCTCGTATCGCTATGTCGTAATGGGAGTGATCGGCGCTGGCGACAACGACACTGTTGCCCAGGTCGCCCTCGGCGTCGCGACGGTGGTGCCATTTGGCAAGTGGTTGTCCGTCAAGAAATCCCACCGTGTGGCGCTGGAGAACTCGTAGGTTGAAATCCCAATCCGCGAGAACTGGAAGCGAGTTGTCGTAGAAGCCCACCTCGTCGTGAAGGGAGCGGCGGTAGAGGAACGAGATTGGCGGCGCATAGTTGCGCACTAGCATGTCCAGTAGGGTAATCTCGTGCTTGTCGGCGGCGAGGATCTCGCTTGACTCCGTGACGACGCTTCCCGCTTCTATCCGTTCGTAGATTACTTCCGTGCGTGCCATGACGCCCGCGTCGTGTGAGCCCTCGAGATGAGCTACGGTCTTCTCGAGAAACTCTGGGTGCCAGCTGTCGTCGTCGTCGTGAATGGAAATGTATTTCGATGAAGATCCGCGTACTCCGTCGTTCATGGCGCCTTCACGGCCGCTAGACACGACGTTATGTATCACACGAATTCGTCCTTTGGAGCGCTCTAGATGGCGTCCAACGACTTCATTCACTGGTCCTGGGTCGCCCGCATCGTTCACGATGACGATGCTGAAATCCTGGTAAGTCTGGGCAAGCACGCTTTCAATTGCCCGGTCTAGTAAGATTGGGCGATTCTTGGTTCGGGTGACAACGGCGACGGTTGCGTCGACCTGGTCATTCGACACGCGACTTAGCTTCTCTCGCCAGTATCGATCCAGTGGCACAACCTTGCGACGCCATCAGTTACTGAGACCTTTGGACTCCAGTCGAGTGCTGATTGCGAGTCCGTGATTGTGCACGATGCGGCGCGCACGTCGCCGTCACGGAACATGCCATTGATAGTTGGCCTCGGCGCGTCATAAATGGAGGCGATTATCTCTGCGACTTGCAGAATCGTGGTCCCGCTGCCACTTCCGATGTCATACGCGAACTTATTGCCGCCGGAGTTGAGTGCACCGGAGACTATTGCCGACGCAACATCATTAATATATACGAAGTCCCGAACAATATCGCCATCTTCGTAGACCGGTATGCTGTCGCCGGATCGAGCCTTCTGTGCGAAGAACGGCAGGATTCCTGTGTACGGATTTGTCAGCGATTGACCTGGTCCGTACACATTTTGAAGTCGGAAGATGACTGGCGTGACTTTCATCGCAAGTGACCAGGCCCGAATAATGTGTTCCTGAGCGAGCTTTGTTGATCCGTAGACGCTCGTGGGATCGGCGACCACAGTGCTCGAGTTGAACGGCAAGACCGTAAGGCCAGGAAAGTCCCACTGTGCGCGGTCCAGCATGTCCCGTGTTCGTTGCCCAGGGTAGACGATCTTGCCGTTCGCGTCCTGCCAGGCTCCCTCGCCATACACCGCCCGGCTGGAGGTAAGCACAATTCGTTCTGGCAACTTGCCATTTCGGGTAAATGCATCAAGCATCTGAGTCGTACCAACGACGTTGACTTCTGCATGTCTGGATGCCTCCGTGAGCGATTGCCCCGTGCCTGTCTCAGCTGCGAGGTGGATCACTGTCGAAGGTGCTACATCCGCCAAAATCCGATCCCAGTCATCACCTGAGGTCACATCTCCAACGAGTAGTTCAACGCGTTCGTCTAGGTCGCCTGGTCTTGTCGCGTTCGCGTGCACTTGCGGGTGCATATTATCCATGGCGACGACGCGATCGAAATGCTTGGGCAACTCGGTCGACAACGCGCAGCCGATGAACCCGGCGCCGCCGGTAACGAGGCAGGTTTTGGCCATTTCGCTGATCATGTCTCCAGTTCGTATTAGCTTGCTAGTGCAATTGCGACGTCGTCCACTATAGGGGTTCCGACTTGACGAGTGCGGGACGCCGATCGCCTGCAGTTGGTTGTCGGCCGGGTTCGTGGACGCCGAGCCGCTGCCGCTCGAGGCGGCGCTAACACGGAGGAAACCACACTTGGCTTCGGCGATTGAGCTCGAGCACGGCGCTTCGGTCCTGCTCGCCGAGAACCGGTAATCTGACACGCTGCAGCCATACTGTCTCTAGACAATGCACCGATTACGCTTGCGAGGCGCAGCGAATGGATGGATAAGCCTTGGATCACGCGCGGTGAAGATCACGCGCTGTCGCGTCGACATTGGTCACGCTAGTAAGAAGGGCCGATGTAACGGCATGGTGAAACGTTCGTCAACGGTGTCCGGAGCCGATGCCCTAACGACGCATAACAAGCGTGCGCGGAAGGACATCCAAGCGCTTCGCGCTGTAGCCGTCGTTGCGGTCGTGCTCTACCACCTCTGGCCGAGCAGGCTTACCGGCGGATTCGTTGGGGTCGACGTCTTCTTTGTCGTTTCTGGATTCCTCATCACGTCGCACCTCGTCGCGAAACCACCTGCGCGGATTGTTGACCTTGCGACCTTCTGGGGTCGGCGAATTCGACGATTGCTGGCTCCGGCATTCGTGGTGATCGTCGTAACGCTGGTCCTTGTGAGGGTATTTCTTCCTAGCACTCTCTGGCGCGGGAATGCGCACGACGCGACAGCATCTATGCTGTACTACCAGAACTGGCATTTGATTGGTGATGCGGTCGACTATCTCGGCGGAGAGACTGCGCGTTCACCGTTCCAGCACTTCTGGTCGTTGTCAGTCGAAGAGCAGTACTACATCGCCTGGCCGGTGTTAATCGGCCTCGCGATCGTGTTCTGCAGGCGCCGCGGCTCGACACGGCAAATCGTCGGTGTACTGGCAGTCGGCTTCGTCGTGGCGTCTTTTGTTTACGGACTCACCGCCAGTTATACCAGCCCGGCCGTCGCGTACTTCTCGACATTCGCGCGCGCTTGGGAACTTGGCATCGGGAGTGTTCTTGCGTGTGTCGCCCCCATTGCATCGAAGTGGTTGCGGCCACACGAGCGAGGGCGAAGTTTCGCCCTATGGGTAAGTCTTGGCGCTCTAGCCGCTTCGTTCGTATTAATAGACTCCGACGACGTCTTTCCAGGTTGGGTAGCGACGGTTCCGACAGTCGCTACTGCGCTAATAATCTTGGTCGAGGCGCCCGAGAAGGCGCGGCTGACGGGGCTATTCTCAGCTCGGCCGGTGCAGTTCATAGGCGACGTCTCATACGCGCTCTATCTTTGGCATTGGCCACTAATTGTCGTCACGCCGTTTGTGTTGTCACATGGGCCGTCCTGGTGGGAAAAATGCGGGGTGATTGCCGTCTCCGTGGCTCTCGCTTGGGTGAGCACTACTTTCATAGAGGCACCGCTGCGGCGCAATCGACTGCTTGAGCGGCGGACGCGGTACAGTTTCGTGCTCGCGGCCGGGCTGTCGTTAGTGGTCGTTGCGGCGTCGGTGATCGTCGTGCTCCAGACAGACCAGATGGAGCGTAAGACTGCGACGGATGTAGTCGCGCAGATAGCGAAATCCCCGGATTGTTTTGGGGCGGCGGCGATGGACCCAGGGAATAAGTGTCCGGCGCACCAACCCCTTGTCACCTCACCGGTGTACGCAAAATCGGATATGTCACCGGTCATAACGGACTGCCTCAACTGGCCACCCTTTGAATCGTTCCAGTCTTGTACGTATGGGACTCAGTCACGTCCGATTAAGCGGATTGCTCTCTTCGGCAATTCACACGCTGGGCACTGGCTTCCAGCGTTTGAGGCGCTGGCAACCGCACGAGGCTGGCAAATACAGACGTTCGTCATCGGTGTTTGCCAACCTGTCGACGATGTAGTGAAGTTCGCGGATGGAATGGCAGGCATGTCAGCTGGGGAGCTTGCCAACAAGTGTAAGAAGGTCGTCGACAACGCATTAAATGAAATCGAGAAGGGTCATTTTGATCTAGTCGTAATGTCCGATCTCGATCGCAAGCCGCAGGCCTCTGTGGAGGATTACGCTAAAACTATGGCTGCCCTTGCGACACCGTCGCGAAGGCTGATGGTAATCCGAGACACGCCCGCACCGTTAGACCCAAAGAACGAGCCTCCTGATTGCGTCGCGACCAATCCGGACAACTACGACGATGCATGCGCCGGTACTAGATCGGCGTGGATCGGCTACGACCCGCTGGCCGACGCCGCAAAAAAGCTGGACTCTCCAAATGTCACGACAGTCGATCTGAACCAGTATCTCTGCGGTCCGGTCCGATGCCCGGCGGTCATCGGCGGGGTCATCGTTTACGCCGATTACAACCACATGTCGACAACGTTCGCGAGGACGCTCGCGCCCTATCTACTTCCGTATGTCGAGCCACTCTTGATTCGCAAATGACAATCGAAGGACGATCCTGGTCGGCTGGCGTCATGTCTTTTGCGTGTTGGGCTCCTGGCTTTGCAGATCAGGCCCTATCCGTTGACCCGGCGCTTCGCCGGGTTTGATTCGGCTGAGAGTCGCCAGAGATAGCACTGGGAGCCTGACCGACCGACGTGGTCAGCTGATTATCGATATCGCGTAGTTTCTGCGCATACCGAGACGACGAGAAGTTCGGATTTACCAACGACCGCTTGATCTTGTCATTGAGCGGGCCAGCCTTTTTCTGTGCCGCCGCGAGCAATGAGGGTGTCCAGCTCTTAAGACTCATCGCGCGCTTTTCGATAAGGTGCCAACTCGCGAACGCAACTAGATGGATGGCTGCGACAATGCAAATGTGGTAAACCCACCAGCCGGCCTTCTGGAGGCCGAAGTATGCTGAAAACTGCATTATTGGCCACGCAAATATGTATATACCGTACGAAAGATCCGCGTGTACATCCCAGCGTGTTAGTGGAATTCGAATCGCGCACCACATCAGTACGTACACAAAACCAAACTGCCCATAAAGCAGCCATCCCGCACCCGAGAAATAGGTAAACGCCGCGAGGGCCAGGGCTGCAACGGCGATGCGATCGTCGATACGGATCACATCGTCAAATAGCGCAAATACCATACCTACCGCAAACGGCATTAGAACCATAATGTTCTTATAGTCGTTAAGGAATGGCGCGAACTTGGTGAAATCGCCGAAGCCGGCCCATGTCATCGTGTTAAGTACAACCATGAAGCCCGCAAAAGTGGCCACTAGCCAGCGAAATTTCAGAATACCAAGAAGGCCGAAGATCCCAATAATGGCGTAACCCTTGAACTCATAAATAAGGGTCCAAGCGGAACCATTCCAGTTGAACCCGCCCGCGTGACCCAACGGAATAGTCGAACCCATTCCGGCTATATTCGGCTGATTCATGCGCAGAAACATGTTATCGGTAAAATAACGGAACGGTGAATCGACGGTAGGCGACCAGTAGTTTGTGGCTGAACCATAGGTGTGTATATATGCGATCGGGCCGAGCACGAATGCCGTTACAAGCAGGGCCGCCCAGAACGCAGGAAAAATGCGTAGTATGCGCCTCCAGAAGTAGCGAAATATCGTCGATGACCCTTGGCGACTCTTGGTGATAAGAAAGCCGCTCAGAAAGAAGAATCCACAAACGGCCACGCCGCCCAACGACTGCTCGGTCGTGAACTGGAGCCCGAGGTCATGTCCTCCGTAAAAGCCTGCCAACGGACCTGCGTGTGAGAAAATCACGGCGAACGCCATCAGCCATCGAAGGAAACCGATGCTATTGGATTTCGGGTTAAACGCCTGGCGAATAGTTAAAGGCATAATGGCTTGCGCTATCTCTATAGTCTGTCTTGGGCCTGGTGTGGAGACCTTCCCGCTCTGTACGCCCGACGAGTTAGGCGGTATAGCGGTCGGAGACCGTGTCCCACTCTAGGAAATCGCCTATCGACGGCGTCTTTTACTGCCGACAGCAATGGGTGTCCAGCCTGAATCCGATCTAAGTAATCCATCTGATCCTGCGTAAAATGGGGGAGCCGCGACGCAACCCGCTGCAGCTTATATTCCAGGAATGCGTAGTTAATGCTGGCCCAGTCTCGATTTATGATCGACCGCAAATGGTATCCCTCATTCATTGCGGCATATCCGAGCAGCCGTTCCTGGACGTGAGCTAACCCGCCATCGTTATGACCTGGCTCCGCCGGATAGTCATCCCAGGTCCAATTGTGCTCCGCTAGAGTTCGGAGCGAATCCGGGCGAAACCAAAACATCGTCCCATATGGGGCAACAGGTGTGGAGCGATCGAACTTGGTCGTGATTCCCAACTTCTCAGCGATGTCCTCAGCCTGTTCGCGGTTGGTGAACCAGGAGTGCCCAAGGGTTGGGTAACCAACGTTCACTATTGGCGGAAATGCCATGCCGAGCGTGGGCTGGTCCTCAAAAAGCCTTAGTATGCTCGCGACGTAGCCTGGCGTATAGAGCAAATTATCAAACATGTGTTCTTTAAACAATACGGCCGTGTTGTAGTCGTTCTGAGGAGATTTTTTCGAGTGTACTCGACATATAAGATCGTATTTGTCGGACAGTAGGACATCTTTGCAAGTGATAAGGAGTGCGCTCATATCTCGCCCGCGGTTTTGCTCCATGACGCGGACTTCGACGTTTGCCGCGTCATACGGCTTGAGGTCTCGCTCGATATGCCGCTTCTTGTCCTCGGATACAGTCGTCACAATTAGGTCGTAGGGAACGGGGATGTTTTTAACGTAGGACATGGTCTCATCGACCATATCTTCGTAGTAGATGTGTGCGAGCACAGCTATGCGCGGCTGAGGTTCCGGTCGGTAGCCAGAATCGAACTCTGGAAGGACCTCGAGCAGAGATAGATTCGTATAGAGGGTTCGGGGTTCTGCTGAGCGAACCACATTGCGCCAGATCAGATCGGTCGGATAGTCGGTTGCCTCGATGGCTTCCATAACTCGTCGGCCAAGGATTGCGTTGCGCTCTAAGTAGGTAGGTTCATGGAAGAAGAGCCGACGTTTGACTATCGGGCAACGGTCTTTTAGTAAAAGATTGGCGTTTTCGAATATAGGGTGTGTCGACGGATAGTTCTCTGGGGGGAATGTCACGCTATACGAAAATCCGCGCTCCGAGAAGTGCTTCGTGAATCGTGATTCGTGTCTCAGTATCGAATCTTCATAGGAGTGAATCATAGGCATGGAATCCCAATAGTCCTGAAATTCAAGCGAGGTAAACATCCGCTTACGGACAGCGATCCAATGGGACTGGATGTGCATTGGCAGTTCATCGTTCGCGCCTGGGAAGGGGTTCGGATTCATCGACTTATGCGCCGTTATCCCCCAGAAGTCTACGTCCTGTCGATTCATGGTCTCGAACGTTTCAGAGAACGGAAACACCGGTCCAAAAAATGTGTAATTCATGAGGACAAGTTC
Organism: Antricoccus suffuscus; assembly: GCF_003003235.1. Classification (NCBI taxonomy): domain Bacteria; kingdom Bacillati; phylum Actinomycetota; class Actinomycetes; order Geodermatophilales; family Antricoccaceae; genus Antricoccus; species Antricoccus suffuscus. The sequence goes on from NZ_PVUE01000001.1 coordinate 516,972, forward strand.
GTCATATTTCGCGAGACGATCTCGGCCAAACGCTTCCATTGCTTGCTTGTATCCCCAGACGTCGAACCCGACGTTTTCCCGTACGTATACGGTGTCGGCAACCGACTCGAGTTTCGAACGCCCGTCCGTTGTCAGAGCCGAATTGGAGACCACGAAGATGGTTTCGGCGTGCTCGCGCAGTCTCGCTAACTTATGGACGATATAGTCGTCCACAATTCCGTGCGGATCGAAAAATAGGTAGAATATTACGCGGCGCACCCGTGTCCCTTCAGATGTGATTGTTTGGTTGTGAAGCGTCTAGATGCTCGGGGATTGCAGCAATGGACTCTCTAGCCCCGACAGCTGCCGGGTGTGGCAACCTAATCGCGACGTTGCTACGATACAGGCACTCTTCGTCAAGTTCGCGGATCTCGCGGATCGACGTTCAGGCGCTTGCCTGTTGAGTGTCTGATTCCTCACAGATGGCACCGTGGCCGGCTGCCCGGTATGCCCCAATACCGAGAGGTTTTGCCGGAACCCGCCGGCGCAACGGTCGGGTGGGCTTGCCGCGGGTGTAAGTTCTCGTTGTTCTTGCGCCGGCGGTTACTCTAATGCGCGGCACAGCTGTCAAGCGCTCGTATTGGCGCATGTCAGGGGTCGTTTTATCGAGCCGAAGTGAGGACTCTGAGTTTCAGATGGGTGTTGACAGGGCGTATGACAATTCTGACTTTGCCATTGCCGAGGAGTGCGATGATGGCGCTCCCCAGACCGCCGGCGGCACCGTCGCGGCTCGCATCTGTAGATCGGTGGTGTCTAGAACCTCAGTAGTCGTCCGGAGACTTGGAGTCGGACGTGCGTCTTCACTCGTAATCTATGCGCTATTGGTTGTGTTCGGTACTACGACCTCGTCGCTTGCCTACTCCATGATGAGCCAGGGTTCTGGATTTGCTCCCGGCGTTATTAGCGGGGAGCCACGGCTGATACGCGGCGATGAGTTTTTGACGTCTACCCCGATCCTGCTGGGATACATTGCGGCCCACGGAACGTCGGCCTTGACGCCTTTAGCGCAGACGCCAGACGTCGTTCATCAGATCCCGTCATCAGGGGTTTTCGAGTCGGTCGTGTTTTTCGATGGGTCCTTACTGCGCTTGCTGTCCTTTGTGCCTGATCAGATGTTGTTCGCCGCGTTTTGGTGGTTGCCTTCCCTGCTCCTAATGCTGTGTCTACCTCCGTGGATGCAGCGACTCGGCGCGAGTCGAATCGGCAGCTGGCTTGCCACGGGTTTGGTATTTGTCGCGCCGTCGGTTGCGTGGTGGTCGATGACGCCGATTCGAGTTATGGCTTTCACGCTCGCCGGATGTCTGCTCTTGATTCGTGGATATGATACTTGGGTAAGGCGACCCTGGCTTGGGTTTTCCTTGTGCGTGTTAGCCGGCATTCTCTGGTCGAGAGTTGTGTCCAATTACGTACCCTGGGCGATCGTGCTGTCGATTCCGATCGTGTTAGCGACAGTATCGTGGTTGCTTTTTCATCGCCGTGGCCGAAAGTTTGCTGTGAAGGCAGCTGTCACGACGTGCTTAAGCGCATTGGTTATGTTGGCTGGCCTAGTTTTCGACAACTGGGCGGCCCTGGTAGCGCAGTCAGACACCGTGTATCCAGGAGCTCGGCGCGTGACGGGTGCGATCCTTCCGGCCGCGAACATGTTCGCCGGACCGTTTCTTCGTAGCCTTCAAGACAACTCGGCGGCCACTGGCATCGGTCAGAGTGATATGTCGCAGGCCTTCACCGTGTGCGCCGTGTGGGCCCTGGTGCTGTGGGTCGGGCTTCCTCAGCGGAAATGGTCAAGGCGCTCAATTCCAATCGCGATGCTTGGCGTATCGACGGCGTTCTGGCTTAGCTGGTGTCTGCTTGATTGGGGTGGTCTTGGCGCGCACCTGCCGATTGTTAACAGAGTCGTGCCGATTCGTGCCGCGCAGACCGTGGGAATCTTGGCGACAATCCTGCTCGGGTTCGTGATCTCGCGAGTTCCTCGCGCGCCTTCCGCCAGGATTCCGCTTACGGCGGCCGTGAGTTGTGGTGCAGCGACTGCCATCGGTGGGTCGTCCCTCTCTGCGGTGTTCATGCCGAGCGTTGGGCCGAAAGAGATATTTCTGTGCACCGTTATCGTCGGGATATTGGTTGGGCTTCTGACGGCATTTCCACGTAGTGGGTGGCTGGCGGCGCTTGGTGTAGGTTGCGCAGCGCTCGTAGTCGTTGGTGCGAATCCAATCCAAGTCGGTTTGGGGGACCTACGAAACAGCAGCACCGCTCAGAAATTCATGGCGATAGGTGTCGACGCGCGCCGAGGACACGAGCTCTGGGCCACCGATTCAAAGTTGACGGCTGCACTCTTGACAGCAACAGGTGTCCCGCAACTGGGCGGCAATCAGGTCACGGGACCGGTCGCGAAAAAGTGGCAGCAACTAGATCCATCAAGCCAGTACAAGGAGATCTGGAATAGGGGTGTGAGCGCGATCATAATGCGGTGGACGACGGATTCGAACGCAACGATTTCGCTCGGTGCGGCTCGTGACCAGATAATCGTAAGTGTCGACCCGTGCGCGCTGCCCGCTAAGGGCTTCAACTTGACCCACATCGTTTCCGAGGGCCCCTTGCCGAACGGTTGCCTGATCTCGAACGGTACGTTCGAATGGAACGGCGCGGAGAAGTATATTTACGCGATCAACTAGCTCCGGTTAACGATTTGACCCGGTGGTCGGTGCGTTTAGGACGAGGTCAGCGTTGAATTATCGTGCGGGCAAACGACCAGTAGATCGCTAATGCGGAGTTCAGCACTCCCATTCCTGGGGGTTGGGTAATCATCGGGGGTTCGATCTTGGACTCGAGCAGTGACGCAAACGCACGTGGGCTCATCTGGTTCGTCGACTGGATCCGCCGTCGGGCTTGGACGATGAAACGTCGGTTGCGTGCCAGCCACATCCAGCCACTTACCTTCTGGCGTGTCCAGCCTTGGAGGATTGCCATGACGAGGAACGCGGGCTCCGTGAGAAGCACCATCGGCAAGACCACGCGCAGCACTGGAGTGGGGAAGTCCGTGAGTACGACGATCAACCGGTTGCGTTCGACGAGATGCATCTTGCGCGGGTTGCGCGAGAATTCGTAGAAGTGGTCCGCGATCGCGTCCGGCACGTAGTCGATCTGATAGCCGCGGAACTGGACGCGCAGGCTCAAGTCGGTGTCTTCGTGATAGGCGAAGTAGCGCTCCTCGAAACCGCCTACCTCATCCCAGACTTTGCGCCGCATTGCGAAGAATCCGCCCGTAGCGCACGCGACCGCCCGGCGCAGAGAGTGGTCGGCGGCCGGCTCGCCGCAGGACCCCGCCCAGGTCACGCCGAGGTAGTGGATCGGATTGCCGACTGAGTTGACCTTGTCCGGCTCGTCCGCCAGATGTAGTGAGCCGCTAGCGATTCCAATCTGCGGCTCATGCGCCACGGCTACGAGGGCATCGAGCGCCCCGTCCCGCACGATCGCATCTGAGTTGACGAAGATGAGCATCGAGCCGGTTGCTTCGTGTGCACCGTAGTTGCACCCTCCGGCGAAGCCGAGGTTGTTGCCGTTACCGATGACGCGAATTCGCGGGTCGATCCCAAGATCACGTGTCGTGCCGTCGATGATGCCGTTGTCGACGAGCACAACCTCGTCGCTTGGGCCGAGTTCTGCGCAGATCGCTGCCAGACATCGTTCAAGATGCTTTTCCTCGCCGTAGCCGAGTACGACAACCGACCGCCTGACCGCACCCTGCTCCAACATCTTCATGCCTCCGGTTCTGTCGCAGGGACGGCTGTTGTTTGAGTCGCCGGTGCGCTTGCAAGCAACCGCTCCAATTGCGTCCAGCGGTAAGCGAACAGCAGCAGGCCGCCGAACGACGAGAGCAACAAGCAGAGACTAACCCGGGTGGTCAGCTCGATCGGGAGCGCGAGGAACGCCAGGAACAGGACCACGGAGATGACCCAAATGATCCCGGCATCTTTCGCCCGCTGGGCTGCGATCAGTACCTGCGCGAGCGCCGAGGCCACCATGAATACGAGGCAGCCGAGGGATAGGAGACCGAGCGTCCAGCGGGAAATGTCGAAACGTGGACCGAAGACGAAGACCAGGAGTTCGGGACCGAACGCGATAAGCAGAACAGTGGCAAGCGCGCCGAGTGCGGTGAGCGCCACGCATACGCGCCGCACCAGTGACCGAACAGCGATGAGTTCCCGGCGCGCGATCAGTGCCGCGATGTTGGGCAAGAGTGACGCTTGGAGGGCCGCAAACAGGAACAACGGGATCCGCGCGATCACAAGGGCCGACAGGAAGACTCCCGCGGTCGGATCAGTAGGGCTGGCGATAGCCTTGGCGGCGAAGGTCCCACCGTTCGCAAGCAGTTGGCTCATCAGTACGGCGACCAGCATCCAGCCGATCACCTTGCGAATCGACGCCCAGCTGTCCTCGTGAGCTCGGCCGTTACTTGCGCCGTCGACGTACCGGAAGTGCGCGCCGATAACCGAGACGCCAGTGGCGACTAGCTGCGAGACGACGAAGACCGCCGCGTAATGCCACGCGGTACTCGAACCACCGAGCGCCAGCGCCGCAGCGCCGACGACGCGCAGGACGCCGTCCACGCAGAGGCCGACACCGTACCGACCGAAATGGCCGCTGCCGGCGAGCATGCCGCGCGAGGTGTGGACCGGCCATAGGCAGGCCGTCGCGGCGAGCGTCGTGATGAATAGAGGCAGGTCACCGTTGAAGATCCGAGTCCCGATGAGCGGCCACGCGGCCGCCGACAATACGACGACCGCGGCCAGGAGCAAGCCGCCAAGTGTGATGATTCGGCGAAGCGCGGGGCGGGCGATCGACCCGTCGTGAGCCGACGAGATCCTGCGGGCGCACTCTTGCTCCAAGGGCAGAAACAATCCAGGGCCAATGGTGAATAGCACCGTCCAAACGACGGTGATTTCGGCGTACCCGACCGGGTGCAGAGCGCGAGCGGCGATCAGCAGGAAACCGTACGACGTGAGGCCCATTACTCCGAGGCCGGCACCTACGGCGACCGTCCCTTTGGGTAGCTTGGCGAGGAACGCGCCGAGTTTGCTGCCGCTGGGAGTACGCCGGGTCATGTATCAGTAGCTTCCGAAGTGGGAGTGTCGCGGGGTTTCCCCCTGCGACAGTGGGGTAGAACGGTATGGTGGGGCGCCAGCCGGATCGGCAGAAGGCGTAGGGACCAGCATAGCGAGACAGATGCGGACAACGGCGGACAATGACGAGCGTGGCTAATCTCGATACGTGGATAATGGTGCCCGCATATAACGAGGCGACCGTGGTTCGCAAAGTGATCGAGGACCTACTCCGGACCTTCCCAAAAGTCGTCGTCGTCGATGACGGAAGTGCCGACGCTACCGTAGACGAGGTGCGGGCGACTGATGCCCGGGTTGTCTGTCATCCGATGAACCTCGGCGCTGGCGCCGCGCGACAAACCGCGATTGAGTTCGCGTTGCGAGATCGGCGCGCGCAGTACTTTGTCACGTTCGACGCCGACGGCCAGCATCGCGCCGACGATGCGAGCGAGATGGTTCAGTTCATGCGGGAGAACCCCGTCGATATCCTCCTGGGGTCGCGCTTTCTAGGCGCCGAGGCGATCGGGATGTCGAAGTCCAAGAAGCTGCTCCTTTCTGCGGGGCGAGTGTTCGAACGCTTCCAGTCCGGGATCGCACTGACCGATGCCCACAACGGTCTTCGCGCATTTCGTCGAAACTTCGCGCAGACCGTGAAGCTCAGCATGGCTGACATGGCGTACGCCAGCGAGCTACTGTCGCTGATCGCTAACAGCGGATTGCCGTACGGCGAGTTTCCGGTCACGATTGACTATTCGGACTACTCGAAGGCCAAGGGTCAACGCTCGATCAACTCGGTCAATATCGCTACCGACGTATTGCTGCACCGGATGCTGAAGGGGCCGCGCAAATGATCATCAAAGTGCTCTTGATCGCGGCGACCGTGGCGGTCCTGTTCTTCTTGCTCCGGCATCGCCAGCGGGTCAGCCTGAAGGCCGGGATACGGGTGACAGGCATTTTGCTCGTGATCGCGGCGATCGTGTGCATTGTGTGGCCGGATATTCCTCAGGCAGTCGCCGACGCAGTAGGCGTCACCCGCGGTACGGACCTCATGCTCTATGTGCTGATTGTCGTTTTTTTCTTCAGCGCCGTTGGGATGTACCTACGGTTGCGTGAACTCGATCGAAGGGTGGTTGAGTTGTCCCGGTCCATAGCGATCGAGACAGCAGTCAGCCGCGATGGTGTCCCGGGCGCGACGGAATCAGACCCGGGCAGCGACGAGTTCTCGGGCGCTTAGCCTTTTCGAGATACAACGACGAACTCGTTGTAGGGAAAGACCTTTCCGACCACACGCGGGAACGGGAACGAGTACTCGTACTCGAATTTCAGACCGAGACGCCCACACACCTCTTGGAGCACCGCGAAATCGGCGAACAGGACATGGGTGTCGTCGGTCTTATAGCCCATCTCCTGCGGACAGATGAAGACGCACCGGGCTCCGTCCTTGAGGAACGGTAGGTACGACTCCATGATCTCGACTGTCTGGTCGAGCGGCATATGCTCGACGAGATGGGCCGCCAGCAACGCGTCGTATCCGCCCTTGACGGCCACCTGAGGATTGTCGAAGAACTCGTCTGTGGTGTAGGCGTCAAGACCCCGATCGCGCGCGACCTGAATCGAGTGCGGGTTGTGATCTACGCCGACGGATTCCTTGCTGAGGTATGCCAAGTTTCGCCCGATGCCGCAACCGACGTCGAGGGTCTTGCCGAGGGTCAGCCGCTGGATATTGCGGCGGTACGGCGCCTGCACGTCAAGGGCTTGTTTCCATCGCTGACCCGATAGCCGGGTGAGTCGGTCGGCGTACTTCGTGCCGGCAGTCGACGGCTCCGTCGCATCTGTTTTGTCTACAGGTTCGTTAGTCATAGTCATGTCTTTGATCGGCAGATAGGTGGGCTACTAGACCGTACGTGATCTCCGGATGCTCGCCCACCATTTCCCTTGCGGAAACACCGAGTTGAGGCTGACTTGGTCGAAATCGAGCGCCTTAGTGGCTAGCCTCGGGGTGTGCTCACAACGGCGTGGACACGAACTCGGGAGGTCTGGAGTGAGCCAAGGCATGCTCGGTGTACAGGTCACTGAGGCCGAAGCCAATGCGGCATCGGCCATGATCAGGGACACAGCGAGTGCGCTCGCAGCGCTGATGGGCGACAGTTCGCCGATGTCGGCGAAGGCGTCCCGCCAGTTAGTCACGGCCTACTTTGCGCAGACACCGTTACAGGATGTTGGCCGGCGCACAGCTGAAGATCTAGCTGCGACCATCGCGGCGCATTTGCAGACGGGACGGCGTCGCGTCGAGGGTGAGATCGCGATCCAAGTACGTCGCACCGGCAACCGGCGGGTGGTCATCGACATCGTCGTCGACGACCGGCCGTTTCTCCTTGACTCGGTCCTTGACCAGCTGCAGACGCACAACGCGCACACCCGATTCGTCGTACACCCCGTGTTGCACGTCGTGCGTGACCCGGTCGGACAGTTCGAGGCGATCGCGAGCAACGACGCCGAGCGATCGGCGGCGATCGCGGAGTCCTGGATGCACCTGGAGCTCGGCGGCATCGATGTCGACGACGAGCTCGGTGCGCTCGAGGGTGAATTGCAGCAGGTGCTCCGGGACGTGTTCGAAGCGGTCGAGGACTGGCCCGCGATGCGCAAACTCGCCGACGACATCGCCACCGAGTTGCGTACGTCGCCGCCCGTGGGGATACCCACCGCCGAAGTCGACGAGACCGCCGAACTGCTCGAATGGCTTGCCGATAACCACTTCACCTTTATCGGCTACCGCGAATACGTGTTGAAGAGGCGCAGGGGAGCCGACTACCTCGACGACGTGCCCGGCACGGGACGGGGGATCCTGCGCGCCGACCGCGACCAGACCCGGCCGCGCAAGCCACTCCCGCCGCCCTCGCAGAAGATCGCCCGCGAAAAGAAGCTGCTGACGATGACCAAGGCGGCGTCGCGATCAACGGTGCACCGTGCGGCGTACCTCGACTACATCGGGATCAAGCAGTTCGACGCCAAGGGTGAGGTCGTGGGGGAGCGCCGGTTCATCGGCCTGCTGACCTCCGCGGCGTACCGGCAACGCGTCCAGCACGTGCCGATCATCGGCCACAAGCTCGCACGAATCATGGACGAGTCCGGTCTCGACCCGATGTCGCACACCGGCAAGGACCTGCGTGACATCATCGAGTCCTTCCCCCGCGATGAGCTGTTCCAGGCCAGTGTCGAGCAGATTCTGGCGGTCGCGGTGGCCGTAATGCAACTGGGAAAGCATCGCCAGACCCGGCTGTTCCTGCGACGGGACGACTTCGGCCGGTTCTTCTCGGCGCTCGTCTTCCTCCCACGGGATCGCTACAACACCGAGGTCCGCCTTCGGATGAACGCGATCCTGATGGAGGAGCTTGCCGGAACCCACATCGAGTTCTCCGCACAGATCAACGACGACTCCCAGATCGCCCGGCTGGAGTTCGTGATCCGGGTGCCCGCGGGCAGCGCGGACACTGACCTGACGCGCGCTCAGTTCGACAAGATTCAACGCCGGGTCGTGGAGGCATCACGGTCGTGGGACGACGACCTCAACGACCTACTCGACGACGTCGACCCGGACGAGGCGTCCGCGATCCAACTTCTCGCGCGCAGCCTCCCCGGCGGTTACCGCGCGCATTTCGACGCGACCGCAGGTATCGAAGACGTCCGCGAACTGCAACTACTGATGCGGGCCGACGCGAAGAGCGCATCGCCGACCGACCTGCCCATGGTCGCCGCAGGAATTTCTCTTCGACTGTTCCTGGACGATGAACCCGACGGCAGCATCGTAGACAGCCAGGCGGACCTGCAAGACAAGGTCAAGACGCGACTGAAGATCTACACCCTCGGCCACCACATGCAGATCTCGACGGTCATACCGCTGCTTCAACACCTCGGGCTTCAGGTGCTCGACGTACGCACCTATGACTTCGACGTACCCACCGATGACGGGCCGACGCCCGTGTGGATATATCAATTCGGGCTGCGTCCGTCGATCGAACTGGTCAAGGGACGTGAGGGGCTTGCCGCGAAATTCAACGACGCGTTCGCCGCGGCGTGGAGCGGCGTAAGTGAGAGCGACCGGCTCAACCGGCTCGTGCTCGGCGCCGGCATGACGTGGCGCGAAGTCGCGCTGCTCCGTGCGCTCGGCCGCTACGTGCGAATGGGTGCGCTGTCCTTCAGCAAGGAGCTCGTCGATTCTGCGATCGCGGCCAATCCGCACATCGCGCAGATGCTCATTGACCTGTTCTATGCGCTGTTCGACCCGGCCACGGACGAATCTAACGAGGCGCGAACGCGCAAGGCCGAACGAATCCGCAAGAAGGTGCGTGCGGCGCTCGTGGATGTCGCCAGCCTCGATGAGGACCGCGCGCTGTCCGCCGTGTTCCGGGTCATCATGGCGACGCTGCGGACCAACTACTTCCAGAAGGACCAGGACAACAACACCCAGCCCTACATCTCCATCAAGCTCGACCCGAACGCGATCCCCGAGTTGCCTGCGCCCAAGCCCTACCGGGAAATCTGGGTGCATTCGCCCCGGTTCGAGGGGGTACATCTGCGTTTTGGCGAGGTTGCTCGCGGCGGGCTGCGCTGGTCGGATCGACGCGACGATATGCGCACCGAGATCCTCGGGTTGGTGAAGGCGCAGATGGTCAAGAACACCGTCATCGTGCCGACCGGCGCGAAGGGCGGCTTCCTCCCCAAGCGACTGCCCGATGCAGACATCGACCGGGACGCGTGGCTGGCCGAGGGTGTCGCCTGCTACCGCGCATTCATCCGGTCGATGCTCGAGATCACCGACAACCGCGACGGTGACGCGATCATTTCGCCGGCGAACGTCGTACGACGAGACGACGACGATCCCTACTTGGTCGTCGCGGCGGACAAGGGTACGGCGGCGTTCTCGGACTACGCCAACGAAGAGTCGGTCAACGCCGGCTACTGGCTCGGGGACGCATTCGCATCCGGCGGGTCGGTCGGCTACGACCACAAGGACATGGGGATCACCGCGCGCGGCGCCTGGGAGTCGGTCAAGCGGCACTTCCGCGAGCTCGGCACCGATACCCAGGCGGAGGAGTTCACCGCCGTCGGGATCGGCGATATGTCCGGCGACGTCTTCGGCAACGGCATGCTCTGCTCGGAGCAGCTTCGGCTGGTCGCGGCCTTCGACCACCGGCATATCTTCATCGACCCCAATCCCGACGCCGCGGCGACCTACCCTGAACGGCAGCGACTTTTCGACCTGCCGCGCTCCTCGTGGGATGACTACAACCGCGATCTGATCTCGCGTGGCGGCGGGATCTGGCCGCGTACGGCGAAGTCGATACCGATCTCCGACGCCGCCCGCACCGCTCTTGGCATCACCGGCAAGGCAGCCGAGTTGCCGCCCAATGAGCTCATCAAGGCGATCCTGTTGGCGCCGGTGGACCTCCTCTGGAACGGCGGAATTGGTACCTATATAAAGGCTTCCGACGAATCCAACGGAGAAGTCGGAGACCGCAGCAACGACACGATCCGGGTCAACGGCGCGCAGGTCCGGGCCAACGTCGTGGGCGAAGGCGGCAACCTGGGCGTCACCCAGCGCGGCAGGATCGAATATGCGCTCGTGGGTGCGGGAGGAGATGGCGGGAAGATCAACACCGATGCCATCGACAACTCTGCCGGCGTCGACACTTCCGACCACGAAGTAAACATCAAGATCCTGCTGCAACAGGCGATCGCGGACGGCGTACTCAAGGCCGACGCGCGGCCCAAGCTACTGCACTCGATGACCGACGAGATCGGGCGCCTCGTGCTGATCGACAACTACGACCAGAACGTCGCACTGGCCTGCGAGGAATACAACAAGATGTCCCTCAACGACGCGCATCGGCGGTTGATGCGTTCGCTGGAAGCCTCGGGGCTGCTGGACCGCGACATTGAGTATTTGCCCACGGACGACGAATTGCGTGAGCGGTTTCGCAACGGCGACGGTCTGACCTCGCCGGAGCTCGCGGTGCTCCTTGCCTATTCCAAGATCCAGATGAAACAGCAGCTGCTGCAGTCGAGTTTGCCTGATGCGTCGGCATTTCACAGTCTGCTGGTCGACTACTTCCCGACCCCGCTGCGCAAGAAATATGAAGGGCAGATGGGTGCCCATCCGCTGCACCGCGAGATCGTCGCCACGCTCATTTCCAACCAGCTCGTCAACACCGGCGGTACGACGAGTGCACTGCGGATGGTCGAGGAGACCGGGGCGACACCCGAGGCGGTCTTCCGTGCCCAAACTGCCGCGACCCGGATCTTCGATATGCATGGAGTCTTCGCGAAGATTTCGGGTCTGGACAACAAGGTCCCGAGCAACATCCAAACGTCGATGCGAGTTGAGATCCAGCGTCTTGTCGAGCGCGGCACTCGGTGGCTGGTGCGCAACGTTCCGTTGCCGATCGATGTCGCGGCAACGGTCGAGCGCTACACCGGCGGAGCAGCCGAGGTAATCCGCAACCTGCCGCGCTCGCTAACAGGGATGGACCGGGACACCTTCGAGGGGCGCACCAGGGAGCTCGAGTTTGCCGGCGTACCAGCGGTTTTCGCAAAACTGGTCGCCTCGATGCCCAAGGCGATCGCGGCGCTGGACATCGTCGACCTCGCCGCCACCACGCAAGGCAAACTGTCGGAGATCACTGCGGCGTACCAGACGGTCGCCGACAAGTTCGAGATCTCGGCCTTGCTCGAGCGGATCATTTCGATGCCGCGCGACAGCCGGTGGCGGTCGATGGCCCGCGGCACGCTGCGCGACGACCTCAACTGGTCGCACGCCCAGCTCACGTCGCAGATCATGAACGTCACCGGCGCGACCAAACCCGAAGCTAAGTGCGAGGTGTGGCGCGACCAGCTGTCCGAAAACGGTGAGCAGTCGCTGGAGATGCTGGCCGAGATCATGTCCACCGACACCAACGATCTTGCATCGATTGTGGTCGCCGTACAGCTCATCCGGGACGTGGTGACCGGTACGACGACGACTCACTGACCCGCTCTGTCGTTACGTCCGGCAAGGTGGTCGTCAGGGCGACCACTTTGCCGGACCTAACAGTGCGGATGCGGGCACGTGTCATGATGTGGTCCAGATCGCTTCCGGACTGAAGGGCGCCCGCATGCTCGACCCACAGGCTCAGAATCTGCTCGACCTCATCGCGGCAAGGAACTTGCCCCCGGTTCATGAGCTCCCTCCGGTCGAGGCGCGGGCGGCGTACCGCTTGTCCTGCGAGGCGACGGGCCCGGCCGTGCCGGATGTCGCCTCGACGCGTGATTTCGAGGTACCGGGCCCGGACACACCGATCCCGATCCGCGAATATCGACCCCTTGGCAACGCGGCCGGCGAAATACTTGGTGCCCTGGTCTACATCCACGGCGGCGGGTACGTCATCGGCGATCTTGAAACGCACGACACGCTGTGCCGGCTGCTGTCCAACCAGTCCGGCTGCGCGATCTACGCCGTGGACTACCGGCTGGCGCCCGAGTCACCGTTTCCCGCGGCGGTCGACGACTCGCTCGCCGCTGTGCGCTGGGTATTCGACAACGCCACGACACTCGCGATCGACCCCTCGCGGATCGGGATCGGTGGCGACAGCGCGGGTGGCAACTTGACCGCCGTCTCCTGCCTAGCGCTGCGCGACTCCGGTGGGCCGCGTCCGGCGTTCCAGATGCTCGTCTACCCCGGAATCGACATGCACTGCACTATGCCGTCGCACAAGGAAAACGCCGAAGGCTACATCCTCACTGCCGAGACAATCGACTACTTCGTCGGCCACTACGTGGATTCGTCAGAGTACGACGACTGGCGTGCCTCGCCGCTGCTCGCGGCCAATCACGCCGACCTGCCGCCGGCCCTCGTGATCACGGCCGGGTTCGATCCGTTGCGCGACGAGGGTGCGGCGTACGCCGACAAACTGTCCGCGTCCGGCAACTCCGTGCAGTACGTCCACTTCCCGCGAATGGTGCACGGCTTCCTCACGATGAGTGGCGTACTTGACGAAGCAACGACCGCGATCACCCTGTGCGCGGCGATCATGCGGGAGCGTCTCGGCTCCGCCTGACTCCTCGCTTGTGTCATCACTTGTGCCCTTGTGTCACCGACCTCGGTGACACAAGGGCATCGTTCGTGACACAAGCGCCGTTTGAGCAGCGGAAAGATTGACACGGCCCGGCCGGACCGGTTAACTAACACGAATTTCATGTGTTGAGCCTTGTCGTTAGACACGCCAAGGTCTACGTCTGCGTCGTCGGCGTTACCACGTCGGGTCGCTTAGCGAGTGTCGCCGCGATCGCGGGCGTGCACCGAATTGCCATCAGGACAAGTAGCGAACATTCCGAGTTTCTCGTACCGGTTGATTGGATTCGCATATGCGCAGGAGTTCCACGTTAATTGTCGGCGTACTGGCCGCGGCTATGGTGGCGGCCGGTTGTGGCGCACCCTCGCAGAAGACCCAGGCAAGCGACGTATCGCTTGAGAGCGGAATCCCGCTCGACAAGAACTTCGATCCCGAGGCCGAATTCAACTGGTCGTTCCCGGTCGGGACCACAAGCTGGGACCCGATCCTCGGATCGACCGGATTCGACCTGCCGTTCTTGTTGCCGGCGTACGACCGGCTCGTCTACCTTGCGCCAGATGGAAAGTTCGAGCCCATGCTCGCCGAGAGTTGGGATGCGTCCGCCGACGGCAAGGTGCTGACCTTCAAGCTCCGCGCTGACGTCACGTTTTCTGACGGAGAGCCGTTCAACGCCACCGCGGTCAAGACCAACCTGGATCGCGCCGCCGGGCCGGGGAGCATGATCAAGTCCCAGTTGCACAACGTGGCCAGCGTCGATGTGGTCGACGACCTGACGGTCAAGGTCCAGCTGGACGGCGGGATGGGAGCCTTCCTCGCTGCGATGTCCGAGCGCCCGGGGATGATGGCCTCGCCCAAGGCGATCGCCGCCGGAAACCTTGCCGCAGCGCCCGTCGGGGTCGGCCCCTACATCGCCTCCGAAATCGTTCCAGGCAACAGCGTGACCTTTACCAAGACCGAAGGCTACTGGGATCCGGATGCGCAGCGCGTCGCGGTGATGCACTACAAGGCGATACCCGATGACCAGACGCGACTCAACGCGTTGCAGTCGGGCGAGCTCAACGGTGCCTACATCGCGCAGAAACACGTCACACCGGCGAAGGACGCCGGTCTGGACGTCATCGGCGACGTCAGCCCGGTCCTGAACTACCTCGCGGTGAACACGAGCGTGAAACCCTTCGACGACCCGAAGGTGCGGTTGGCGATGAACTACGCGATCGACCGCGTCGGCATCGGCGAAGGCTTGTTTGAAGGCCTCTGCACGCCCCAGATCCAGCCCTTCCCGTCGACGAGTTTCGCCTACAACAAGGACATCGGTGACGGCCTCGACATCTGGCCACACGATCCGGAGAAGGCGAAGAAACTGCTGAAAGAGGCCGGCTATCGGGACGGCTTCACCTTCGCAACGGTAGTTACCACGGTCACCGCCTATGTTGCCGAGGCCGAAGCGATCCAAGACCAGCTCAAAGAGGTCGGGATCAACATGGAGATCAAGCCATTGCCGACCGTGCAGCTCGTCGACGAATTCGGGATCTCCAAGGTGACGCCCGCCGTCGTCACGCCGACGTCCTCAACGGTAGATCCGCATACCTTCATGGAAGGGACGATGCATCCCGACGCTCGCTTCAATCCCGGCGCCCAGCTGTCTCCGAAGATGGTCGAGCTAATCGAAAAGGGAGCCGCTCCACTGGATTCGAAAGATCGGGCACCCTTCTATAGCGATTTCATGGACCTGTGGATCGACGAGGTGCCGCATGTGATGCCGATCTGCGTCCAGCACATCACGCAGGCGTACGACGACACGGTCTCCAACGTGCAGATCTATCACAGCGGCGTCGTCGACCTTCGCGGTGTCGCGGTCAGCAAGAAGGACTAGGTTCGGGGTTTGTGTGGAAGTTCTATGTACGCCGGCGTACATAGAACTTCCACATAAACAAGGCGGCGTGGGTTTAGGCGAGCTCGAAGTCGGCGAAGTCGAAGCCTGGCGTCACGACACAGCCCACGATGACGGTCTCGTCGCCCGCCGGACGCGCGGCCTGCCAGACGTTGGCCGGCACCAGCAGTTGGCCGCCGAGCCCGAGGGTGTACGTCGTCGCGTCGCCGGGCCGGGCGCCGTCGCCACCGAGATCGAGTTCGAGAGGGCCGCCGCCTTGCCAGAACCACAGTTCGTCGGAGCGCACCCGGTGCCACGCGGATTCTTGCCCGGGTTGCAGTAGAAACGAGATCGCGGTCGCGAGACCGCGCGGACCGTTGGGCGTGGCGACGTCCTGCGGGTTGCGATAGTGCTCGACGTACCAGCCGCCCTCCGGGTGTGGTTGCATGCCGAGGGCGGCGGGATCGGTCAGGTCGTCGGCGTTGAACTGGTACATGCCACCGAGCCTACGGAGCGTGAGCCGCGACTTACACGGACTTGGCCTACGACACCCGAATGAGTAACGCCGCCGGTGACCTCGGACTAGATGTGCTCGCGCCCGGCGCCAATTAGTCCGGCGCGCGGGAGGCCCGTTCCGTGAGTGCAGTGCTCGCTAAAGGTGCGCGTTGCGGTCGCTAGGATTTCGGCGTGCCTCCTGCTCAGCGCCGTACGGCGTCGTCGCCTCGAAAGGTGGTGTCGACGCGTACGCCGAAACGGACGACCGCTGCCAAACGGAAGACTGCCTCGCAGCGGGCGATGGAGAAGCGGATCGCGCACCGAAATCTCTTGGCGCGTAGGGCATTGGTGATTGGTGCCGCGATCCTGATAGTGGCGGGCATCGTGTTTGCCGTGGTCAAGGAAGAGCCGCCGGCGTACGCCGATGAACTCGGCTGCGCGGCCACCGCCCCACTCAAACAGGGGAGCGTCCCGGGCGGGTGGTACGACGATGTCGTGGCCGCCGCGAAGAGTTCGGGGCTGCCGGCGCCGATCCTCGCCGCGCAGCTCGACCAGGAGTCCCGATGGGATCCACAAGCGGTCAGCCATGCCGGTGCACAGGGTCTCGCTCAGTTCCGGCCCGACACGTGGGACGAGTACGGCGCGGGCGACCCGTTCGATCCGCAGGACGCGATCAAAGCGCAGGGCAATTTCATGGCGCACCTCATCGAGTCGGTCACGTCGCTGGCCACCCAGAGCGGCGAGCACCCCGTCGTACTCGCGCTCGCGGCCTACAACGCCGGTCCCACCGCGGTCGCGAAGTACGGTGGTGTGCCGCCGTTCGCGGAGACCGAGCACTACGTCAAGGTGATACCGCAGATGGCGAACTCGACGTACGCCGAGGGCTGCGACTAAGGCAATTGGAGGACTCGTGAAGATAGCCGTTGTCGGCACCGGGGCGATGGGCTCGACGTACGCCGGACTGCTCAGCGCGGCCGGGCACGAGGTCTGGGCCATCGACACGTGGGTCGAGCACATCGATGCGATCAACCGTGATGGTCTGCGGGTCGAAGGTGCCAGCGGTGATCGGGTGGCGCGGCTCTCGGCGAGTACGTCGACGGGGGACCCTGGCGTCTGCGACCTGGTCATCATCGCGACCAAGGCCGACGGGGTGACCGCGGCCGCGCGCAGCATCGACCCGCTGCTCGGCCCGGAGTCCGTCGTACTCACCATCCAAAACGGCCTCGGCAGCGCCGAACGCATCGTCGAAGCAATCGGCCCGGAGCGGGTGCTGGTCGGGATCGCGGGCGGTTTCGGTGCGTCGATCCGTACGCCGGGGCACGCGCACCACACCGGCTGGGAGACCGTCCGGATCGGCGAGCTGGCCGGTGCCGTCTCGCCCCGGCTGCGGGCCGTCGTCGACGTGTGGCGCAACGCCGGATTCCCTGCTGAGGTCGCGGAAAACGTGCACCGGATGATCTGGGAGAAGTTCATCTGCAACGTCGGCTTCTCCGGGATCTGCACGCTGACCGGACTCAAAATGGGCGAGGTCACCGACAACCCGGATGCGTGGGAAGTCGGCGCCGGCTGCGCCCGCGAGGCGTGGGAGGTCGCGCGGGCGCTCGAGGTCGGGGTGCGGTTCGACGATCCGGTGGCGCACGTGCGCGAATACGGCCGCGCGATCGCGGAGGCGCGGCCGTCGATGGCGCTTGATCATTTGGCGGGCAAGCGCTCCGAGGTCGACGTACTGAACGGCGCGGTGCCCGTCCAAGCACGCAAGGTCGGCCTGCGTGCGCCGTACAACGAGGTGGTCAGCGCCCTGGTGCGGCAGCGGGAGACCCAGTTCGCGACCTGAGCCGTCGACGATTTTGGCGGGCGTTGGCCACAAAACCGAATCGGATTCGGCTTTGGTCGATACACTCGGCGAATGGAACGTGAGAGCACCGGTGTGACCGAACCGATCGCAGCCGGCGGCAAGGTTCTCTCGCGCGCCGAGGCCACCCGCGCCGCCATCCTCGACGCGGCTCGGGTCGTGTTCGTCCGTGACGGGTACGCCGAATCGTCGATCGCCGTGATTTGCGAGTCGGCCGGCGCCAGCGTCGGCAGTCTTTATCACCACTTCGGTGGCAAGGCCGACGTCTTCATCGCGCTGTTTCGTCGGCACGCCCAAGTGCTCAGCTCGGCCGCGACGAATGCCGTCGTCCTCGCCCGCGCCTCCGGCGAGCTCGACCCGGTCGAACTGTTCGTCGCCGGTGCGCGTGGATATCTGCAGCAGTGCCGCGCGGAGAAGGACCTGACCGTGCTGTTCTTGTACGGCGACGGCCCGCCCGGATTCAATGCGCTTCGTCGGGCGGAGGACTCGTCATGGGTCGGTCAGAATTCGCGACTGATCCGGGCGGAAGAACGCCGTAACGGTCGGGCTTTGGTGCATGTGCTGACGACCGTGTGCGGCTCGGCCGGGCGCGAGGTGGCGAAGGCGCAGACCGCCAAGGACACCGACGTACTCATCGACGACTTCTGCGACCTGCTCCGCCGCGTCGCCCAGCCTTAACCTCGGCCGCGAGACGCGGACTGTGTGGAAATTCGACGTACGCGGGTGTACGCCGATCTTCCACGTTATCGACGGAGTGCGTGGATCTACCCATTCCGGCGATCGAGAATGGGTAACTCGCCCGATGCGTTGACGTACGACGCGCTTCTAGCGTTGGAGACCTCCCAACCAATGGAGGAAGTCATGTCGAGTGAGTACGTCGAAACGGTGGTTATCGGGGCCGGCCAGGCTGGTCTCGCGGTGGGGTACCACCTTCGGCAAATTGACAGGAAGTTCTTGATTCTCGACGGCAATGTGCGGGTGGGAGATGGCTGGCGGCGGCAGTGGGACTCGCTGAGACTCTTCAGCCCCGCCAGCCACGACGCGCTGCCCGGGATGCGGTTTCCCGCCCCGAAGTGGTCTTATCCCGGCAAGGACGAGGTCGCGGACTATCTGGAGCAGTACGCCGCGGCGTTCGACCTTCCGATCCGACTTGAGAGCACTGTCGACTCCTTGGTCGCCAGCGCGGACGGGTATGTCGTGACCGTCGGCGCGCACCAGATCGAGACCAGCAACGTGGTGATCGCGACCGGCGGACTGGGGCGTACGCCGTACATCCCGGCTTTCGCAGACCGGCTCGATCCGGGAATTCTGCAGCTGCATTCGAGTGAATACCGCCGTCCCGCGCAGCTGCGGCCCGGTCCGGTGCTGGTCGTCGGTGCCTCGCACTCCGGCTGCGATCTGGCCTACGAGCTTGCGCCTCATCATCCGACAACGCTGTGCGGGCGCGACCCTGGCCAGATCCCCGTCCATCTCGATTCGCCGATGACCCGCGTGATCTTCCCTGTCGTGGCATTCGTGGAGGGCCACGTGCTCACCCGTCGTACGCCGATGGGACGGCGTGCCAAGACACATGTGCGCGACCATGGCGCGCCGATGCTGCGGGTGAAGCGGCGTGACCTGCTCGCCCGCGGGGTCAAGCGAGTCACCGAACGGGTCACCGACGCGCGAGGCGGCCTGCCGCTGCTGGCGGACGGCACCGTCGTGCAAGTCGCGAATGTACTGTGGTGCACCGGATTCCGTCAGTCATTCGATTGGGTTGATGTGCCGGTCTTCGACGACGACGGCTGGCCGGTGGAGAATCGCGGAGTCACCGAGTCGCCGGGCCTGTACTTCAGTGGGCTGTCGTTCCAGTACGCCTTCTCGTCGATGCTGATTGACGGCGCCGGACGCGACGCGGCGTACGTCGTACGGCATATCGGGCAACGCGAGCGCGCGTACGTCGACGCCTAACCGGATTGGGCCCGTCGCGGGTATTCTCCGACCAGGAGGATCCGCGATGGGCGTGGTCGCCGAACTCGTTTATGGGCGAGAGGCATTCGAACGCCGGGCCTGGGCCACGGCCTACGAGGCGCTGTCCGCCGTACCGCCGGAATCGCTGGGCGAAGCTGACCTGGCGGCCCTCGCTACGTCTGCTTATCTCGCCGGCGACCATGAGAGTGCGATCCGCGCGTGGCATCGCGCATTCGAGTCTCACATCGATTCCGGAGACAGCCTGAGCGCCGTTCGTGACGCTCATTGGCTGGCTTTCGCCAGCGCGGTCGGCGGTAATTTCGCGGCCGCGGAGGGGTGGGTCGCCCGCGCCGAACGACTGCTGCAGACTCAATCGGCTGATGTTGTCGAACGTGGCTATATCTGTATTGCGCACTTCCAGAGCTGCATCGCGGCAGGTGACTTCGCGGCAGCCGAAGAGCTCGCTACCCAGATCCGCGAGATCGGCGAACGGCACGGAGATGCGGATCTCGCGGCGCAGGGGCTGTGCGGTCAGGGTCGGATGATGATGTACGCCGGGCGCGTGCGCGACGGACTAGCGATGCTTGACGAGGCGATGCTGAGGATCGCCGGCGGCGACGTGTCGCCAATCTTCGCCGGCATGCTCTACTGCGCAATGATCGACGGCTGCCAGGAGGTCGGCGACTACCGGCGAATGTCCGAATGGACCTCCTCGCTGAGCCGGTGGTGCACCGCCCAGCCCGACATGGTGCCCTTCACCGGTCAGTGCGCCGTGCACCGCGCCCAGATCATGCGCCACCACAGCGGTTTCAACGAGGCGCTGAATGAACTCGCCTTAGCCATCGACCGCTACCGCGCGGCCGGCACCGAGCCCGCCGCCGGGATGGCATTTCACGAGCGCGGTGAAATTTTTCGAGTCCTGGGCGATTTTGAGGGCGCAGAGGAAGCGTTCAACGAGGCAGCCGCGCTCGGCTACGAACCGCAGCCGGGACTTGCGTTGTTATGGATGGCGCAAGGGCGAATTTCTGCGGCAGCCGCAGCCATCAAGCGGGTCCTCGCCGAGACCCCGAACCCGATCCAGCGGGCCCGGCAACTTCCGGCAGCCGTGCAGATATTGCTGTCCGCGGGCGCCGTCGTGGATGCCACTGCGCCCTCCGACGAGCTCGACTCGGTGGCGCGGCTGTTCGGGACGGACTCGATCGATGCGATCGCGTCGTACGCCGCCGGCCTGGTGCGCCTGGCAAACGATGATCCCGCCGGAGCACTGCCGCCGCTGCGACGAGCGTGGACCGCCTGGATCGACGCCGGGTCCCGCTACGACGCGGCGCGGGCGCGGGTGCAGATTGCGTTGGCGTTTCGTGCGCTCGGGGACGAAGACTCCGCGATCGCCGAGCTGTCGGTTGCGGGTCGTACGTTTGCCGAGCTCGGCGCGACCCCGGACGAAGAACTGGTCGCGAGGTTGGTACGGCGTACCGCTCCGGGTGGCTTGTCTGAGCGGGAGATCGAGGTGTTGCGTCTGGTCGCGGCGGGCAACAGTAACCCGCAGATCGCCGTTGCTTTGGTCCTCAGTGAGAAGACCGTGGCGCGTCATCTGAGCAACATCTTCGCCAAGCTCGCAGTCCGCTCGCGCACGGCGGCCGCGGCGTACGCCTTCGAGCATGGTCTCGTCCGTTAGTTCCGGGCGATTGCGACAGTGTGGAAGATCGGCGTACGCCGGCGTACACCGATCTTCCACACAATCGGCGATTGAGGCCTCTTAGGCGGTGCGGACGACCTCGTCGTACGCCAGCCGCGGCAGCCGGTCCATCCATGCATTGTCGGCGGGCTTGCCGACGTTGATGACGGCGAGCGTCTTGGCGGTGCCCTCGGGGAAGAAGTCGGCGTCGACCTGGGCGAAGTCGCCACCAGTCATCGGGCCGGCGGCGAGGCCCTCGGCGCGGATGCCAAGGATCAGGTAGCCGACTTGCAGGGTGGCGTTCATCTTCGCGATCTGATCCCGCTCGGGATTGTCGGCAAAGAGGTCCTTCGCGCCGGGGAAGTGCGGGAACTGGGTCGGCAGGTTCTCGTGGAACTCGGTGTCGGCGGCGACTACTAGCGTGAGCGGCGCGGCGAGCGTCTTGGCTTTGTTGCCGTCGGACAGCGCATCGACGAGCGTCTGGCGGGCCTGCGGCGTGCGGACCGCGACGATGCGCAGCGGCTGGATGTTCATCGACGTCGGGGCCCACTTGACCAGGTCGTAGATCGCCTGGAGCTGCTCGTCGGTCACGGGCTCATCGGTGAACGAGTTGGCGGTGCGCGCGTTGTGGAAAAGAAGATCGCGGGACTCGTCGGTGAGGATATCGTCGCGGAAGGTCTGGGTTGACATATTGAAAAGTGCTCCTTGATTGACGCGGAAGATCGAACCTCTCCACACTAGATGAAAATTCAACCAATGCTTCTAAGTTGAACCGTGAACTAACCCACACGGGTTCGCCAAGCGCTAGGTAGCCTGAGCAAAAGGTTTAGCCCGGCGAGAGGTGTTGTGATGGCGAAAAGCACGGAGTTCGACTACGAAGGTCACGGCGGCAAGCTGGTCGCGCGGCGCTGGGACAACGACGAACCGCGATATGTCGCGCTGATCAGCCATGGGTACGGCGAACACATCGGTCGCTACGAATATCTCGCCGATCGTCTCGTTGCAGACGGTGCGGCAGTGTACGGCGTGGACCATCTCGGCCACGGCAAGAGTGAGGGCGAGCGGGTCCTGATTCCCGACTTCGAGAAGGTCGTGCATGACCTTCGGGAGCTCGAGACCACGGCCCGATCCGAGCATCCGCAGTTGCCGGTTGTCCTGATCGGGCATTCGATGGGCGGAATGATCGCGGCCCGCTACGCACAGCATTACGGCGCCGATCTCGAGTCCGTCGTACTGTCCGGGCCCGTGATCGGCGCGTGGGACACCGCCAAGGTGCTCCTGGCGATGGACGAAATTCCGGACGTACCGCTCGACCCCTCGGTCCTGTCGCGGGACCCGAGTGTCGGTACGGCGTACGCCGAGGATCCGCTCGTGTGGCACGGCGCCTTCAAGAAGCCGACGCTCGAGGCGTTTGACAAGACGGTGCGCGACATCAACGCCGCCGGGCCGATCGAAGGTGCACCGGTGCTTTGGCTGCACGGCACCGACGATCAGCTCGTGCCGTACGAGAAGGCCGCCGAAGGCTGGAAGCTGATCGCGCCGGAGCAGAGTGCGCAGAAGGCGTACGACGGGGCGCAGCACGAGATCTTCAACGAGACCAACAAGGACGAGGTCGTCGACGACGCGCTCGCGTTCATCAACAAATACCGTTAAACGCTCTTCCTTGTCGCGGCAGATGAGGTGTGACCAGGGGAGTCTGCCGCGACTGGGGGCGGAGGCGGCCGACGTACGCCGCCAGCAAAAGCGTCAGGCCGCTGATGTCCCGTCGTCGCGAAACTTCACCGGAGTGTCGCCGACGATGGCGTTGTGGTTGCGGTGCCAGAAGATGTACTTCGAGCCGAGATTGACCATGGCAGCTAGCCGGTTGCGACCGCCTAATAGGTAGAACAAGTGGACCGCCATCCAGATGATCCATGCCGGGAAACCCTTGACCGGTGGTAGCCCTTTTGTCTGCAGTACGGCGGAACTGCGGCCGATCGTGGCCAGTGAGCCCTTGTCCCAGTAGCGAAATGCCGGGACCTGCTCGCCGGCGATTTTTGCGGCAATGAGGCGGGCGACGTACTTGCCGCCTTGCATCGCCGGCTGCGCCAACTGCGGAAGCGCGCGGTCACCGTCCTCGACCGCGACATCGCCGACGGCGAACACGTTGTCGAACCCTTGGACGCGCAGATGGTCGTCGATCTTGATCCGGTCGCCGCGGCCCTGCGGGACACCCCACGACTTGATCGACTCGTGCGTGGTTACGCCGGATGCCCAGACCACGATTCCGGCCGGGATGAAGTTGCCGTCGCCATCGACGACCCCGTCCTTGCGCACTTCCTTGACCGAGGTGCCGAGGCGCAGGTCCACGCCGCGCTTCTCCAGCGAGCGTTTTGTGTATTTCTGCAGGCTCGGCACGAACGGTCCGAGCAGCGCGTCCTGCATCTCGATCAACGTCAGATGGGTTCGTTGCGGGTCGAGCTCGGGGTAGGTGACAGGCATGTCGTTATTGCGCAGTTCGGCGAGCGCGCCGGCCATCTCGACTCCCGTCGCTCCGCCGCCGACGACGATGACTCGTAGGTCATCCTTCTGACCCCGGACGACCGCTTCCTCAAGCGTCGCGACGATCACGTCGCGCAGGGCGAGTGCCTGGGTGCGTGTGTAGAGGGGCATCGCGTGCTCGGCGGCGCCGGGTATTCCGAAGAAGTTGGCGGTGACCCCGGTCGCGAGGATGAGGTAGTCGTAGCGCTCGACATTGCCGTTGGTCAGGGTGATCGACTTCGTGTCGTGATCGATACCGGTAACCGTGCCGTTGACGAACCGCACGTTCTTCTGCCGCGAACGGATCGATCGCAAAAACCAGGTGATGTCGCCGGGGTTGAGCGCCATCGTCGCCACCTGGTAAAGCAGCGGCTGGAACGTCGAATACGTACGTCGGTCGATCAACGTCACGTCGACGTCGGCGCGTCGTAATGCGCGTACGGCGCTCAGCCCGCCGAACCCGCCGCCGATGACAACAACGTGCGGACGCTTGCTCGGAATCGTTTCGCGCTCAGCCATGCACCCTGCTTACCATCATCGGCCCCCGGAGCGCGATAGTAGGAGAGAATCGGGGGCATGGACGACGCGACGCCGAAGACCAGATTCGAAATCAGCCGCACCGGGGACAGCCTCGAGGACTACGCACAGCGGTTCATCGGCGGCTACGAATCGGGCGAGGACCTGTACGGCGAAGCCCGGTTTGTCGACGCGATGGCGAAGCGTGGCTCGCGGGTCCTCGACGCGGGTTGCGGCACCGGGCGGATGGCCGGTCAGCTCTCGAAGCTCGGTCATGATGCGATAGGGGTGGACCGCAGCGCCCGGCTTCTGGAGGTTGCGCGGAAGTACTTCGCGGACACGACGTACGTCGAAGCGGACCTGCTGACCGTCAGCGGCCAGGAACTCGGCGGCGGGAAGTTTGACATCATCGCGGCCGCCGGCAACGTCGTACCGTGCCTGGCACCGGACACCGAACGCGACGTGCTCGCCAACCTCGTCTCGCTGTTGGTCCCGGACGGCCGGCTCGTGCTCGGTTTCAAGACCGATCGCGAATACTCATTGGCTCAGCTCGATGCGGACAGCCACGCGCTCAGTCTGACGGAGGTGGCGCGATTCAGCGATTGGCAACTGGGCAAGTGGTACGACGAGTCCGGCTGGATCAGCGTCATTCTGCAAGCAGGCTAGGCGTTGGAACATGGAGGGAACACCATGAGCGACACCAAAGAGTTCAAGCGGGACAGCAACTACATCAGCGACCGGATTACGGTCGACGGTCGGGACGGATGGCCGGTCGAGCCAGGTCGCTACCGGCTGGTCGTCGCGCGCGCCTGCCCCTGGGCCAATCGCGCGGTGATGGTACGTCGACTGCTCGGGCTCGAAAACGTGATCAGCATGGGCATGTGCGGGCCGACCCACGACGAGCGGAGCTGGACGTTCGACCTCGACCCAGGCGGCAAAGACCCGGTCCTCGGCATCGAACGGTTGCAGCAGGCGTTCTTCGCCCGCGACCCTGACTACCCGCGTGGGATCACGGTCCCGGCCATGGTCGACGTACCCACCGGCAAGGTCGTGACCAACGACTTCGCGCAGATGACGCTCGACTTCGGCTCGGAATGGCGTGAGTTCCAGCGGAAGGGGGCGCCCGACCTCTATCCCGAGGCGCTGCGCGCCGAGATGGACGAGGTGATGCAGCGGGTCTTCACCGAGGTCAACAACGGCGTCTACCGCTGCGGTTTCGCTGGCTCGCAGGACGCGTACGAAGCGGCGTACGACCGGCTGTTCGACACGCTGGAGTGGCTCGAAAAGCGCCTCGCGACCCGGCGCTACCTGATGGGCGAGTCGATCACCGAGGCCGACGTACGGCTATGGTCGACGCTCGCCCGGTTCGATGCGGTCTATCACGGGCACTTCAAGTGCAACCGCCAGAAACTCACCGAGATGCCGGTCCTCTGGGCCTACGCCCGCGACTTGTTCCAGACGCCCGGCTTCGGCGACACGATCGACTTCCCGCAGATCAAAGAGCACTACTACGTCGTACACACCAACGTGAACCCGACGCAGATCATCCCGAAAGGCCCCGACCTCGCCGGCTGGATCACGCCACATGGGCGCGAGTCGCTTGGCGGGCGACCGTTCGGGGACGGTACGCCGCCCGGCCCGGTCCCCGAGGGCGAGCGAGTTCCCGCCGACCACACCCCGCTGACCAACGGATCGGCGGCGAACGCGCAGCCGGTCGCCTCCTTCGTCACCAATCCGGACGGTTCCACTCGGCCGTGGGACGGCAGCTGACCGGCGTGGCGCCGTACCTAAACACCGCCGTACTTAAATAAACACCGCCGTACCTAAATAAGGTCGTCCGAATCGGCGACTATCGCGACCACTACGTATGGCCTCCCGCCGAAATCGCGTGAAACCGGCGCGAGGGTGCGGTGAAACCGGCGGCGGGCACTCTCAGTGTCATGACTACAGACACCATGACCCCGCTGCCCGCCGTGACCCGGCCGGGGACCGAGACCGCCGTTCTCACTGAGGGCCTCGTCAAGACTTTCGGCGACAACCGCGCGGTCGACCACATCGACCTGCAGGTAAATGCCGGCGAGATCTTCGGCGTCCTCGGACCCAACGGCGCAGGCAAGACCACCGTGCTGAGCATGCTCGCGACCCTGCTCAAGATTGACAGCGGCAAGGCCGAGATCTTCGGCGTCGACGTACGCCGCCAGCCCCATGTCGTGCGTCAGCTCGTCGGAGTGACCGGGCAGTATGCCTCGGTCGACGAAAACCTCACCGCGATCGAGAACCTCTGGATGTTCGGGCGGCTGCAAGGCCTCAGCTCGGCAGCGTCGCGTCGTACGGCGAACGAGCTGCTCGGCCAGTTCGGACTCGAAGAGGCGGCCAAGCGGCCGATCTCGCAGTTCTCCGGTGGCATGCGCCGCCGTCTCGACCTCGCGGCCAGCCTCATCACCCGGCCACCGCTGATCTTCCTCGACGAGCCGACAACCGGACTCGACCCTCGCACCCGCGGGCAGATGTGGGTCACCATCCGTGAGCTCGTGAAAGGCGGCTCCACGGTCCTGCTGACGACGCAGTACCTCGACGAGGCCGACCAGCTCGCCGGGCGGATCGCGGTGATCGACAAGGGTAAGAAGGTCGCCGAGGGCACCCCCGACGAACTCAAGACCTCGGTCGGCTCCTCGACGTTGCAGGTGGTGCTCTCTAACCCTGACGAGATCGCCGCCGCGATGGACCTCGTACGTCGGCTACTTAGCGAAGACCCCGTACTTAGTCCCGAAAACGCGCGCATCAACGTCGCTCTCGACAACGCCGACCAAGCGGCCGACGTACTCATCGGGCTGCGCAGCTCCAACATTTCGATCGCGTCGGTCAACGTGCAGAAACCCAGCCTCGACGAGGTGTTCCTTGCGCTGACCGGTCACGACACCGCCGAGCCCACAGACGCCGGCAGCACCGTCGCCGATAACACCGGCTCCCATAACGCCGGCTCCCATAACACCCAGGAGGTGAACCGATGACTACCCTCATCGCCGAACCAACCGCGACGGTCGCGATCGACCGCGTCGCCCAAACCAAACCCCATGTCACACTGCGCGAGACGTTCAGCCAAATAATGACCATGGCCTGGCGGGCCACGAAGAAGATGCGCCGCAACCCGGAGCAGTTCTTCGACGTCACCGTCCAGCCGCTGCTGTTTACCGCGATGTTCGCCTACATCTTCGGTGGCGCGATCAGTGGTGACGTGCAGAGCTACCTGCCGCTGATCATCCCGGGCATCCTCGCGCAGACCGCGCTCACCTCGTCCATGGCCACCGGCGTACAACTACGCGAGGACATGGACAAGGGAGTCTTCGACCGGTTCAAGTCACTGCCGATCGCGCGGATAGCGCCGCTGGCCGGGCCGATGGTCGCGGACCTGCTGCGCTACGCGCTCGCGACCACGCTCACTTTCGTGATGGGCTTCATCATGGGTTATCGCCCCGGCGGCGGCGTGCTCGGCGTCCTCGCCGGCGGTCTGCTGGTCGTCATCACCGGCTGGTCGCTCGCCTGGGTCTTCACCTGGGTCGGCACGATCGCCCGCTCCGCCCAAAGCGTCCAGGGCATCTCGATGATGATCATGTTCCCGCTGACGTTCCTGTCCAACGCGTTCGTGCCAGTGAGCTCGCTGCCTGGTTGGCTGGCCGCCTTCGTCAAGGTCAACCCCGTCTCGCACGTCGTAACTGCCGTGCGCGACTTGGCCAACACCGGCACCGTGACCGGTCAGGTTGGGTGGGCATTGGTGGGATGCGCTGCGATGGTGGCGATCTTCGCGCCGCTGTCCTTGCGTAGCTATCAGCGCAAGATGTAGCTCAGCCGAGCAGTTTCGTGAGGAACTGCTGCGCCTCCCCGCGCAGGTCGGCGCCGCGGCGATCGCCGTACTCCTCCTGCAACTTATCCAGCAACCCCGGTGCGATTCTTTCGGCCGGGGTTGCGGCGTTGTCCCATGCCATCGTGGGGGTCAGCCTGCTGTAACCGAAGCGGTCGGCGAGCACGATCAGGCGGATCGCGTCGGGTGCCGGCAGCGCGTCGCGCAAGAGTCCCCACAGACCGATCGCGAACAGCACCAGTCCCGTGACCGGGTAGTCAAGGAAGTTGCGTGGCGGATCCAGTTCGCTGTTTATGGCGAGGGGTGCCTTTGATCGCAATAGGTTCCAAAGGTCGGCGCCATCTTCGCCGGTGCCGTACAGCGCGTACGCCGCAAGACCGGCCGACTCCGCGAACAGCAGCCACGGCTCCTGGCCGCTGGGCTCCTCCAGCCCGGGAAACCGCAGTTGGCGGGACTGCGCGATGTTGGCACGGTGCAGCTCGAGCCCGGCCTCAGAGTTGCCGCGAAGCAGCGCGAGCTCGGCCTGGCCGATAGTGACCGGAAGGTTGCCGCCGAAACCGACCTTCGACCAATCGATGCGGGTCACCTCGTCGTACATCCGCTCGGCCTCGTCGTACTCGCCGTTTAGCATGGCCGCGACGGCGAGTATGGAGCGGCATTGAACCGCATCGTCCATGCTGCCCAGCCGATCGAGCACCGGAACGGCGAGTCGCGCGTGGCTCGCGGCCTCATCAAATTGCCCGAGCTGCGAGTGCCACTGCGCGAGCTGGGTACGCAAGATCGCCCGCCCCCATGGCCCGTCCTCGTCGCGGCGCAGCGCCAGCGCGCGCGTCGCCGCGTCAACAGCGCCTCGCGCGTCGCCGGCGTTCTCGAGAGTGTGTCCCAGGTAGAGCAGGGCCTGGATCGCGACGTGCCGGTCCGGGTCGTCGCACATCCGGACGATCTGGGCGAGAGACTCCGCGTGATCACCGGCGGCGGTTAGGGCGAGCACGACCTTGACTACGCCGGCGATCATCGGTGTCGAACCGGGGCCGATCCTTTCCAGTGCCATGCGGGTGATATCAGCGGGCCGCGGATGCCCGATGAACGAGTTGGTCAGGACCAGGCTCATCGCGACTCGTGCATGGTCGGCGAGCTCCGGCGGCGGCATCCAGCCATCCACGGCGGCCTCGACGGCATCGATCAGCGCGATCACCCTGCTGTGCTCGCCGCCGATCGACCAGAATCCGCCGAGCGCCGCAAGCAGCACGATCATCGTGTCGGTGCCGGCCTCGGCCAGGGTACGTCGCAGCACGTCCGCGAGGTTGGTCTCCTCGGCCCGGATGGCGTCCATCGCGGCGAGCTGATGCGGACCGTGCACCTTGAGAGCCCAGCGGCCGGCGTACTCGCGGGCCCACGCCTGCAGCGCCAGCGCGGCGGCGGCGTCCTCACCCGCGTCGATGAGCTGCATGCGGCCGAATTCGCGCACCGTCTCGAGCATCCGGTAGCGCACACTGGCCCCCGCGTCGCTGACGGTAAGCAGTGATTGGTCGACGAGGTTCTGCACCGCATCGAACGCGTCGGTACCGAACACCGTCTCGGCGGACTCGAGGGTGAACCCGTCATGGAAGATCGCGAGCCAGCGTAAGGCGCGGCGCTCGTGCTCGGCCAGTAGATTCCACGACCAGTCGATGACGGCGATGAGCGTCTGGTGTCGGTCCGGCGCCGTACGGTCCCCGCCGCGCAGCAACGCGAACCTGTTTTCTAGGCGCCGATTGATGTCGCGCACCGACATGACGCGCACCTTCGCGGCGGCCAGCTCGATGGCGAGCGGAAGACCGTCGAGTCGGCTGACGATATCGGCGGCCGCCACCTCGTCGATCTCGACGTTGGGGCGGGCCGAGGTCGCGCGCTGGGTGAACAGGTCGATCCCGTCGGAGACACTCAACTGACTGAGCGTGTAGATCCGCTCGGCGGCGATGTTGAGCGGCGCGCGGGTGGTGGTCACGACCCGTAGCCCGCGTGCGTTGGCGACGAGGAACGCGACGAGGTCGGCGACCGCGCTGACGACGTGCTCGCAGTTGTCGAGGATGAGCAGTGTCGGCGCGGCGTCGAGGTGTTGCGCGATCCGGGCTCGTACGTCGGCGCGCTGCTCTGCGGTAAGCACCCGCCGACCGCTGACGGAGTCGCGCACTCCGAGGGCCGAGCCCACCTCGCCGACGACGTCCTCCGGCGCCGAAACGCCGACAAGCTCGACGAAATGCACGATCGACTGCTCGGAATCGCGTCCGACGACGTGCGCCAGTCGGGTCTTGCCGAGTCCGCCGGCACCCACGATGGAGACGACCCTGGACGTGTGAAGCATGGCGCGTATCGCCCGTACGTCGTCATCGCGACCGATCAGCGAGTTGATGTCGTACTGAAGGCCATCGCGGACAGGGCGGTCGGCGGCCAGCAATTCGCCGTACAGACGCTGGAGCGCGACGCTCGGGTCGGTGCCGAGCCGTTCGGCGAGCGCGACCCGGTACGTTTCGTAGCGGTCGAGTGCCGAAGATGGCCCGCGTACGGCGGATTCGCTGCGCAGCAGGCATTCGAGGAGCGCCTCGTCTTGAGGGTGATCGAGTACGGCGCTTTCGAGCACGCCTATCGCGGCCGGGTGATCACCGCTTCGGCTCAGCGCCATCCCGAGCAGAACCTTCGCTTCCGCGGCGCGGGCGCTCGCGCCGCTGCGCAGGTCGGCGAGATGCCCCGAACCGATCGGGTGCCCGTCGACGAGACGGATTGCTTCCTGTGCCGCATCCCGGGCCTTGTTGGGGTCGCCGTCCGAGAGGCGTTTGCGGGCATCAGAAACGAGATCGTTGAGGAGGAACACGTCGACCTGGTCGCGGGGGAGCGCCAATCGGTAGCCATTCGACGTACGCGAGATGATTTCGTGAGCGGTGGCGCCTCTGGTCCGCGAGACGACGACCTGCAGTGCCTTCGTCGGGTTAGCCGGCCGCGCTTCCGGCCACAGCGTGTTGATCAGGTAGTCGTCAGTGGCGCCGTCGTGCGGATGCATGGCAAGGATGGCGAGCAGCGACTGCGGACGTTCGCCGACCAGAGGGGCGCCGCGCCAGGTGACGCCATCGAGGAGGGTGAGGGTGATCGGCACCGGTCCAGAGTACGGCGTATTCGCCGATCAACCCGCCGTACCGACGACACCGCCGTACCGACGACACCGTCGTACCGACGACACCGCCGTACCGACGACACCCTCGCACATTTGTGCCATTTCGCAGCAGTGCCAGCCGCGTGGTGCTGCAGATCGGCACATTTGTACCGGAATGTCGCGGAGCCGAACGCAGCGCGGCCCCGGACCGAAGTCCGGGGCCGCGCTGTCTTGGTTGCTTGGTGTCTCTACTTGGCGACGGACTTCTTGTTGGTCACGCCGAGGTAGATGCTGATCCCGATGATCGCAAGGACAACGCTGATGATCCAGCGAATCCAGTCGAACCCGTTGGTGTCGGCGACGCCGAACGCCTGCGCGATGTAGTAGCCGACGACCGCTGCGACGATACCGATGATGATCGTCCAGAGGATGCCGATAGGCTGCTTACCCTTCATGAAGAGTCGGGCGAGGGCGCCGATGATGGCACCGGTGATGATGGCCGCAAAGATTCCCATGTCGAGGACTCCCTTTTGCTGAAACCGAGTGGTGCTAGCGCGCTCAGTGTATATGTGAGTTAACAGGAGTAACACTTGTTTACTGACGTTTCACCGTATTGAGATAATCGATAGTGCGGGCCATATCGGGCCCCGAACATAAAACTGGGGTATCTGCACAATGACCGATAGGCCGCTACGTCCCGAATTCGTCATGACGCTGTCCTGCCCCGACGCGCCGGGACTCGTCTTCGCGATCACCGGCTTTCTTCGCGAGTACGGCGCCAACATCCTGGACCTGCAACAGCACTCGGACCGCTCCAGCGGCCGCTTCTTTATCCGGGTGCAGATCGAGTTCCTCGACGCGGCCCCCGAGCTTGCGTCAATGCGCGCGGCGTTCGCATCGGTCGCGGCGTCGTACGACATGGACTACTCGATCACCGACGCGGCCACGCCAGCGCGCACGCTGATTTTGGTGAGCAAGTTCGGGCACTGTCTCAACGACCTGCTCTTCCGGCACCGCAACGGGACACTCAACATCGACGTGCCGGTAGTGGTCTCCAATCACGAGGACATGCGCGCGATGGTGGAGTCGTATGGGATCGCCTTCGAGCACATCCCTGTCACGAAGGATACGAAGGCGCAGGCCGAGGCGGCGATGTTCGCGCTGGTGGAGAAGTACGACGTCGAGCTCGTCGTACTCGCCCGCTATATGCAGATCCTGTCCGCGGAGGCCTCGGCGCGCCTGGCGGGTCGAGCGATCAACATCCATCACTCGTTCCTACCCAGTTTTAAAGGCGCGAAGCCATATCACCAGGCGCACGACCGCGGCGTGAAGATCATCGGTGCGACCGCCCACTATGTGTCCGACGTACTGGACGAGGGGCCGATCATCGAACAGGATGTCGCGCGCGCCGATCACGGGATGACCCCAGAGGACCTGGTTGCCGTAGGCCGAGACGTCGAGACTCAGGTGCTCGCGCGTGCGGTCAAGTGGCATTGCGAGCACCGGATCTTCGTCAACGGCCACCGCACTGTTGTGTTCCGCTGATTTTCGTTGGGTGAGCGAGATTTAGTCCGCGATACCCATCGGATGTCGAATCATCCGGGCGCCGGCGCCGTACTGGCTGATCTGGTCGCCGGCGTTGTAGATCGTGCACTTCTTGAGGCTGAGGCAACCGCAGCCGATGCACCCGTCGAGGTTGTTGCGCAGTGTGGTGAGCTCCTCGATGCGCGCGTCGAGGTCGGCGCGCCACTTGCCGGAGAGTTGGCGCCACTGTGCGGCGGTGGGCGCGCGGTCGATCGGCAACGTGGCGGCCATATCGGCGATGATGTCGGCCAGCGGTACGCCGAGCTTGCTGGCTGCGCGGATCACCGCGAGCCGGCGCAGAGTGGATCGGGCGAAGCGGCGCTGCCCGGCGGAGTTGCGCTCACTGTGGATCAGGCCGAGTGACTCGTAGTAGCGGATCGCCGAGGTTGCGAGGCCGCTGCGGTTGGCGACCTGCCCGATCGGCATCAGGTCTGTCGTGCGCAGGTGAGCAGACATGCGCCCCACTCTAATAAGGACCTGGCAAACGCCGCGTCCGCGCGGGCGAGCCCTGGGGCCCACCGGCGCGGACGTGGTGTTGAGTGTGCGTGATGTTAGTCCTTGTACTTAGCGACTTCCTGGCGAGCGACGGTGCGGATGTGCACCTCGTCGGGGCCGTCGGCCAGGCGCAGCGTGCGTGCGTGCGCGTACATGTTGGCGAGCGGGAACTCGTCGGAGACGCCGCCGCCACCGTGGATCTGGATCGCGCGGTCGATGATGTTGGCAACGATGCGAGGCGTCGCGACCTTGATCGCGGCGATCTCGATGCGGGCGCCCTTGGCGCCGACGTTGTCGATCAGCCAGGCGGACTTCTGCACGAGCAGGCGGATCTGCTCGAGTTCGATGCGGGAGTTGGCGATCTGGTCGCGTACGACGCCCTGCTCGATGATCGGGCCGCCGAACGCGTGTCGTGAGGATGCGCGGTCGACCATGGCCTTGATCGCGCGCTCGCCCATGCCGATGAGGCGCATGCAGTGGTGGATGCGGCCGGGGCCGAGGCGGCCCTGGGCAATCATGAAGCCGTCGCCCTCGCCGGACAGGATATTGGCCTTCGGGACGCGGACGTCCTTGAAGTCGACCTCGCAGTGTCCGTGCTGGTCCTGGTAGCCGAAGACCGGCAGGTTGCGCAGAATCTCGATGCCCGGGGTGTCACGCGGGACGAGAATCATCGACTGCTGCTTGTGCGCCGAGGCGTTGGGGTCGGTTTTGCCCATCAGGATGAAGATCTTGCAGCGTGGGTCGGCGGCGCCCGAGGTCCACCATTTCCGACCGTTGATGACGTAGTCGTCGCCGTCGGCCTCGATGCGGGTCTCGATGTTGGAGGCATCCGAGGATGCGACACGCGGCTCGGTCATCGCGAATGCCGAGCGGATCTCGCCGTCGAGCAGTGGCTGCAGCCACTGCTGCTTCTGCTCGTCGTTGCCGAACAGGTGGATCGTCTCCATGTTGCCGGTGTCCGGTGCGGCGCAGTTGATCGCCTCGGGTGCGATGGTCGAGGACCAGCCGGTGATTTCTGCTATCGATGCGTACTCGAGGTTGGACATGCCTGAGACGTCCTTGAGGAAGAGGTTCCATAGCCCGCGGCCGCGCGCTTCCTTCTTCAGCTCTTCGACAATCGGCGGCACTTCGTGGTTGTCGTGGCCTGCCTTGGCCCGCCAGTCGTCGTACTCCTTCTCGGCGGGGAAGACGTGGGAGTGCATGAAGTCCCACATCCTCTCCTGGTAATCCTTGGCTTTTGCGCTGGGTTCGAAGTCCATGGTTCCTCCTTGACCGGGCAAACCGGTATCCGCCATCACTGGCTGCATCGATTCGATTTGATAGTTCGTACCTTCACGTTGTTACTACACGACGAATCGGCGACCGAGCAAGCGCTCGGTCGGTAACCTCACATATTCAACGTGCCATAAACTCAGGCCGATGACGTCCGAGGTGCACGAGACCCCGCAGCGGACGCCGCCGTATCGCTGGTACGCCGATCCGCGGCTTCGGGCCGGGCTCATCGGGTCGGTCGTTTTGTACGCCGGAATCCGGCTGGTCGGGATGATCGTGCTCGCGCTCGGTGTCGATCATGCCGGGCGCAGTCTCGCCGAGCGACTGCTGTCCTGGGACGGTCGGTGGTTCGCGCAGATCGCCGAGCACGGCTATCCGGGCTATATCAACCTGACCGATGTACATGACGAAACGAGCGGTGCCTACGCGTTTCTGCCGGGCTATCCGCTGCTCGTCCGGCTGGTCGCGCTCGTCACCGGCAACATCGACCACGCAGGACTAGCCGTAACTGGCGTGGCGGGGGTGGTCGCCGCGGCCGGGATCTACTGCTACGTGACGCGGTTATCCGGCCGGATCAGGGTCGGCGTACTGGCAGTCGGGCTGTGGGCCGCGCTGCCGATGTCGGTCGTGCTGTCGATGATGTACTCAGAGGCGCTGTTCGTCGCGCTCGCTGTCTGGGCGCTGTATGCCGTGCTCGCCGATCGATGGCTCACCGCAGGAGTGCTGTCGCTGTGCGCGGGGCTGGTGCGACCGTCCGGCATCGCGCTCGGTGTAGCGGTCATCGGCGCCGCGGTGATCTATTTCGTGCGCCGCCGGTACGACGCAACTGGGCCCAGACCGGTGCGGGTGGTCATGTCTGCGGTGCTGGCGGTGATCGGCGTACCGCTGTGGTGGGTGTACGTCGCGATCGACACCGGCCGCGTGGACGGATGGTTCGCCGTACAGGACTTTTTCTGGGGATCCCACCTGGACTTCGGGGTGAGTTTCGCGGATGGGTTCTGGGACGCAGTCACCTTTGTGGGCATCGGGCACGGCTCGAGCGCAGTCGGGTACATCGTCAACTTCGCCGCCGTGGCGGGCCTGTTGATGGCGCTGATTCCGTTGGTGAGCCTGGTGGTGCGTGCGGTCGGCGACGCGCGCTGGGCGGCGCCGATGCTGTATGCGCTGGTGCTGCTGGGCATGGCGATCGGCTCTGCCGGATACCTACACTCCAAGCTCAGATTCCTGGTGCCGATCTTCCCGATCGTGATTCCGGTGGCGATCGTGCTGATGCGCACTCGCCGGGTCACAGCGACGCTCGTCCTGATCAGCGCCGTACTGCTTAGCGCGTGGTGGGGCGCGTTCATGCTGCTTGTCTGGCCGTACGCCATTTAGCCGTGCTTGTGTCACCAACCGTGCACTTGTGTCACGGAGGTCGGTGACACAAGTGCACAAGCGCTGACACAAGCGGCCTGTGACGTAAATCCGCATTGCGCGCGGCGATAGTCCGCGCGTAGTATTCCATGCGGAATAGTCGACGCGGAGGTTTAAGTGATGGGGACGAAGCCGACGACCCTGGGGATCGCGGTGCTTGCGCTACTGCTGGAGCGTCCGATGCATCCCTACGAGATGTATCAGCTGTTACTCGATCGTCGCGAAGACTTCCTGATCAAGGTCCGCCCCGGCTCGCTCTACCACACTGTCGACCGGCTTACCGAGCTAGAACTGGTCAAAATTGTCGGTACCGAGCGAGATGGTGGACGTCCAGAACGTACGACGTACTGCATCACGCCCGAGGGCACCGAGAGGCTGTCCGCGGGCGTCCGCGAGATGTTGCGTACGCCGGTCAACGAATATCCGCAGTTCCCGGTCGCGCTGGCGGAGGCGCACAACTTGCCGCGTGAGGAGGTCATCGAGTTGCTCAGTGATCGAGTAGCGCTGATCGAAACGGACATCTCTGGAATCACGCACGCGCTCGAAGGCCCTCGAGCGCGGGGTGTGCCTGAGGCATTTTGGCTGGAAGGCGACTACGTCGTTGAGCTGCGGAAGACGGAGGTCCGGCTACTTCGGCGCCTCATCAAACGACTCGAAAACAACGAACTTCCCTGGCCGTACGACGATCCGGCGGCATGCGCCGCTTCGCCCACTGCTGCGGCCTCTACATCAACGAACGGAAAAGAAGTAGATCAATGACCTCGCAAGTAGAAGCGACACCACCTGAGGTCAAGGCGCCCAGCGCCTGGCCCGCACTATGGGCGCTCGTCATCGGATTCTTCATGATCCTGGTGGACACGACCATCGTCTCGGTGGCCACTCCCGCGATCATGGACGGGCTGCACAGTGACGTCAACGCCGTGATCTGGGTGACCAGCGCCTACCTCCTGGCGTACGCCGTGCCGCTACTGATCACCGGGCGACTCGGTGACCGGTTCGGGCCCAAGCGGGTTTATCTAATCGGGCTCACCCTGTTTACGCTCTCGTCGTTGTGGTGCGGACTGACCGGGTCGATCGAGATGCTTATCATCGCGCGGGTCTTCCAGGGCCTCGGCGCGGCGATGATGACACCGCAGACGATGGCAGTCATCACCCGGACCTTCCCGGCCGACCAGCGCGGCCGGGCCATGAGCCTGTGGGGCGCCACGGCCGGCGTCGCGACGCTCGTCGGGCCGATCCTCGGCGGCGTACTCATCGACTCGCTCGGCTGGGAGTGGATCTTCTTCATCAACGTGCCGATCGGCGTGATCGCCTTTGTGCTGGCGATGCGGCTGGTGCCCAACCTGCCGACGCACGTGCATCGATTCGATTGGCTCGGCGTCGCGCTCAGTGCGGTCGGACTCTTCATGGTCGTGTTCGGCATCCAGGAAGGCCAGAAGTACGACTGGAACGTATGGGTGTGGTCGTTGATCATTGCGGGCGTCGTCGTGCTCGTGCTGTTTGTGGTGTGGCAGGCGCGCAACCGCAAGGAGCCGCTGATGCCGCTGAAGCTCTTCTCGGACCGCAATTTCTCGTTGGCCAACGTCGCCATCACCGCAGTGGGTTTCTCGATCACGGCGATGGCTTTTCCGCTGATGCTCTTCGCGCAGGGCGTACTCGGGCTCAGCCCGACCCGTGCGGCCTTGTTGATGGTGCCGATGGCGGTCATCTCGGGCGGGCTTTCGCCGTACGTCGGCAAGCTCACCGATCGTGCGCATCCGCGCTACGTGGCCGGTTTCGGGCTGCTGTGCTTCCCGGTCGCGTTGGTGTGGCTGGCAATGGTGATGACTCCCGGAGTCGCGATCTGGAAGTTGCTACTGCCGATCGCCTTGATCGGTGTGGCGAACGGCTTCATGTGGGCGCCGCTGAGCAGTACGGCGACGCGCAACCTGCCCATGCATCAGGCCGGTGCGGGCGCGGGCATTTACAACACGACGCGGCAGTTCGGCGCGGTGCTCGGCAGTGCTGGCATCGCCGTACTCATGGATGCGCAGATCTCGGCTAACCTGCCCGCTTCGCCGGGTGGCGTGCGTGGCGAGGGGGGCGTCGCGAAGCTTCCCGCGTTCCTGCACGAAGGGTTCAGTACGGCAATGGCGCACTCGATCCTGCTTCCGGCGGGAGTTCTGGTGATCGGGTTGATCGCCGTTCTGTGCTTCACGGCGCCGGGTCATCTGTCCCGCAAGCCGGCGGCGTCCGGATCGACCGCCGAACCCGCGCCGGTCGGCTAACTGCCCGGGAGCCCCACCGCGTCACAGATGACGTCGGCGCGGTAGGGCAGTGGCCCGGCCGGCACGTCGATTAGCCGATATCCGCACTCGCGGTAGGTCTGCTCATGGAGTCGTTCGAAGGCGAGCGAATCGGCGTAACTGATCTGCCGGGCTGCGGTGTTCTCGATAGTCCCTTGATTGCGGACGAAAAGCACGGTCCGGTCGTAGATGTCGGTGCGACGGGTCTCGTCCGTGAGCTCCGGCGGCGCCGGTACGTCGAGGAAACGCGCCAGCGCGAGGGTGCATACCGGAGAACGATCGAAGAACGTCGTCGCGCCGGCCGGCGCCCGTTGCTGGCGGGCGTGCTGCAGCGCGAGCACTTTGTCGACGAATCTCGGCGCGGCCCACGGTTCGGACGCGCCCAGAGACTGCTCGAGCGCGATGACATCCGTGGCCGACTCTTCGACGACGGCGTACCCGCGTTGCTCCAATAGCCGGAGTATGGCGGTCTTTCCGGCTCCCGGCGTACCGGTCAGGATGTAGTTGGGCATGCAGGTCTGGCTCCTTTTCGATGGTGGTGGAGTGCGGGCGTGCTGCGGCGGGCAGCGAGCGGGTTTGAATGAGCAGGTCGGCGGCGCATAATCTCGGGAATGACCGGATTATGGCCAACTTCGAGAGTGTTGAGGTGTGCGGTGGCAGACGCGGACGAGCGCGACTGGCGAGCCGGACCAACGCATGTTGATGCTAGCGGTTATCGCGCGACTAGGGTGACCAGTATGAATCTCGCAAGCTCGCGACGCGCAGGTGGCTGGGATGCGTTCGTCGTCGTGTCACTAAGGTGTCGGGTATGACGTACGCGAGTCAACTGTTGGCCGGTGGTTGCCGTGAATCGACCGGTGGCTCTGTGAGGTGGCGGGTATGACATACGCGGGTCTGCTGTTGGCTGGTGGAATGGGCAAGCGGATGGGGCTGCCCAAGGCGCTTATTCGACTTCCTAATGGTCATTCGATGCTGACCAACTCGATGCGCATCCTGCGCGAGGGCGGCTGCGAGGACGTCGTACTGGTCGTCGGCGCCGGCGAGTCCTATGTCCGCAAGTCGCTCGACGCCGCGCGCGCGGAGGTCCGCGAGATCATCGGCGATGGCCGGCTTTTCATCGTGAGCAACCCCGATTTCGAGGAGGGCATGTCGTCTTCTGTGCGCGCCGGGATGCGTGCGCTGGCTCAACTCGACAGCAAACCGGACTCGGCAGTGGTACAACTCGTCGATACACCGGACATCAGCCCGGACGCAATCGACAAGATCGCCCGCTACAGCGCCCCGGACGCTCTGGTGGTGGCGACGTACGACGGTCAGATCGGGCACCCGACCCTCATCGGTCGTAACCACTGGGAGCCGATCGCATCAACGGTCACCGGCGACGTCGGTGCGCGGCAATACTTCAATGGTCGTAGCGATGTGCAGCGGGTCGCGTGCGATGGTCTCGGTTCGCCTGTCGACCTCGATACGCCGGAGCAACTCGCCGCCCGGCAGCGCACCTTCATCCCCGCCGACGTCGTACGCGCCGAGGTCACCAACGACACGGTCAGCGTGTCGTATCTCGAGATCCTGGTGCGCGACCGGCGAGCCGGCGCGGTGGTGTCGTTCTCGGGCACCGTGCGCGATCACGACGAGGGCCGCACGGTCACTAACCTCAACTACCTGACTCACCCGACCGCAGACGAGACGATCAAGAAGATCGCGCACGAGGTCGCCGCCACGGCAGGAGTCCGCGCGCTCGCCGTACAGCACCGAGTGGGGCCGCTCGAGATTGGCGATGTCGCGCTCGGCTGCGTCGTGTCCGCCGACCATCGCAAGGAAGCATTCGAGGTGTGTGCCGAACTCGTGGAACGGGTGAAGTCGGAGTTGCCGATCTGGAAGCGGCAGATCTTTGAAGACGGCACCGACGAGTGGGTCAACGCCCCTTAACCGCGGGACTCCCGGCAGTTGTTGCGTCCGCCAAAGTGGTCGCAATAACGACCACTTTGCCGGACGCTACGCCGCTCAATCGCACGTGCACTGCTCACGGATTCGCTTAAGGGGTTTGTATGACGACTGATTTGACAATTGACATTGCCGACTTCATCGCGACCGTCGAGGTGCACCGCCCGCCCGCGAACTTCTTCGATGTTGAGCTGATCAGTGATCTCGCCGATACGTTCGAGAAGCTTGACAAGGATCCAGAGTGTCGCGCGATCGTCCTGTGTTCGGAGGGTAAGCACTTCTGTGCTGGCAATGATTTCTCGCGATCGTCGAACGGGGCGCCTCGTAGTTCCGGAGGAGGCGAACTATACAAGGAAGCCGTTCGGCTGTTCTCCGCCGAAACTCCGGTCGTTGCCGCCGTGCAGGGGGCGGCCGTTGGGGGCGGTCTGGGGCTCGCACTGTCGGCAGATTTCCGGGTGGCGTCTCCGTCGTCGCGCTTCGCGGCCAACTTCACGCAACTAGGATTCCATCAGGGGTTTGGTCTTACTGTGACCCTTCCACGTCTCGTCGGCCAGCAGGCGGCCCTCGACATGATCCTGACGGGGCGCCGGGTAAAGGGCGACGAAGCCTTTGCGATGGGCTTGTGTGATGAGTTGGTGCCGGAAGAAGGATTGCGGGCCGCCGCGCGAGCCAGGGCGCTTCAGCTCGCAGCCTCGGCCCCGCTTGCGGTCGTGAGCGCGCGCAAGAGCCTCCGCGGTGATCTGGCAGACCAAGTGCGTATCGCTACCGACATAGAACTGCGTGAGCAGACACGGCTTCGCACGACAGAAGACTTCCGCGAAGGTATCGCGGCTTCGGCCGCCCGCCGTGAACCGAAGTTCAAAGGTCGGTAGGCACACGGCCCGGCGTCGAGTGAGACTTAGCCGCCGGCGAATGGTGGCAGTACGTCGAGGGTGCTGCCAGCCGGTAGGTCGGCCGCGCGGTCGTTCATCGCGACGCCATTGAGAAGGAAGCTGCAAGACGGCATTAACTTGGCCATGGGCTCGCCGTACTTGTCGAGTGCCGTGTCGATGAACTCCTGCAGGGTGCTGGCCGGGTACTGGGCTTCTTCGGTCCCCGCGGCGGCGCTGGCCGCCGCGAAGAACCGCACGGTGATCGTCACGGAACTAGCCACCGATCGCCGACATCGGGCGCGCTGGCTGCAGGAACGATGGGTCGTCGATCCCGTGCCCCGCGCGCTTGCCCCACATGGCCTTGCGCCATTGTTCGGCGAGTTCTTCGTCGGTCGCGCCGGACCGCAGCGGCGTACGCAGGTCTGACTCTTCGCGAGCGAACAGACAGTTGCGGATGTCGCCGTCGGCGGTCAGCCGAGTGCGGTCGCAGTCACCGCAGAAGGGCCGGGTTACCGAACCGATGATCCCGACCTTGGCCGGCCCGCCGTTGACCAGCCAGGTTTCGGCCGGCGCCGCGCCACGGTGGGCGGGGTCCGGAGTCAGGTCGAACAACGGTTGAAGCTGGGCGAGGATCTCCTCGGCGGTGATCATGGTGTGCCGGTCCCATACGTGTCCGCCGTCGATCGGCATCTGCTCGATGAACCGCAGCTCGTAGCCGTGGTCGAGCGCCCACTGCAGCAGCGCGGCGGGCTCGGTGTCGTTGATTCCGCGCATCAGAACCGAGTTGACCTTGACGGGGGTGAGGCCTGCAGCGGCCGCAGCCTCGATGCCGGCGATGGTGTCAGCGAAGCGGTTGCGCCTGGTCAGCGACGTAAAGGTGACGTCATTGAGGGTATCGAGCGAGACGTTGACTCGATTGAGCCCGGCATCGGCGAGGGCCTGCGCGTTTTTCGACAGGCCGAGCGCGTTGGTCGTCAGACTCATATCTGGGCGCGGGGTCATCTTGGCGACCTGGTCGACGATGCTGACCAGCCCCGGTCGCAGCAGCGGTTCGCCGCCGGTAAATCGAATCTCTTCGATACCAAGTCGCTCAACCGCGATACGCGCTAGCCGGACGATCTCGTCGTCGGTGAGCAGCGTGTCTTTCGGCAGCCACGGCAGCCCCTCGGCGGGCATGCAGTAAGTGCAGCGAAGGTTGCATCGGTCGGTAAGGGAGATGCGCAGATCCTTGGCGACACGACCAAAAGTATCGACGAGCTTGCCCGCTTTACGGGCCTCGTCGATCGTCATCGGGGCATCCACTGAAATAGACATCACGCTCACTCTAGGTCGTTTGGCAACACTCCCGCCACACCGGTGCATCGGACGACTGGTCAAATCGCCCCGCGCAGTGTTCCGCGGGTAACAAGGGGCAGCGTCGGCGCCGTGAAACGAGATACGATGGTGAGCCGTTTGCCTTATTTATGTGCGCGCGGTTCACGACCGAACCACACGTACGACGTACCGAGCATGGAGCAGCGTTCTTTGCCAGAGTCACCTGCCACGCCCGAGCACTCCGAGGTGCCGGCTGATGCGACTGATACGCCCGGCGTACCGACGTCCGAGCAGCGTGTCGACCCCGAGGCCATCGAGATCGCCCGTGAACAAGAGCACGTCGACAAGGTCAACGTGCGCGTTGAGCAGCTGCTGCTCAACGCTGACGCGATCACCCGCGAGGGGCTCGCCCGCGGACGTTCAGGAAGTTTCGGCGGACTTGTTGAGCGCGACGCGTTCGTGCACGTGGCGTCTCGTCGCAAGCATCTGCTCAACCGCGAGCACGAGGGGCTGGTCTTCGGCCGGCTGGACTTCGATAACCGCGTCGTGCACCACGTGGGGCGGATCGGCGTACTGGACGAAACCTACGATCCGCTTGTCTTGGACTGGCGTGCCCCGGCGGCCGCGCCGTTTTATCAAGCGACCGCCCACGACCGGCTTGGCGTCATCCGGCGCAGGGTCATCCGCTGCAGCGGGCCCAAAGTAATCTCGGTCGAAGACGACCTGCTCGATACCGAGGCCGAGCTCGATGGCATGAATGTGATTGGCGACGGCGCGCTCATCGCGTCGCTGTCGCGGGCGCGCACCGGTCAGATGCGCGACATCGTGGCGACGATCCAGAAGCACCAGGACGAGGCGATCCGCGCGCCCTCGGACGGCGTAACGCTGATCTCGGGTGGGCCAGGCACAGGCAAGACCGTCGTCGCGCTGCACCGCGCGGCGTACCTGCTGTATCGCGACCGGCGCAAGTTTGAGACGACCGGCGTGCTGGTCGTCGGACCGTCGCGGACCTTTATGCGTTACATCGAACGCGTGCTGCCCTCACTTGGCGAGGACTCCGCGGCGCTGCGCTCGGTGAGTGAACTCGTGGACGGGTACGCCGCGAGCAGGCACGATTCGCCTGAGATCGCCGCTATCAAGGGCGCCGCGAAGATTGCTCCGGTAATGGGGCGCGCCGCACGGTTCATCCCACCGGAGGCTCCGTCAGAGTTTCGGCTGCTCTATCGCGGACAGCTGCTCGTCGCGAGC
Organism: Antricoccus suffuscus; assembly: GCF_003003235.1. NCBI lineage: Bacteria > Bacillati > Actinomycetota > Actinomycetes > Geodermatophilales > Antricoccaceae > Antricoccus > Antricoccus suffuscus. Next base: position 560,506 of record NZ_PVUE01000001.1, read on the forward strand.
GGACCACAACTCAAAGGGCTGCGACGTAACGTCCTGCGCGGCAACCGGAAGTACAACCGGTCGTTCCGGGCGGTCAAGGACGCGTTGAGCGACCTGCTTTATCGCGAGGCCGGCGAGCGGGTGCAGGAGGAGCGCAACCTTTCGGAGTTCCGTGAAGAGCTCGGCGACCGCGAGGAGTACAACGAGTTTCTCGCCGCCTGGTGGCCGATGCGGACGCCGGCCGACGTACTACACACGTTGCGCGACAAACAGTTTCTTCAGGTCTGCGCAGGAGGGGCACTGCGCCGCGAGGAGATCGCGTTACTGGCTGAAGACTGGGCAGCGCACGACGACTTCTCGGTCCAGGACATCGGCCTACTCGACGAGATCCGCGACGCACTGGGGGAAATCCCACCACCGCCGCCACCGCGGGACGAGTTCGACCTCGCGCAGTACGAAGAGCTGACCACCGCCGCTGACCGGGAGTACGCCGTTGCGGGCACCCGGGTCCGGCCGGACAACTACGCCGGTTACGGCCACGTGATCATCGACGAGGCGCAGGACTTGTCGCCGATGCAGTGGCGGATGGTCGGTCGTCGCGGACGGTTCGCGTCGTGGACCGTCGTCGGCGACGTCGCGCAGAGCTCGTGGGGCAATCCCGCCGAGGCGCACGCCGCCATGCTCGAGTCGATGGGCAAGGGCACCCGCCGCGAGTTCCACCTCGACACCAACTATCGCAGCCCGGCGGAGGTCTTCCGGCTCGCGGCAGATGTCATTCGGGCCGTCGTACCGGACGCGGACCTCCCCGACGCCGTACGTTCCACCGGATTCGAGCCCGAGCACGTCATCACCGACGAATTGCGGTCGGCGACCGGCGATGCGGTACGCCGGCTGCTCGACGACGTCGAGGGCATCGTCGCGGTCATCGCACCCGCGGCACGATGCGACGAGGTCGCGGACTGGATCGCCGAGTACGACGCTGAGCGGGTGTCCGTCGTCGACGAGCTGTCCGCCAAAGGCTTGGAATACGACGGGGTCGTCGTACTGGAGCCGGACGAAATCGCAGGCGGAAACGCCCGGGGCACAAGGATTCTGTACGTCGTACTGACTCGAGCGACGCAACGACTCGTGACGATTGGGCGGACCGCCGACTGGCTGCCGCGCGACGCTGCCTCCGGGGTCGAGACCCCGGCCGTGCCCGACGAGGACGACACGGGCGAGCGGTACGCCGCCCAGCCGTCGTTGTGGGATTGAGCGTGAGTGCGCTCATCCGAGTGGCCTTCTGGCAGCCGGAAATCCCCGGCAACACAGGCAACGCGATCAGACTGACGGCGTGCACGCCGTCGGAGCTACACCTGATCGAGCCACTCGGCTTCAGCTTCGAAGACAAGCAGTTGCGGCGGGCGGGGCTGGACTACCACGATCTCGCCAACGTCTTCACTCATCCGGATGCGGACACCGCGTTCGCCGCGTTGCAGCCTGCTCGGATCATCGCGTTTAGCCGCAACGCGACGACGTCGTACGCCGATATCACCTATGCGCCAGGGGATGTATTGCTCTTCGGGCGTGAGTCCGACGGCCTTTCGCCCGAGGTGCTCGCGCACCCGGCGATCGACGAGCGGGTGCGGCTGCCGATGCTGCCGGCCCGCAGATCGCTCAACTTGAGCAACTGCGCCGCGGTCGCGATTTTTGAGGCTTGGCGGCAGCTCGACTTCGCCACTCCCTAACCGCGATCCGTCACAAAATCCGGTCCGGTCCGTCACAAAATCCGGTCCGGTCCGTCACAAAATCTCGATCAACCCGCATGACCGTACATTTGTGCTATTTCCAACAGGTTCCTCCCGTTCCGCGCTGCATTACGTAACAAATGTGACGATCGCGCTGAATCCCGGTGACGCGGAGCGAAACTGGACCGAGGCGGCTCCTTCCGTATTCAGCCTGCTTGGATGGCGAGTCAAGCCGGACGTACGGCGCGGGGGTGACGGATCGCCGGGGATTTTGTGACGGATCGCCGCAGATTTTGTGACGGATCGCGGGGCTAGGCGGTTGCGCGGGCGGCGGCCCGGCCGGCTTGCCGACCGGAGTAGATGCAGCCGCCGAGGAACGTCCCCTCGAGCGACCGGTAGCCGTGCATTCCGCCGCCGCCGAACCCGGCAACCTCGCCCGCGGCGTACAGGCCGTCAATCGGTACGCCGTCCGTCCCGAGCGCTTGGCCGTCGAGGTTCGTCTCCAGCCCACCGAGGGACTTGCGGGTGAGTACGTGCAGCCGTACGGCGATCAGCGGTCCATTTTTGGGGTCGAGGAATTTGTGCGGCGTGGCGACCCGCCCGAGCTTGTCACCGCGATAGGACCGCGCGCTGCGCAGCGCCGCGATCTGCAGGTCCTTGGTGAAGTCGTTGTCCATCTCGCGGTCGCGCGCGACGACCTCTGCCCGCACCCGGTCCGCGTCCAGCACATCGCCGCCGCCGAGCTCGGCCATCCGGCGTACCAAGTCGTCGAGATCGTCCGCGACGATGAAATCGGCGCCGTGCTTCTTGAAGTCCTCCACGGGGCCGGGCGCGCCAGGGAGCACGCGCTTGAGCGTCATGCGGACGTCCTTGCCCGTCAGGTCCGGATTCTGCTCCGAGCCAGAGAGCGCGAACTCCTTCTCGATCACCTTCTGCGTGAGAATAAACCAGCTGTAGTCGTGCCCGGTGGTGCGCAGGTATTTGAGGGTCCCGAGGGTGTCGAAGCCGGGGAACAGTGGCACCGGTAGCCGTTTGCCGGTGGCATCGAGCCAAAGCGACGAGGGCCCCGGCAGGATGCGGATGCCGTGGTTGGCCCAGATCGGGTTCCAGTTCTTGATTCCTTCGACGTAATGCCACATGCGGTCGGCGTTGATCAGATGAGCGCCGGCATCAGCGGCGATTTCGCGCATCCGGCCGTCGACGTGAGCGGGTACGCCGCACACCATCGAATCGGGCGGACTGCCAAGTGACGAGGGCCAGTACTTCCGCACCAGGTCGGTGTTTCCGCCGATGCCTCCGGAGCTGACGATGACCGCTTGCGCGGTCAGCTCGAACTCGCCTGCCGACCCTCGGGTCGACCCGACGCCACGATCGGCCGCGTCGGGCGCCAGGACCGTCCCGCGTACGCCGGTGACACCGCCGCTCTCGATCACGAGCGAGTCGACTTGGTGCCGGAATCGGAACTCGACCTGGCCGGCGTCGACTCCCTGGCGCACCCGCCGTTCGAACGGTTCGACGACGCCCGGCCCTGTGCCCCAGGTGATGTGGAATCGAGGGACCGAGTTGCCGTGTCCGATGGCGCCGTACCCGCCTCGTTCGGCCCAGCCGACCATCGGAAACCAGCGCATGCCCTGCGCGTGTAGCCATCGACGTTTTTCGTCGGAGGCGAAGTCGACATATGCTTCGGCCCATTTGCGTGGCCAGTAGTCCTCGGGGCGATCGAACTGCGCCGTACCCATCCAGTCCTGCAGCGCGAGTTCGGGAGAGTCTTTGATGCCCATCCGGCGTTGTTCGGGTGAGTCGACAAAAAATAGCCCGCCGAATGACCAGAATGCCTGGGCCCCAACGTTTTGGTCGTTCTCCTGCTCGACGATCAGCACCTTGCGGCCGGCGTCAACTGCCTCGGCCGCGGCGACCAGACCGGCGAGTCCGGCTCCTACGACGATGATGTCGGCGTCCATGAGTACCTCGATCTCTCGTCGGGTTCAGGTCTGCCGAGTCTAACGAGCCGGCAATCGTGCACGGTCGAGTTCGCGTATTGCGCAATGAAGTTAATAGTACTAACCTAAGAGTTATGACTACTAACTATGTTGAGGTGGAAGGCGGCCGAGTCGCGTACTCGGTCGACGGCAAGGGCCCGCTCGTCCTCTGCGTGCCGGGCATGGGTGACCTGCGTACGTCGTACCGGTTCCTCGCCCCCGCGCTCGTCCAGCGCGGATTTCGGGTGGCCTGTATGGACCTGCCGGGGCATGGCGAGAGCAGCGACGGGTTTGCGGCGTACGACGACGTCAACCTCGGAAAGGCGATCCTCGCGGTGATCGAGGCCCTCGGCGGTCCGGCGATCGTGGTCGGCAACTCGATGGCAGCGGGAGCAGCCGTGTGGGCCAGCGTCGAGGCGCCGACGACAATTAACGGACTCGCCCTGCTAGGCCCGTTTGTGCGCGATCCGTTGGTCAATTGGGTGTCGCGGGCGGCGATGACCGCACTGCTCGTGAAGCCTTGGGGGCCGGCGGCATGGCGCTCCTACTTTAAGAAGTCCTTCCCGAGTGCGCCACCGGCCGACCTCAACAGCCACATCGCGGACATCAAGTCATCGATGGAGCGTGGCGAGCATTGGCGGTCCTTCGTAAAGACGACGCGTACGACGCACCGCCCCGCCGAGGAGCGCATCGCACGGGTGACGGTGCCGACGCTGGTGGTCATGGGATCGAAGGACCAGGACTGGCCGGATCCGCGGATGGAAGCGCAGTGGGTCGTGGAGCAGACCGACGGTCGACTCGTGATGGTCGACGGGGCGGGGCACTACCCGATGGCGGAGTTTCCCGACGTCGTGTCGCCCGCGGTCGGCGACTTCATCGCGGAGGTCACCGGCAATGCCTAAGGCAGCTTTGTCGCGCGAGATCGTGGTGCGTGCGGCGTACGACGTCGCTGCGAAGGTCGGCTTCGATCGGTTTACCGTCGCGGACGTCGCCCGGCATCTCGGCGTGAGCGTGCCTAACATCTACAAGCACGCGAGCGGCCTGGACGGGCTGCGGCGTTCGATCGCGATCGCCGCCACGCGGGAGCTCACCTCCGCGGCGACCCACGCCGCGGTAGGCAAGTCCGGGTCTGAGGCCTTCCTCGCGATGGCGGCGGCGTACCGGACCTTCGCGATCGAACATTCGGGGATCTACCCGGCGACGCAGGTCGTGCCCGCGGCCGATGACTCCGAGCACCTGCAGGTGGCCGAGTCCGCCGTGGCGATGTTGGCCGCGGTGCTCCGTGGCTACGGCCTGAGCGACGATCGGCAGATCGACGCGGTTCGGACAGTACGCAGCCTGCTGCACGGATACGTGGCGTTGGAGATCGCGGGTGGCTTCGAAATGCCGCAAGACGTAGACGAGTCGTTCCGGTACGCCGTACGACTGCTGGACAAGGGGCTTTCCGCGTCGTCGCAAAAGCGGCGTCGTGCGGGCTAGCCACAGACGGGTTAGATTTGGGGCGGCGCGCCGTCACGCCGCAACTCCCAGGAATGAGAACAATGAGCGACTTCAATTCCCAGATCGTTGATGAGTTCCGCGCTAATGGCGGTAACGTCGGCGGCCCTTTCGAGGGCGCGCCGATGGTCCTCGTCCACCACGAGGGGCGCAAGAGCGGGGCCTCCTATGTCTCCCCGATGATGTATCTACCCGCCGACGACGCAGACGCGATCTATGTCTTCGCATCCAAAGCCGGGGCCCCGACCAACCCCGACTGGTATTTCAACCTCACCGCGGCCGGCCAGGCCACCGTCGAGGTCGGCACCGACACGTTCAAGGTCGACGTCGAGGAGTTGAAAGGCGCGACGCGTGACGAGGTGTACGCCGAGCAGGCACGCCGTTTCCCAGGGTTCGCGGGCTATGAAGACAAAGTCAAAGGCGTCCGCACGATCCCGGTGTTGAAGCTCCGGCGCCACGAGCGTTCGACGTAACGCAGGTGACAGCGTCGTACCCGTCTGCGACGATGGACCCATGCCAGAGTTGCCCGAGGTCGAGGCGCTTGCCCATCACCTGCGCGAGCACGCCGTCGGTAAGGTCGTCGCCCGGTTAGATCTGGCCGCCATCTCGGCGATCAAGACCTTCGACCCGCCGTTCACATCGCTGCAGGGGCTCACGGTGACGGGGGCGAGCCGGCATGGCAAGTTTCTCGATGTCGATGTCGACGGGATCCACCTCGTCGTACATCTGGCGCGCGCCGGGTGGCTGCGATGGTCCGAGTCGCTGTCGAAGACCCCGCCAAAACCGGGCCGTGGTCCGCTGGCGCTACGAGTACACCTGGATGACGGCAGTGGGTTCGACCTGACCGAGGCCGGCACCAAGAAGGGCCTGGCGGTGTACGTCGTACGCGATCCCGAAGAGGTGCCGGGTGTGGCGCGCCTCGGCCCGGACGCGCTGTCGCTGGATGAGGCAAGCCTCAAGGAAGCGCTCGCCGGTCAGGGCGGTCGGCTCAAAAACGTGCTTACCGACCAGCGTGTCATCGCGGGTATCGGCAATGCCTACAGCGATGAGATTTTGCACGCGGCGAAGATGTCGCCGTTCAAGACCGCGAGCAAGTTGACCGACGCCGAGCGTGACATCCTGCTGCACGCGATCATCGACGTTGAGACCGACGCCGTACGCCGCTCAGTAGGCCAGAAGGCGGCCACGCTGAAGTCCGAGAAACGGTCCGGGCTCCAGGTCCATGCACGCACTGGCATGCCATGCCCCGTGTGCGGCGACACCATCGCGGAGATCTCGCTCGCCGACAAGAGCTACCAGTACTGTCCGACCTGCCAGACCGGCGGACGCAAGCTCAACGACCGTCGGATGGACCGCCTTCTCAAGTAGCGCGGCTCATAGTCAGCCCCGCAGTCGCATCCCGCGAGCCGCTCGGCTAGTGTTCGGCCACGATGCGTTACGTGACGTAGGTCTCAATCGTCTGGCGTCGATTGAGGACGCATCGCGACCTGTCACTAAAGCGGGGAGTGGGCCCATGGCGGCGAAACCGGACAAGGCGCTGTGGCGCAAGACGTTCGACAAGGCCGAGCGCGCGATTGGCGGGCGCCTCGAGGAGATGATCGACACTCGGCAGTTCGCCGACGCGATGTCACTCTCCGCGCGCGTGCAAAAGGGCGTAACCAAACAGGTCTACGGGACCATCCACCGGACCCTGCACCTTTTCGGCCTGTCGTCACTCAAGGACACGCGCGCGATCACCCGGCAGCTTAACCGGGTCGAGGCCCAACTGCGTGAGATGTCGGCGCAGCTTGAGGCGCTCGAGGAACAGCCGCCTCCCGCATCGGTGCACGACAGGCCGGTGCAGAAGAAGCCGGCCGCGGCCCGGGCCAACGCGACTAAACGGACCAGTCCACCCAAACGGACCAGCCCACCCAAGCGGACCAGTCCACCCAAACGGACTAGCCCGAACAAGCGCCCAGCCAAGAAACCGGCGGAACCCGCCAGCGAGAGAGAGGACTAGGCGCATGGCCCGCACGCTCAGCCCCGGCGAGATCATCGCCGGCATCAAACGGGAGGTCGAGACGGCCGCGCTGCGCGCCCGCAACGGCATCCAGTATCTCGCCTTGGACAAGTCCGAAGGTCTGCAGCCGACCCCGCGGACGCTTGTCGCGAGCCGTGACAAAGTCACCCTCTGGCGTTACGCGAGCCCGAACAAGCGGTACGACGAACCCATCCTGGTGTTCCTGGGCCTGGTCAGCCGGTCGTACGTCCTGGACCTGCTGCCGGGCAAGAGCTACATCAACTCGCTGTGCGAGGCCGGCTTCGACGTCTATCTACTCGACTGGGGGCAGCCAGATGCCGCGGAGTCCGAGAACACGCTCGAAACGTACGTCGACTTCTACCTGCCGCGCGCTCTGAAGATCGTCCAGCGCGAGAGTGGGTGCAAGGACGTCAACGTCATCGGCTACTGCTTCGGTGCGATTCTTGCGCTGATGTACCAGGCCAGCCGCGGAAACTCGCCAATCTCGTCGATGGTTCTCATGGCCGCGCCGGTCGACTTCAGGCACATGCATGTGCACACCGGCCCGCTGCGGGACGGCATGCTCAACCCCGACGACGTTATCAACGACGAGGGGTTCGTGCCGGCAGACGTCGTACGCCGATCACTGTCGGTGCGCGCGCCGACGTACGACATCGCGCAGTACGTCAACCTGTGGGACAAGCTGGCGAGCAAACCCGACAGTGGCGCCCTGGAGGCGCACGCGGTAATGACCAACTGGGTGCGCGACCACGTCAACTTCCCGGGCGCGGCGTTCCGTCAGTTCGTCACGATGTTCTTGCAGGACAACGGCTTCGTCAACGGCACCGCGCGCGCCGGCGACAAGAAGATTGACTTGTCCCGGATCGACATACCGGTGCTGTCGGTCATCGCCGAACGAGACGACTTAATCCCGCCGAAAGTCTCCTTCCCACTGCGCAACCTCATGAACGAGGAGCTGTACGACGAGGTGCTGCTCAAGGCCGGTCACGTGGGTTTGGTGCTGGGAGGTACGGCGCAGCGCGTCACTATTCCGGCGATAGCAGAGTTTTTGCAGCGAAACAGCACGAGCATGGCGGAGGAGACAGCATGACCGTCAGGATTGCGGCGCCGTACGACATCGATGCGCTGGGCGCCTTCGTGCGAGCGGTGCCAGAACCCGAACGCGCCTTCTACAAAGACAACGGCACCGATGACGAGCTCGCCCAGAGGTGGAGCGAGAGCGATCCGCTGCGCTTGATAAGCGTGCGTGATGACGGCGCTATCCGCGGGATTATCGGGATCCGCCGTGGGCAGGGGCAGTCTGCGCACGTCGGGGAGATCATGCTCGTCGTACACCCAGCCCATCGGCGGCAGGGTGTCGCGTCTGAGCTCGTGAAGGCCGCCATGGTCGAAGCGATGCGAGCCGGGATCACCCACATTTTTGTGGAAGTAACGGCAAATCAGCAGTCGATGATCGACATGTTCCGTACCTTGGGGTTTACCGGCGAAGCGCTTCTTCGCGGCTTCATCAAAGAGGCGGATGGTCAGTTAGTTGATCTGATCATGCTGACCAACCGCGTCGAAGAGAACTGGGCTGCGGCCAATGCGGTTGGCCTCGACCTGGACGGAGAGCTTGAATGAGTGAGTTGGTATTGGTTGACGACACGGCGCCGGCGGCTCGGTTGGAAGATCGCCCAAGGCGGCACGAGCGAGTAGTCGCCGGAAACGTCGAGATGGCTGTCACTCAGTACGACGGTCCCGGGCATCCGTTGGTGCTGATCAACGGACTGGGCACTCATCAGCAGATGTGGAATCCGCTGGTCGCCGGCCTGACGACGTCCAAGGTTGTTACGTTCGACTTCCCCGGCATCGGCCGCTCACACGTCCTCGGCGTACCGCAGTCGATGTCTGGATTTGCCAGCCTCGTCGAGCGGGTCGTCGATGACCTCGGCCTGGAACAGCCAGATCTGTTGGGTTACTCGTTCGGGGGCATGGTGGCCCAAGAGTTCGCGCACACCCGCCCGGACCGGGTACGCCGGCTGACTTTGGTAGGAACGGCTCCGGGCGTGGGTGCCGTCGTGGGCTACCCGTCGGCGATGCTCGCGCTGGCCACACCGATGCGTTACTACTCGCGCACGTTCTACAAGTGGACGCAACGGTTCTTGGCCGGAGGTGAGATCGAGCGTAGCCCCGAGTTCCTGCAACGTACCGCCGAACTGCGCAAGCTTTACCGACCACATCCGGTGACCTACTACAGCCAGCTCTACGCCTGTCAGACGTGGTCCTCGCTGCCGTGGCTGGACACCGTGCAGACGCCGACCCTCGTCGTACACGGCACGGACGACCCGATCATTCCGTTCGCGAACGCCCAGCTGATGGCGCAGACGCTGCCGAACGCGCGGCTGTACACCGCGTCCACCGAGGGTCATCTGTTCATGCAGGACGCGAACTCTCGAGCCATCCCGGCGATCCACGAATTTGTGTCGGCCGATGACTATCGCAAGTCGTCGAGCTGGTTAGAAGGTACGCCGGACGAGGCGACCGCGGTGCGTGACTCGATTCGCCGCAGCGACCTGCGCTCGCTGCAGCCGTTAGGTCTCTACAACCAGACGGTGCGCGGTCTGATGAAGCCGACCGCGCGACGCTAGGGGCAGGAACGCGCTCGAAAGGCCGGCGTTGACCTAATACTCTGAACCGTATACTCTGATTCAAGTAATCGGAGGTGAGTGTCTTGGCGAGGTCGCGTTCCAACCCATTGGCGTTGGCGATTTTGTCGTGCCTTTCCGAGCAGCCGATGCATCCGTACCAGATCTCGGCGACATTGAAGCATCGAAATAAAGAGGCCAGCATCCGGCTCAATTACGGCTCGCTGTATTCGGTCGTCGGCAGCCTGCTCAAGCAGGGCCTCATCGCCGAACACGGCACGTCGCAGGACGGCAACCGGCCACAGCGCACGATCTACGCGATCACCCCTGAGGGGGAGACGGAGCTGGTCGATTGGATGCGCGAGCTGATCCGGATGCCGGTCAAGGAGTATCCAGCCCTGGAAGCCGGACTCGCGCTGCTACCGGTGCTCTCTCCGGATACGGTCGTCGCGCTGTTGGGCGAGCGATTGGATCGGCTGCGTGCATCTATCGAACAGGAACAGGCCGGGATTGCAGAGGCCGCCCAGATGGGTCTTCCGCAGGTGCTCTCAATCGAGGGCGAGTATGCCGTCGCGCTGCTGCGTGCCGAGCGCGACTTCGTCGAGAGCCTGATCAAGTCCATAGATTCCAAACAAATCGGCGGCTACGAGTTCTGGGCGCGCATGCACCAGCTGCGCGACGAAGGAGTCTCACTGGCCGACCTGACTAGAAACCCCGAGAAGTACTTCGCCGCAGGGGAGGTGACGTGGATGGCGCTCGACGAGGCTCCCGACTGATGCCTCGGCGTACGCCGTGACGGGACTTGACATGAGCTCCCGCAAATAGATGCGTGGCCCGGGTGCGGCAACACCCGGACCACGACCAACCTCGAGTCGGTCCGCATAGCGGACCCTGCCGTGCAGCAGATCTCAAGGCGCACTTCAACTCTACGGTCCGGCAGGCCCAATATGCATCCGACTCCCATTACGCAGGTAACTGCGCGAAATCAAAGGAGTTGCGATGACAGCAACTATCACCGACCGATCCACCGTGCTCAGCGCGCGCGATCTGGTCAAGACCTACCCGGGCGGGCGCGGCAAAGAGAGCGTCACCGCCCTCGACGGAGTGAGCTTCACGGCCGAACCCGGAACCGTGCTCGGCCTGCTCGGGCCTAATGGGGCCGGCAAGTCCACGACTGTCAAGATCCTCACCACTCTCTCCCGAGCCGACTCGGGGACGGCGTACGTCGCGGGCCACGACATCTCCGCGAGTCCCGGGGAGGTACGCCGGCTCATTGGCTTCGTTGCGCAGAAGCCGGTCACCGACCCGATGGACACCGGGCGAGAAAATCTGGAGCTGGCCGCCCGCATTCATGGACAGACAAGGCGCGACGCGCGACTGCGAGCAAATGAGCTGCTCGATCGGTTTAACCTCACTGATGCGGCGGATCGCCTGGTGCGCACCTATTCGGGTGGCATGGCACGCAAGCTCGATGTGGCCATCGGGCTGGTCAACCGGCCGCAAGTGCTGTTTCTCGATGAGCCGACGACCGGCCTCGACCCGCAGGCGCGATCGGAGATGTGGCAGGAGGTTGGGCGGCTCGCCGGCGAAGATCAGATGACGATCCTGCTCACCACGCATTACCTCGACGAAGCAGATCATCTTGCCGCGCACCTCGTCATCGTCGACGAGGGCCACGTCGTCGCAGAAGGAAGTCCAGATGCGCTCAAATCCGAGCTGCGCGGCGACACCGTGATTATCGAACTGGCATCGGAAGGCGATGTGAGCGCCGCGCGGGCGGCGCTCGATCGACTGCCGGAGCCACGCGAGTTTGTCGTAGACGGTGCCGTCCTGCGCGGACGCGCGGACCACGGCGGACGGGCGCTGCCGGGGGCGATCGGCGTACTAGAGGCGGCCGGAATCGCGATCGAGTCGGCGACGGTGAGCAGGCCATCGCTGGACGACGTCTATCTCAAGCACACCGGACGTAGCTTCACTGCGGCGAAAGGCGACGAGTCATGAGCATCTTCGTCTCCCACTCGACTCTGTTGACCGGGCGCTCGCTACGCGGCATGCGCAGGGTGCCGGTGTTCCTTGCGATAAACCTGGTCCAGCCGATGATCTGGCTGCTGCTGTTCGGCCAGCTCTTCAAATCCATCGTGTCGATTCCAGGATTCAGCCCGGGCGTGGACAACTACCTGCAGTTCCTCACGCCGGGCGTGATCATGATGACGGCGCTGTTCTCCGCGGCTTGGGCCGGTACGACGTACATCCAGGACATGGAGCGTGGCGTCATGGACCGGATGCTGACTTCGCCGGTGAGCCGCGGCGCGATGATGGTCGGAACCCTTGCATACCAGGCAATCAGTACGATCATCCAGACCTTGGTGATATTCGGGGTCGCGCTCATCGCCGGGGCACGGTTCCCCGGAGGTGTGGTTGGCTTTCTGATCACAATCGTGGCGACCGTGCTCCTGTCATTGATCTTCGCCGCGCTGTCCAATGCCGTAGCGCTGCTGACGCGTCAGCAGCAGGCTTTGATCGGGATCTCGCAGCTGATCACGCTGCCGCTGATGTTTCTGAGCTCGGCAGTGATGGACACCGGCTTGGCGCCATCGTGGGTGCAGACCGCCGCGAGGTACAACCCGGTGGAGTGGGCGGTCGTGGCCGCCAGGGAGTCCTTGCAGTCAGGGACCGACTGGGGAGCGGTGGCGATCCGATTGTTGTTGCTCGTGGCCGGAGCCGTGGTGATGAGCGTGATCTCGACGCGCGCATTCCGGGTATATCAGCAAAGCTCGTAACAGCCCACCACGCTAGCCGGCTACGTATTGCCCGATGCAAAGATGGGGTCATGGAGTTTCGGCACTTGGTCTCGTTCGTGATGCTGGCCGATGAGCTGCACTTCGGGCGTGCGGCCAAGCGGCTGCACGTCGCGCAGCCGTCACTCACAGCACAGATGCAGAAGCTCGAGCGGTTTCTCGGTGTCCAGTTGCTGGTCCGCAACGCACATGAGGTCAAGCTGACGGCGGCGGGTATGGAACTGAAGCAACAGGCCGAGACCATACTCGCGCAGGTCGATCGGGCGGTACGTCTGACAAAAGACGCGGCCGACGGCAAGAGCGGATCAGTTGCTGTCGGATACAACTACCTCGCCGGACGCAAAGTCTTGCCGGATCTCTTGTCCAGGATGAACGCCGACCTGCCGGACGTCTCGGTCTCCCTATGGGAACGCCGGACTGGACCGCAGATCGCCGCGGTCCGCGCCGGGTCGCTCGACCTTGCCATGACCTACGGATATCCCCAGGCGCCCGAGATGCAATATCGCAGATTGGTCAGCGATATCCCCATTGTCGGGGTGATCGGGCACCGCCACCCGTGGGCGGCACGGGACGAAGTGAGTTTCGCGGAGCTGGCAGGTCAACAGTGCGTGCTGTTTGCGCGCGACCAAAGTCCACAGATGTACGACGCTATCTTCGCGGCGGCGAGGGTGCACAAGATCGTCCTCGATGTCGCACGCACTGCAGACGATCCGGGCGGAACGGCGCAACTCGTAGCCACTCTGCCCATGGTCGGATTCGCCTCGGGCCCGCGCGCCGATTCCTACACGGCGCACGGACCGTCCGATCCGATTGCCGTACGACTGGTCGATCCCACGCCCACCCTCGATCTCTACGCCGTCTGGCGCAAGGACAACGGGAATCCGGCGCTCGCGGCGTTGGTGGACCGACTCCCCGAGGTGTGATGACTACTTGAGCCCAGATCGCACGAAGGCGCTGACGACTCGGCGCTGCATCGCGAGATAGAGCAGAAATACCGGCAGGCAGGACATCGCGGCGAGCGCCATCATCGGGCCCCAGTCGTTGCCCTCGGCGCTCATGAAGCTTCGCAGCCCGAGCTGCAGGACGGCGTTGCGCTGCTGCAGCACTACCGCCGGCCAGAAGTACTCGTTCCACGAGTTGATGAATAACAAGATCGACAATGCGGCCAAAGCCGGGCGTAGGTTCGGTACGACGACCTGCCACAGCGTGCGCCACGAGGACAAGCCGTCCATCTTGGCCGCGGCTACGAGCTCCTTGGGGAAGCTGTCGAGATGCTGTCGCAGCATAAGGACAGCAAGGACCGAGCACATAGTCGGCAGCACGACGCCGGCGAGCGTGTTCAGCAGGCCGAGCTGGTGGAGCAGAAGATAGTTGGGAAGCATTGTGACCTGAAACGGAATCAGCCACGTCGCTATGAACGCGAGGTAAAGGACTCTCTTGAATCTGAACTGGTGCATGGCGAACCCGTAGGCTGACAGGATCGCGATGAAGAGCTGGATCGCCGTTGACGAGACCGCGGTGAAGGTCGTGTTGATCAGAAGGCCCGGGACATCGGCCTTGTCCGCCGCCCCCGCGTAGTTCTCAAAGGTGAGGGGCCACGGAAACGGTGCCAGCGAGTAGATGTCGCCGGGACGGCGAAGGGATGTCGCAAGCAGCCAGTACACCGGAAACAAGCAGAATAGCGCCACGACACCGAGGATCGCGTGGCTACGCAGGGTCGCCCTAGTCATCGCGCACCGTCACCCGATCGGCCAGCCAGACGAGACCGCCCGCGACAACGCCGTAGCCGATGAACAGCACGATTCCGACGGCCGCGCTGAGGCCGGCATCAAAGCTATGGAAACCCAAGTCCCATAGCAGGTAGTAGACGTTTGTCGTAGCTCCGGACGGCCCGCCCTGAGTCAGGGTGTCGATGAGTGGAAACGTCCACTGGGCGCTGAGCAACACGGTCATCAACACGAGCATGACTAGCGTCGGCGAAAGCAGCGGCAAAGTGATCCAGCGGTCGATTTGCCAGCGTGACGCGCCATCGAGTTGCGCCGCGTCGTCGTACTCTTGCGCGATTTGCTTCATGCCAGCGAACACCACGAGCATGGCAAAGCCCAAGATGTGCCAGCCGGTGATGACGATGATCGCCAACTGGGCTGTGCCGGGTTCGTGGATCCAGTTTCGAGTGCCGCCGGTGACCTGGTTGAGCGCTCCCCGCGGATCAAGTAGCCATTCCCACACTGCCGCACCGATGACCGGGGCGATGATGAAGGGCAGGAAAATGACTCCTTGGTAGAACCGTCTGGTCCGCCCGCGAAGCTGCCGAGTGGTGAACCCCACGACAACGGGGACCAAGATGGTGAAAGGGATCAGGCCGATGATGACAACGACGGTGCGCCACAGCGCGTTCCCGACCTCCGGTATCTCAAGTATTCTCTCGTAGTTCCTCAGCCCGACCGAGATGGCGGGCGAATCTGGTAGCAGATTCCAGTTATACGTGCTGATCTCGGCCGTCAGGGTCAGCGGTCGATACACCCAGACGATCAAGAGAGCGGCGCCGGGAAGCAAGTACAAGTACGGCCCGGCTGCCCGTAGCCACCCGCGACGTCGTGCCCGTGGCGGCGCGGCGATCGCCGTCGGGGCCCCGGTGCACTGGGGCTCGATCTCGGTGAGCATCCCTATCCGGCCGCGATGGTGTGGTCCCGAAGAAGGTCAAGCATGGCGGCCTCCGACGTACGATAAACCTCGTCGGCAATAGTCGCCTCGACCGCGGTGGCCACAATGTCGTCGCCGACCAAATCGATCCTGCTAAAGCCGTAACCCACTTGACCGCGATGCTGTCCGGCGGGGGCGAACGCGTCGAGTCGGTATGCCATCGCCGGTCCGATCCATACCGGTATTCCGGCTATCGTTCCCATTCCGGTGTAATGGGTGTGCCCGCACAACACCATGCGCACGTCAGAGTCAGAGAGTACGTCGGCGAGCTCCTCTGATCCTTTGAGCCGCAGCTGGTGTACCGGCGCAAGGGGAGAGGATATCGGTGGATGGTGCATGACGACGAGGGTTCCGCGCGGGCTGGTCGCGCCGAGTTGATCGGCGAGCCAGGCGAGCTGATGCGGTTCCAGATGTCCGTCGTGTAGCCCCGGCCGGGTGCTGTCGAGAACGATGATTCGGAGCCCGTCGACGTCGTACGCCCTATCAAAAGGTGAGCCCTCGTCAGGTGACTCATTCGAAATCGAATCATCCAAGATCCCAGGCAGAGTAGCGAAGCCAGCCCGTTGGTCGTGGTTCCCCATGGCGTAGATGAGGCGGGCATCCAATGCACTAGCTGCCGGGGCGAGTGTCTCGTGAAGCAGCCGGTATGCGTCCTCGGAGCCGTCGTCGGACAGGTCGCCGGACAGAATGATCGCCGAGATCGGGCGATCCGCAGCGACAAGCCGATCGGCTACTGCCCGCAGGTGTGCGAGGGTGTCGATCGAGTCTCGTGCGAGCGTGCCGTCGCCCCTGATGTGAGTGTCGGATAGGTGAACAATGGTGCGCAGTTCGGTACTCATTTTGGCATCAGCGCCGAGCCCTGCTTCCGTGCCTTCTGCAGCGTTGACGCGGGATCCGCCCCCTGAAAGACGATCTGCTCGACCGCCTCCATCATGCCGTCGCGGATTTGGAGGTAGTTGTTTCCGGGCATCGATATCCAGGGCTCCATCATGGCTAGCTGCTCGATGTTCGGTTTCAGCAGCGGGTTATCGGTCGCCCAGGTCTTCAGCCCCTCAGGGTCGTCGACAAGCCCGGGGCGGAGCGGGAGATAGCCGATACCCTGGGCGATTTTGACGTAGGACTCGTCGCTCGTCAGGAACTTGATGAGCTCCCACGCGGCGGCCTGTTTGGCTTTGTCTTTCGCGAAGATGTACAGGGAGGCGCCGGAGTTGGTCGGTATGGTCGGTTTGCCAGCGAAGCTGGGCATCGTGGTGGAGCGCAGATCCCATTTGCCTTCGGCTCCCTTCATGAAGGTCCCTTGGATCGAGCTGGACTCGAGAATCATTCCCATCTCGCCCGCTGCAAACGCCTCGTAACCCTGCTTCTGGCTCAGATTAGGAAAGGCGCCCGCATTGACGAGTTCCTGCGCCATCTTGGTGACCTCGACCGTCGCTTCCTTATCGAATGTCAGCGACGTCCTGTCGTCAGATATCACTGCGCCGCCGTTGGAGCGGACCAGACTCTGGAAGCACCAATCCTTAGCGGTCTTACTCAGGCAGTCGATGTAGATGCCACCTTTGCCGGTCGTCGTGGCGATTGCTTTCGCGGCGTCGCCCGCCTCCTGCCATGTTGTGGGTGGTTTGTTTGGGTCCAGGCCGGCCTGCTTGAAGAGGGTCGCGTTGTAATACAGAACGGGGGTGGACAACACAAACGGAACGCCGTAGTTCGTCCCCTTCCACGTAGCTAGCGTCCGCGCAGTTTTCGCGTACGGGTGTTTGCCACCGTCGAAGTTGTCTTGCACGGCTGGCTTGCCGAACAGGGCGTCCAGGGACTTCGCACCCAGTTGGTTTACCGTGAAGTCGAGATCGCTGAATCCGAGCTGGGTGACGTCCGGCGGCGTACCGGCGACGACCTGCTTTTGGACACTCGACACGGCGTCCGTGGCAGGGTTGGGGCTGTTGCCTTGAGGCTTTTGCGCCGTGACGGTGATGTTGGGAAACTTCTTCTCGAACGCGGCAATGCGCTCATTGAGCGTATCGGTCCACGGGCCCGCCAACCCATAGTTGTAACTCTCGAAGACAATCGATACCTTCTGGTCAGATTTGAGGGCGGGGACTTGACCGGTCTGGTCGGCCGCGGTGTTCGCCGATGCGCCGATATCGCAGCCGCTTAGCAGGACTGCGCAGGCTATTAGCCCGCCGAGGCGGGACGTTCGTTTCATGACGGTGCTCCTACATAGGTCGAGGTGGCTGGTACGCCGGATGAAGGCTTCGTGCGGTCCGAGGTTTGTGGGTCGGTCCACTCCAGTCGTCGACCTGACGAGCGGTCGAAGAGATGGATGTCGGACGAAGAGCAATACAGATCAACCGGATCGCCGACCCGTACGACGGTCGGTCGGGCGACGCGGACCAGTAGTGTGACGGCGCCGCTCTGGCAGTGCAGAACAACTTCGCTGCCGAGGTTTTCGACCGCGTTGACGATCGCCGTACCGAGGCAATGCGGCCCTGATTGGACGAGCCGATTGAGCACGATGCGCTCCGGGCGAATGCCCACCGTGACGTCGTGGTCCGGTAGTTCACCTGCCGGCAGATCCAACGGCAGGTCGAGCCCGGCGGCGTAGGCATGAAGCGTGTTACCCGCCGGACGAATAGTCGCCTCGAGAAGATTCATCGGCGGCGCGCCGAGGAACGAGGCGACGAAGGTCGTATGCGGCTCGTCGTACAAGGCCTCCGGCGTACCGACCTGCTCGATGCGGCCGTTGTGCAGTACGGCGATCCTTGTTGCCATCGTCATGGCCTCGACTTGGTCGTGGGTGACGTACAAAAAGGTCGAGTCGACGCTCTGGCGTAGCTCGATGATCTGACGCCGAGTCGACGCGCGCAGGAGTGCGTCGAGATTTGAGAGTGGTTCATCCATCAAGAAGCCGCGAGGGTTGCGGATGATCGCTCGGCCGACTGCCACGCGTTGCCGCTGTCCACCGGAGAGCTCTCCGGGGCGCCGTTCGAGCACCGCGGAGAGTCCGAGCATTTCCGCCACCTTGGCGACCTGCGCCGCGATGGCCGGCTTCGGCGTACGCCTTGCTCTTAACGGGAAGCCGATGTTTTTGGCCGCACTCAGGTGTGGATAGAGCGCGTACGACTGGAAGACCATCGCGAGATCGCGATCGCGCGGCGGCTGGTCAGTGATGTCTGCGCCGTCGAGAATCACCTGGCCGGTCGTTGGCGCGATGAGGCCGGCGATGATGCGCAGCAAGGTCGACTTGCCGCACCCGCTCGGGCCGAGCAACACCATGAACTCGCCATCGTCGATGTCGAGATTGATCTCGTGCAAAGCCGTTGTGTCGCCGTACTTCTTTGACACTGACCGCACCGCTATGCGTCCCATAAAACCCGCTCCCGTCTGACGATTGACGAAAGCAAGAACAACAGTGCCCGATGAATCTCAGATGAACGGCTGACACTGTGCGAGGTCGCGAGGCGCCTATTGGTCCCGCTGAACTGGGTCGATAGAAGTTGTCGCCCGATCGATAGGCGCTAGCCGGTTAGTCGCTGGCGGGTACCGGCGTGGGTGGCAATGCCGGCTCGAGGTCCAGCTGATGTACGTGCCGGGGCAAGCGCACGGCGAATAGCGTCACGCACACGCCGCTGGCGACAAGCACCCACCACGTTGAGTGGAACGACGACAAAGCCGGTGCGGCGGCGACGAGCGCAATCGTTACCGCTACGCCGAGTGTTGTCCCGAGGTTGCGGGTTGCCTGCGCGACGGCCGACCCCGAACCGTAATGGTCTTGAGGGAGATCTTTGACGGCCGCCGAGGACAGCTGCGGTATGACGAGTGCGACGCCCACCGCCGATATGCAGACCGCCGGAAGGTAGACACCGACGTAGTCCGCCGTACTCGTTGCCTGGGTCAGCAGCCACACACCGGACGTGCCCCAGACGAGGCCGCCGAGTATCAACAGCGGCCGCTGGCCGTAGCGCGCGGCCAGTCGCCCCGTCTGCGCGGAGAGTGCGAACACGATGAGCGGTCCCGGCGCGATCCCGAGGCCGGCTTGCAGGATGGAGAAGCCCCAGATGTTCGTCATGAACAGGATATTGCCGAGGAACATCGCGCTGAACCCGATCGAGTAGATAAACATCGAAAGATTCGCCCACCGGAAGTTCCTCGACTGCAGGAGTCTGAGGTCCAGGACCGGGTTCGACACCGCCCGGCATCGCAGGAAGAACAGCGTGATCAGCACGGCCGCGATGACGACAGTAACTGCGAGTCCGGTGCTGAGCCATCCCCACGTCTCGGTCTCCACCACGCCGTACGAGAGTACGGCGAGGCCGCCGGCCAGCAGCACGATACTCAGCGGGTCGGGAAGCTTGCCGCGGGTCGCCTCGCGGCCTTCGGGCAACACTCGCCGTCCGAGGAAAAAACTGATGATGCCGACGGGCAGGTTGATGAAGAATGCCCATCGCCAGCCAAGTGTCTCAACAACGAGAGCGCCGAGACTCGGACCTGCGGCTCCGGAGATACCGCCCAATGATCCCCAGATCGCCACCGCCACAGGCATTTTTGCCTTGCTGAATGACTGAAGGACGAGCGCAAGGGAGGCCGGCACCATCGCCGCGGCGCCGATCGCCTGGGCAAGCCGCGCGATGATCAGGACTTCCACGGACGGAGCTAGTCCACAGAGCATGGATGCGACGGTGAACAGTACGACCGCGCTCAGGAAGGTCTTGCGTCGGCCAATGCGATCGGCGAGTCGGCCCGCGGGAATGAGCATGGCCGCAAAGGCGATCGTGTAGGCGTTGAGCACCCAGGACAGCCCCGCGGGGCTTACGTCGCTGAAGGTCGCGCTGATGCTGGGAAAGGCGACATACAGGATCGTCGTGTCGAGAAATACTGCGAAGACCGACAGGCCCGTCGCGACCAGGACGATCCATGGACTGGCATTACGTGTGCGGGCCATGCGGTTCCCCTCGGCAATTCACGTTGATATAAAAAATATACCAAATGAATTTGCCGGGCGGTAGATCCGCTATGCGATAGGAAAAGCGCCGTACGTCACTTTCGTGCACTCTCGAGGTAGTCCTTGAGGACGACCGCTTGGTTGAGTTCGCGATCCTTCGCGCCGTACAGCAGCGTCACCGTCTTTTTCTGGGACTCAAGCTCGAGCAGGTCGTCCACCGCGGAATTCTCGTCCAGTTCGGCGGTATAGCGCTTGGTGAATTCGCCGAACCGGTCGGCTCGATGGTCAAACCACGCGCGCAAGTCGGCCGACGGGGCGATGTCCTTGCACCACAGCTCCAGGCCGAGCGCCTCTTTTTTGATTCCGCGTGGCCATAGCCGATCGACCAGCACGCGCGCACCGTCGGCGCGCTCCGCGTCGTCGTACACCCGCTTGATCTGAAATGTCATCGCGCTCACCCGCTTCCTTGTTTGGCTACTGGATTACGAGGTCGAAGGTTTTGAGGAATTTGTCCTTAGCGGTAGGCGATCCGGCGAGAGTGGCCTCAAGCGGTGCGCCGGTACGCCGGACGTCGGACAATGCGAGTGCGTCGGTCCGTAGTTCGACGTCGGGTGCGACGCCGGGGTCGGCGTCGGTGATGTCGGTACGACGACCGTCGACCACGACATCTGCCGATGAGCCATCCGGGACGGTAAGCCGGACCCGCATGTGTGGTGCGCCGGGTTTGAGCCATGGAAGCAAAAATGCGCGCGCCGTACGCGCCGGCGAGAGACCTTCGGCGGGGAGGTTGGGGGTCGTCGCGGGGTCAAGATAGTCCACACCGAACCGCGCGACGGCGCGCAGAACTGGAATGATCTTCAAGCCCTTGTCGGTGACCTGGTAGATGCTGCGGCTGCTCGACTCGGATACGTCGACCGACTCGACCAGCGCCGCCGCTTGAAGATCACGCAGTCGCTCGGTGAGGAGATTGGGGGCGAGGCCCGGTAGGGCACGACGTAAGTCGGTAAAGCGGCTAGGTTGGGCGACCAGCTCGCGCATGATCAGCAAGACCCAACGGTCGCCGATGACGTCGAGGCCAGCCGCGACGGGGCAGTACTGCCCGTAGGTGCGGTTGCGGGTCTGCGGTGGCATGGGGGTGTGGGTCGGCATTGCTGCTCATCCCTTGGTTGGGTACGTCGGGTCTACAAGGCCATCTTAGTATAAAAAAGCAACGGATGTTCCTGAGAGGGTGCTGAGTGATGGCATCGCAAACCGCTTGCAAATCCGCACCTCGACCTTGAGTCTGATAACAGTCGGCAAGCTCGCCGATTGACGCGGGTCATGAGAGAGGACAACAACCATGGCAGTCGAAGTCAACCTTGGTAAAGGTCTCGACAAGGCATACGAAAACAAGCCTTTGAAGGACATCCTGGACGCACCCCCGTCGGCACTCGCCGGCCTGACCGAAAAGCATGACGCAGCACTCAACGACGCGCTCGGCGTGAAGACTATCCGTGACCTCGGTTCGAACAAGTACTTCGCGCTCGCCGGCGTACTGGTCGCGCTCGAAGGAAAAGAAGGCTAATCGCCCGTCGCAGACTTGGGACCGGGCCGGCTCAATTCAAATGTGCCGACCCGGGCCCGGCGCGGATCTGGTAGGTGGCACCATCAATTCCATGAGTGAGATACCCGAGACCACAGTTGACCAACTCCCCGCTGATGCCGTGATCCTCGACGTACGTGAGGACGACGAATGGCAGGCCGGCCATATCGAGGGCGTCACGCACATCCCGATCGCCGAGGTGCCGCAGCGACTAGGTGATGTCCCCGAGGGCGATCCGGTCTACGTGTTTTGCCGTGGTGGCGGCCGGTCGAGCCGGGTCACCGAGTGGCTCAACAACAACGGCTACGACGCGGTCAATGTCGACGGTGGCATGAAGAGCTGGGAAGCGGCCGGCAAGCCGCTCGTCGCCGACGGCGACGCGGCACCGACGATCATCTAACCCCTAGCTTCCGCGAAGCGCAGGGCCCGACCGGCCGGAGCGCGTGCTACTTGCGGTTGTAGAGCCGCATCGTCAGGGGACCGAAGACGATGACGAACCCGGCACACCAAGCCAAAGTCAGCCCGAGCTGACCGTAGTCGAGTCCGCCCTGCATCAGTCCGCGGCATGTCGTGACGAGATTGCTGATGGG
Organism: Antricoccus suffuscus; assembly: GCF_003003235.1. Lineage (NCBI taxonomy): Bacteria > Bacillati > Actinomycetota > Actinomycetes > Geodermatophilales > Antricoccaceae > Antricoccus > Antricoccus suffuscus. The sequence continues at coordinate 582,941 of NZ_PVUE01000001.1, forward strand.
GTTGACCTCGACAAACGCCTGCAGCCAGCCCGGCATGGTCGTCGGGTCGACGAAGATGTTGGACGCGAATGTCAGCGGGAACAACACCATCATCGACACACCCATGACCGCCGTCTCGGTGCGCATGATGAGCGCGAGCATCGTCCACGCCCATGACATGCTGAACGAAAACAGCAGCAACAACGCGACCGCGGCAACGACGCCGAGTACGCCGCCATCCGGCCGGAAGCCGATGATCAGCCCGAGAACCAGGACGATGACCGACGCGATCGTGTAGCGAAAGAGGTCGCCCAGCAGCGCGCCGACCAAGTGCGACGGTCGCCAGATCGGCAGCGACCGGAATCGGTCAAATACACCTTTCTCGGCATCTTTGTTGAGGGTCAGACCGGTGTACATGGTGATCATGACGACGGTCTGTACGAGGATGCCGGGCAGCAGGAACTGGATGTAGGCCTCGGTCGAGCCGGCCAGTGCACCGCCGAACAGGTAGGTAAACATCAGCGTGAACATGATGGGGAACATGGTCACGTCGAAGAGCTGTTCGGGGATGTGCTTGATCTTCAACAGCGCGCGCCAGCCGAACACCAGCGAGGTCGTCAGTGGCGATGGCCTCTTGAGCTCCTTGGCCGAACCGCGAAGGACGTCGGCGACCGCCTCGACAGACAGTTCGCTCTCCCGCGTCTGGGTGCTCATCGCACGACCTCCGGTGTTTCGTTGTCTGCCTCGGACGGCTCGTCGTCCTCGGCGGGGTGCCCGGTCAGGGCCAAGAAAACTTCGTCGAGGCTCGGCTGGCCGAGGGCGAAGGTGGTGACGTCGATCCGCGCCCCGTGCAGCGCCGCGAGGCATCGCGAGACCCGGGCGGGATCGGAGATGCGGGCGGAAAGGGCGGCCGGATCGCTTTCGTAGGTGACATCTACGCCAAGCTCTACGCCGAGTATGCGGGCCGCGTCTTCGCGAACCGACGGGTCGGCCACCCGCACATGCAATGCTCCCGAACCGACCGACGCCTTCAGCTGACCGGTCGTGCCTTCGGCGATGACCTTGCCGTGGTCGATTACGGCGATGCGGTTAGCGAGCTGGTCGGCCTCGTCGAGGTATTGCGTCGTCAGCAGGACCGTCGTACCGCCGGAGACCAGTGCGCGGATGATTTCCCAGACTTGGTTGCGACTTCGCGGATCGAGCCCGGTCGTTGGTTCGTCGAGGAAGATCAGCTCGGGTGTCACGATGATGCTGCCGGCGATGTCGAGCCGCCGCCGCATGCCTCCGGAGTATTTCTTGACCTGCCGTCCGGCGGCTTCAGTGAGATCGAAAGCGGTCAGCAGTTGTGCGGCGCGATCACGCGCAGCTGCACGGCCGTATCCGTAGAGCCGGGCGAGCAGTATCAGGTTTTCGGCGCCCGTCAGATCCTCGTCCAGGGAAGCGAACTGGCCGGTCAAGGCGACCTTGCCGCGGATCGTGTCGGCCTCTTTAACTACGTCGTGGCCGAGCACTATCGCCTGCCCGCCGTCGATGCGCAACAGCGTGGACAGCATGCGGATCGTGGTCGTCTTGCCCGCGCCATTAGGACCGAGTACGCCGTACACGCCGCCGGACTCGACTCTCAGATCGACGCCATCGACGGCGACATTGTCTCCGAATCGTTTGACGAGACCTGACGTCTCTATAGCCAAGGTGGATGATGTCATCGGGTAAATACTCCGTTGCTCGGCAATGATCTCGGGTTTGTGACGTTACCCGCGCGTTAAGATCGGTTCTTCTCCATTCTTGCGCCGTTCGCCCCGAACCGTCGACGGAATTTTTGGTGACCAGTTAGCCTGGGCACTATGGCTACGGATAATGGCACCTTAAAAGCGCTGGTCATCGAGGACGATGACGATATTCGCCGGCTGCTGGAGGTGGTACTCGCCCAGGCGGGTCATGACGTCACATCGGCCGCGACCGGCACCGACGGCATCGCGCAGGCTCGTGATTCGGAGCCGTCACTGATTACTCTCGACATCGGCCTGCCGGATATGGATGGCTACGCGGTCGCACGGCAGCTTCGGGAGTTCTACGCCGGGCATCTGGTCATGCTTAGCGCTCGGTCCGAGCCGTACGACGCCGCGCTCGGCTTAGAAGTCGGCGCGGACGCCTACATCACCAAGCCGTTTCGCCCGCGCGCACTACGCGAACGGCTCGCCGAGATCATGTCTCAGGACGCGCGTAGCTCGGACTAGGGCTAGGGCATGCCCTTGATCTCGTCGAGAAAATCCGAGCGGAGCAGTTGAACGGTCTCGGCGCCGATCTCCTCCAGCCGAGAAAGTTCGCGACGGCAGGCGTCGAATTCGTCCTCGACAATGAGGTTCCCGATCCGCGCCGCGGCGTACTCGAGACGCTCCGCGCCGATCATGGCCGACGAGACCTTGATGCTGCCGATCGCGTCGCGGCTGGCCTCGAAGTGCTCGGCGCCAACGGCTTCCCTGATGCGGGCGAGCCGCGTCGGCCACATGATCGCGAACCCGGACACAAACTCCAGCGCCAGGTCGTTGCGCTCGTCCAGTTCGCCGGCGAGCTCTTCGATCACGCTGCGGTTGACCAGGGCCAGCGAGTCGAGGCCTTCCAGCGCGGGTACGGCGAGCGGGGTGATGCCATCGGCGTTGCGTTTCGTCTTAGCCCATGCCGTTCGTCCGCTGAGCATCCGCGCAATCGCCCTGGGGTAGTAGAAGTAGGTGAAATAGGCGTAGAAGAGAGCGCCGATGCCGATAAAGATGCTGGCGATGATCCCGAAGTCCTCGTCGGTGATCTTGCGATAGATCGGGCCCCATGCGGCGTACGGCAGGATAAGGAACAGCAGCATCGCGACGATCGTCATCGTCAGAGTGCTGCCGGACAGGAAATTGAACTGATGCTCGCGGATTGCTAGCCAGGTCAACAACGGCACCATGAGCAGGTTGATCACCATGATCAGCGGCAGCGCCATGAAGTAGTGGATCTCCAGCAGGCCGGCGAATCGCATCTTGCGGCTGCGGCGCAGCACCGGCAGCAGGCTCGCGCACTCCATGATTCCCTGTGCCCAGCGGGTCCGTTGGGTCAGTAGCCGGCGCACGTAGGGCAGCGCCTCCTGCGAGACGTGCGCCTCGCGGACGTAGTGGTTCTTAGCGCCCATGGCGAGGATGTGCAGGCCGAGCTCGTAGTCCTCGCACAGCTTCCGGCCCCAGGGATTGCCGTGCTTCTCGGTCAGCGCGTCGAGAATGTCCAGTCGGGTGAACTGCCCGTTGCCGCCCATGCCGACGCTGCCTGCTTCGACGCGCAGCACCTGCATCGCGGAGTTGGTAGTCCGGAACTCGACATCCTGCATCCGCACGAGGTAACGACCGACCAGGTTGGCCCATCGGCCGCGCCCCGGCATTGGCCGCCGGTCATTTCGGTTTTTCATCCAGACTTCGAGCTGCGCGGCGCCGACGCCCGGGTCGCCGAACGACTCCGGCCCGGCCATGTACTCCAGCGCGTTGTCAGACAGGTAGCCATCGGCGTCGAGTACGCCGACGATGACCCGGCTGCGGTCCGTTTCGTGCCCGACGTACTCACCGACGATCCGGTACGCGCTGTTGAGTGCCTCGCCCTTGCCGATCCTGGCATTGGGCGCGACCCGTGAGATGAGGTGCACGCGTACGTCGAAGTCCATGAGACCACGCACGATCGCGGCAGTCTGGTCCTCGCTGGCATCATCGATGACCCAGACGTGTGCATGGGGAAACGACGTACGGGCGGCCGAGACAGTCGCGGCGATGACGCTCTCTTCATCGCGACAGGGGATCATCAGATGCCACTCGAAGTCGAGCGGATCGCCGGTCGAGTTTCCCTGGCGGCGTAGGTACGCCATGAGCAGCATCGAGATGTAGGTGAGCGCGCAGGCCGCCGTAAACGTGACGAGCAGCAGGCCGGCGTCACGCCACCGGTTTTCGCCCAACTGGCCGAACACGCCGGTCTCGCAGAAGAGCAGGAAAGCCGCGACGCCGTACACGACGCCAACTAAAACGAGGACGAGGTTCTTCATTAATGCCCTGAGGTACGGCGTCGGTGTGACGCGATTCGGATTAGTCGCCGCATGGCAGACCGATGGTAAAGGTGGTCCCAATCCCGGGTGTCGACTCGACCGAGAGGACGCCGCCATGCGCCTCGACGATGCGCCTCGAGATCGTTAGTCCGAGGCCTACCCCCGGGAGCGTGCTGTTGATAGCGGCTTTGGTACGGAAATACGGTGTAAAGAGTTTGGCCAAGTCGGCCTGTGACAGTCCGACGCCGGTGTCTTGCACTTCGACGTTCGCGGTGCCTGCCGCGGCGTCGGCGAAGGTCCGGACCGTGACCTTGCCGCCCTCGGGGGTGTACTTGATCGCGTTAGACACGAGGTTGTCCAGCACCTGAGCGATCCGGGCCGGGTCTACGGCGCTCTTCGGCAAGTCGACTGTTTCTGCTTGGAGTGCAATGTGACGGGCATCGGCACGCACTCGCGCGGATTCGACAGTTGCCCGTGCGAGAGCCGAGATGTCGGTGGGCACCTTCTTAAGCTGGATACTTCCGTTGATCACCTGCGCCGATGTCAGGAGGTCTTCGATGATCCGGAGCACCTGCTCGGCATTGCGGTTGATCACCTCGAGATAGCTGTTCGTCTCGTCCGATCTCGGTTCCGGATTGTCTCGTACAAGGTCGAGGTAGCCCACGATCGAGGTGATCGGCGTACGCAGCTCGTGCGATACCGCCGATACGAAGGCCTCTCGGTTGCGCGCGAGCTCCGACATGTCGGTGATGTCATTGAAGACGATGACGGCGCCCTCGCGCTCTCCACTGGCGTCGACCATCGGTTGCGCGGCCGCCGAGACGACCCTCTGGTCACTGCCGGGCTTACCGACATTCATCGTCAGCCCACTGAAGGTCTCGCCTTGAATCGCGCGATAGACCGCGCGCGCCGTGGGAACGAGTGGAGTGATGCCGTCGCGGTGGTAGATGTGGTGACCGGACTCCGTCCGGTCCGGATTGTCCGGCGGGGAGGCGAGCGCATGGATCGGCTCTTGTGCTCGGTTCTGGATGACATCGTTGCCGTCCGCGTCGACGACGACGATCCCGACACCGACGCTGTTAATGACGTTGTCCAGTAGCCGCGCGTTGCGCTCGGTCTCAGCAAGTGAGAAATGCAGGTCATGTGCCTGGTCGGTGAGCTCGCGCCGCTGAGCCAGGTATTTGGCGCGGGCCAGCACGAGCATCGCCGTGACGAGCATGATCACCAATGGCAGCAAAAGTTGACGAATGACGATGAACGGGTCTACCGACTCGGTCATCCGCAGCAGCGACGGTATGGTCGCCGCGAGCACGGTGAACGCCGTCGCGAGAATGACGCCCCGCGACTCGAATAACAGCGCCAGCCACACGGCCGGGAAGAAGCACAACAGCGAGAGAGTCGTCGTCTGGTTCGCGCCCGCATCGCGACACAGGCCGATGGCGATGAAGTCCAGTGTCGGGACGATGGCGACGTACCGAAGCGGCAACTCCTTCCACGGTGCCAAGAAGGCCGCGCCCGTCGCCACCGCGAAAATCCCAACCCCCACGAGGAACTGCGTACCGAGGAACAGGTCGGTGCGAAACAGCCCGAGAGTGATCAGCACCAGCGCGAGCGGGATCAGGAAGATGGTCTGGTGCACGTCGGCGCGACGCGGCTGTTCGATATACGTCACTTGCGTATATCGATTTAATAGTGACCCGAGCACAGCACTAGGCTACGTGACGGCGTACCTCAAATTGCCAGTACAGCGCGATATTTGATCCGTGTCCAGAGACCGGTTGGGGCAGCCAGTCACGGGCGGCGCGGCGTGGGTTACTCGACGCCGGGCAGCTTGTAGTCCGCGAACCGGGTCCGCAGGTCCTTCTTCGAGAACTTGCCGACGCTGGTCTTCGGGACCTCGTCGATGAATTCGACGGCGTCGGGCATCCACCACTTGGCGATCTTCGGCCGCAAGAAGTCGAGCAGTTCCTCGGCCGTGGCGCTCTTGCCCTCGGCCAGTACGACGCACGCCAGCGGTCGTTCATCCCATTTCGGGTGGGGGATCCCGACGATCGCGGCTTCGCGTACGGCGGGATGACCCATGAGCAGGTTTTCGATGTCCACCGACGAAATCCACTCACCACCGGACTTCACCAGATCCTTGGTGCGGTCGACGATCTTGATTGACCCGAACGGGTCGATCGCCGCAACGTCGCCGGTCGACATCCAGCCATCCGAGGTGACAAGGGTGACGCCGGCATCTGGCCTGTAGTACTCGCGCGCGGCCCATGGCCCACGGACCTGCAGGTCGCCGGTCGTCGTGTCGTCCCAGGGAAGTGGATTGATCGTGTCCGGTTCGACGATGCGGAATTCCATGCCGGGGAACGGCGTACCGGCGCGGGCCCGCAGCGGAAGCAGCTCATCCTCGGACTTGCCTTGGTCGCGTGGATCGATGATCGCGCCGGTGGCCACCGGGTTGGTCTCGGTCATGCCCCAGGCCTGCCAGACGAGGACGCCGACGGGACGCCACGCCTCGATCAACGCGGCCGGTACGGCGGATCCACCGCACAGGATGCGGTCGAGATGCGAGAAGTCGAACTGGTCGAACAACGGCACGATGCCTTGCCAGATGGTGGGTACGCCGCCGGCAAGAGTGACTTTCTCGTCTTCGATCAGCCGCGCGACGCCCGCTGGGGTCATGTCCGAGGCCGGGAAGACGATGTTGGCGCCGACCATCGGCGCCGAGTGGCAGAAACCCCACGCATTGGCGTGAAACATCGGCACGATCGGCATGACCGTGTCGGTCGGCTTTACGTCGGTGCCCGCGGTCGAGGTCGACGCCGAGGCGTGCAGCCACATCGAGCGGTGGCTGTAGACGACCCCCTTGGGGTTGCCCGTGGTGCCCGAGGTGTAGCAGATCGAGGCTGCCTGATTCTCGTCCTTGATGTCGAAGTCGGCGCGCGGCTGGTCCGCAATGAGTTCCTCGTAGTCGATAAACCGCTCGTCGTCAGGGACTTCCGGACCGTCGGCGCCCTCGGGGACGTCGTCGATTACGACGTACTTCTGGACCGTAGTGAACGTGTCGATCAGCGGCAGCAGGACCGGCAGCAGGGACCGGTCGACAAAGACGACCTCGTCCTCGGCGTGGTTGGTGATATAGGTGAGCTGCTGAGGGAACAACCGGATGTTGAGGGTGTGCAGGACGCGGCCGGTGCACGGGATGGCGTAGTAGAGCTCGAGGTGCTGCACATGGTTCCAGCAGAACGATCCGACGCGACCGTCCGCGGACACCCCGAGGGTGTCAAGCGCCGAACCGAGCCGGCGGGTGCGGTCGGCGAACTCGGCATACGTAAACCGGCTCGGCTTCGGCCCACCCGTGATGATCAAGTGATCGGGGTAGAGCTGCTCCATCCGATGGAAGATGTTGACCAGCGTAAGCGGGTAGTCCTGCATCAGTCCTTGCATGTAATCACCTGTTCGACGTAGCCGGTATGCGCCGTCGCCCCGGGTGCTTATGCAGAGGACGGTCGCGACGATGTGCGTTTAGTAATGATAAGCCGCGCGACAAATCGCCAGCCCAGCAGGAATACGGCCAACGTCACGGTCGCGACAATGATGAATGCGGTCGCCGTACCTTGCCCGACTGCGTGCCGCAAAAGCATGCCGGCGATGACCGTGACTGCCCACACTGGAATTCCTTCCACGACAGTGCGCGGCGCGCCACGCTTCCAGGAGTGCGCGACGATCCAGCCGAGTACGACACCCGCCAGGAACGGCCAGGCAGTCTCCGCGACCCCGGCCAGCGACAGTCCTTCGGCGTGGCTGATCCGACCGATCGTGGCAAACACCGCGACGAGGATGACGTCGACCAAGAAAACGACAACAGCAGGCATGCGGCAAGATTATGTCCTACGCCGACGCGGGCGGCGGACGACGTACTCTCGCTGATGCACCAACAGCCCCGCGCGACGCCGTACCACGCTTGATAAAGGATCCGATGTGAGCAAGAAGTCCGAACGCCGTAAGAAGAATGCCCAGGCCCACGCCCGGTCGATATCGAACGGTGACGTGACCGAGAAGGTGCGCACGAAGCGCGATCTGCGTCCGATGGTGGCGCGACCGTTTGCCGGCGTACCCGGTGAATGCGACTGGGTCGCGTTGCGTGAGTTGGTCCCGGCCGCGACTGCTCCGCTCACTCTTCGTGACCCGAAGTACGCCGATCGCAAGGTCGAGCTCGGCACCGTGCTGCCGATGGCGGTGCCGGCGCTGGTCCGCGATGACGGCCGGGTCGTGCTTGCCGCGCAAACCACGATCCCGTCGCCAGATGCCGGCCGCGATATCGCACATGCGCTGCTGCGCGCGATGGAGGCCGAGCCCGGCACGCTGCTGGACTACGAGGCCGCGCCGGCCTCTGGTCCGACGCTCGCCGAGATACTGTCCGACGACGCGCCGCAGGTCACGGTGCATGAGGACTTTTCCTTCTGGGTGGAGGACCTGGACTCGCAGAGCGAAGACGTCAAGCTGTCGATGCAGCGCGCTAACGAGACGGTGTTCCCGACCGCGCGGCTGAGCTCGGTCGAGGCGGCGTACTGGTGCGCGCCGGGTCCGAAGGCGCACGTGCGGTGGCCGATGCCGTACGACGAGGACGCGCTGCTCGATGCCCTGGCCCGACTCTCGGCAGCGGGGGAGCTGACGCTCGGCGAGGACACGAAGTTCGCCGGCCAGTTCCGGGCCCACGGCCTGCTCGTGCCGGTCTGGGACGTGTCAATCGATGCGCACCCGAGCGAGTTCGAGAAGCCTGCCGAGCAGCTGCTCGCGCGGGTAGAGAAGGCGCTCGCGGTCACCGATCCGCTCAACGAGGCCGAACGCCGCAGCCGCGCCGGCATCATCGGCCGCCAGGTCACGCTCCGCTAGAGCTCAAGGGGTCGCGGACGATGGGGCAGCTCATACACCGCGGCCCACCGCGGCCGCTGCCCAACTCCGAACCGGCAATCTCGATGACCTCGATGCCCGCTTCTTGAAGAGCCCGGTTGGTGTGGTGGTTGCGTTCGTACGCCATTGTCACGCGGGGTGCGATGCTGAGCGTGTTGTTGCCGTCGTCCCACTGCTCGCGCTCCGCGCCGACCTGATCCAGCCCGGTGTCGATGGTGCGGATCCGGTCGACCTGGAGCGCTTCCGCGGCGGCGACCAAGAACGGCTGCGGACCGTCCACCCGAAGCCGGCCGATCGGACCATCCGGCGCGGTCAGCGTGTAGGCGACCAGGCCATCGGCGATGTTGGGGTAGACGATCATGGCGTCCCGATCGACCATCGTGCAGACGGTGTCGAGGTGCATCGTGGCGCGGTCCTGAGCAATGGGTACGACGAGCACCTGATCGGCAAGGTCACGGGCGAAGGCTTGACGGGCGAGCCGTTCGGCGCCGGCGGGCGTCGTACGCTCCCCGACACCAACAGCGAGTACGCCGGGTCCAAGCAGCAGTACGTCGCCGCCTTCGAGCGGTTCGAGGTCCGGCGCGAACAGCAGCTCAGGGTCGTTGAACATCGGATGGTGGGCGTAGATCGCGCCGGTCAGGGACGATTCTCGCTGTCGAGCCGGCATCGCCAGCGACGTCACCGCTACCTGCTCGCGCAGCCACACCGATGAGTCGCGGGTGAACAGCGCGTTGGGCAGCGGATCGACGACGAAGTCCTGGTCGCCGAGCAGCGCGTAGGGGAGACCGACGCCGCCGGGCAGCTCCGAACGCAGCATCCCGCCGATCAGCACTTCACTCAGCTGGTCGGGATGCAGCCCGCCGAGGTGCGAACGTACGACGGCGCCAAGGTCGTCGCCGAGTCGCGGATCCCGCAGTACCGCGTCGATAGTGTCCGTTCGCGCGGCCGCCAGCTCGAGCACGTCGGTGAGCAGATCAGCGAGGTAGTACACCGAAACGCCATGCTCACGCAACCGTTCCGCGAACGCGTCGTGCTCCTCCTGGGCGCGGGCGACCCAAGGCACCCCGTCAAAGAGCAACCGATCGTTGTTACGGGGCGTGAGCCGGGAAAGCTCCGTGCCTGGGCGATGCAGGAGCACTGCGCGCAGCTGGCCGACTTCGCTGTCGACGTACGGGTCGAGGGGTCGCGAGGTCATTTGCTCAACGTACCGACTTGGGTCCAATAGCGCGGCCATTTGCGGTGATAACGTCGCGGCAGCGCCGCCAAATGCTTGCTATAGTTAGCGCTATTGCTAGCACGCCACGCTCCCCCGTGGGCATCACTGAAAGCCGAAATATCGTGTCCCTGCACTGGCCATCGTTGACCGCTGATCGCCGACAGCGCGATCTCGACTCGCTTGCATCCGGCGAGACGATCGACGTACTCGTCATTGGCGGCGGGATCACGGGCGCCGGCGTCGCTCTCGATGCGGCCAGCCGCGGGCTGTCCACGGTGCTCGTCGAGCAGTCCGACCTCGCCTCCGGGACTAGCTCCTACAGCAGCGGCCTGGTCCACGGTGGGCTGCGTTACCTCGCCAGCAGGCAGATCAACGTAGCCGTCGAGTCGGCCACCGAGCGCGGGATCCTGATGGAACGCACGGCGCCACATCTGGTGCGCAGCCTGCCCATGCTGATGCCCGACCTTGCCGATATCCCCGCCAAACGCCGTCGACTCGCTCGCCTCGGCTTCCAGGCGGGCGACCTGCTGCGCGCGTCGGTGCGCACTAATAAATCGCTATTGCCTGCGCCGCGGCGTATCTCCGGCGCGGAGGCCAAGCTGCTATTCCCGACGGTGCGCGCGGACAGTGGGCTGTTGTCGTTCGACGGGCAGCTTGAGGACGACTGCCGACTGGTGATCGCGGTCGCGCGTACGGCGGCGGCGTACGGCGCGAAGATCCTGCCCCGCGTGACGGCGCGATGGATTGCTGGTGACGGCGCCCAGGTGCGCGACGAGCTGACCGGGCTCGAGACGCGTATCAACGCGCGGTCGGTAGTCAACGCGACCGGCGTCTGGGCTGGCAAGCTCGAACCCGGTGTCCGCTTGCGTGCGCGGCGCGGTAGTCACATCATCGTGCCGACGAGCACGCTTCGCGATCCGCGTGCCGCGCTCGTCGTACCGGTCGACGGGACCTTCCACGAGCTTGTCTCGGTGCTGCCACAGAGCGATGGCACGACGTACATCGGGACGACCGACGTACTCGTCGATGACATCGGCGCACGAGTCCAGCCGACGGCGGATGACGTCGACTTCCTGCTAGCCACGGCAAACAAGGCGCTCGAGGTCGCCTTGACTCGCGACGATGTCGTCGGTCAGTTCGCGGGTCTGCGCCCGGTCACCATCGATGACGAGGGCGTCGAGGTCGACCTCTCTCGCAAGCACCAGATCAGCATTGGGGATACCGGTGCTCTTACTATCGTCGGCGGCAAGTTGACGACGTACCGGAAGATGGCCGAGGAAGCAGTCGACAAGGCGGTGGAGATCGCCGGGATTTGGGCCGCAGACTGCCAGACCCGTGCGCTGCCACTGGTCGGCGCCGCCTCGCGTGATCGGCTCGCCGAGATCAAGGCGCCGCAGCGGCTCATCGATCGATACGGCGTCGAGGCCGAACAGCTCGTCGCGCTCGCCGCGGACAACAAGGATCTTGCCGCACCTGTCGTAGCCGGTTCGCCGGTGACCCGCGCCGAGTTGGTGTTCGGCGTACAAAACGAGCTCGCGATGACGCCGGAAGACCTCGTCGATCGGCGTACCCGCCTCGGCCTGGTCGACGGTCAACGCGCTGAAGCGCTCGAGGTCGCGACCAGTCTGCTCGCACACGCCGTCTAAGCAGCACACGTCGAGCACTGGGCCGGAATTCCCCTCCAGCCACGAGCAATCAAGGCCTCGATGATCTGCGCGGCGACGCCACACGGGTCGGCCATGATCTCGTGCCAGCCGAAGCGCAGGGTCGTCCAGCCGACCTTCGCGTTGGCGTTGTCTCTGGTCCGGTCACGGAATGCCGCACGGCGGTGCGTGGCCTCACCGTCGAGCTCGACAATCAGTCCGTACGCGCGATAGATGACATCGACCCATTGCTTGGCGTTGCCGGCGTGCCGCTGACGCCTACCTTTCGGCAGCCCGTGCGCTCGCTCGACTTTACGCAGGTACTCGACCTCAAGAGGACTGTGCGCACCGTCGGCCGCGTCGCTGATCATTGCGATGATCTCGGGGCGGAACTTCACCGCACGCCTGCGATCCATCGCGGCCGCAAGCTGACGCCCGCTGGTCAAACGTTGCTGAATCGCGCGCGAGATCAGCGCAACCACGTCTTGGACTGTGCCTGAGGCGCACACGTCGAGCACCGTGTCGGCAACTGAAGTGCAACGGATCCCTTGCCGCGTCTGGGTACGACGGATTCCGACCGTTGCGCGCCGGTACTCGACGAACCACCTTCGCTGTGGTGATCGCTCGCGCGGCACCATGATCACTATCGGACGCTCGTCGTCATCAATCAGACCGAACAGTCGTGCCGCGGTGCGTCCGCACGCCACGGCGTCATCGCCGCCGGCGATATAGCCTGCCCATACGAGGGCCTTCCATGGGACATCGCTGGTGTTCGTGTAGTAGAGGCCCTTGTCGATCCGTTGCCACACATCGCCTACTAGGCGGGCAATCTGCGTCTTGGTCATACCGTTAGCCCGCAACTGCGCCGTACTCACGACCCCTGCCTGCTGGCGGGCGAGGTTGGCGATCGGGCCGGGGACGAGCCTTCGGGATGTCATACGAATGAGGCTGACGGCTGGAGTTCGCCGGCACAACCGGTCGCGTGGCGCCTGTGGATAACCTCGAATCGATTTCATGTGTAGAGAAAGGGCTCCCATAGCGCTGTCCAGTCTCGGTTGATGTGAGACACGATAAGTCCACCCAGATATGAGACACGAGCTAGCAGTGCATGTGGGGCACCCGATCACAGGTATGGAC